>SLLG01000260.1 GCA_007134215.1 Opitutales bacterium | reverse complement strand
CCCCTACGCCGCACTCCTCACCCTCGCCGCCTACGCCGCCTACAAACTCCACAACCGCCTCAACCCCCGCACCCCCACCGAACCGCTGCTGGATTGACCATTCGCCCGTAGCGACGGAGCCCCGCCTCCGCCCTCCGACTCTTAAGCAAAGAACCCTGCCCCACGAGACGATGAAACACCGTGGCTGATCCTCATTGCCGTCATGACTCCGCTCCTCTTCTTTCTCTCCAACTGCTAACTGCTCAACCCTCTAAGGACGCAACCCGAAATACCGCTCCGCCTGAGCCTTCGTCGCCAGCCCGCGGTAATGGCGATAGAGCATTGTCGGCGCCCCCTCATGCCCGAGGATCAACGCAGTCCGCCCCGGATCCCGCTTCAACGCGACGTGGTAGGTAGCGAATGAATGCCGCAACGCGTCGTGCGGCCAAGGCCCGCAGCCGAGCGCCGCCTTGCATGCGTCCGTAATCTGCCGGGCCGTCCGGCCGCCGCATACCAAACCCTTTCCACGTCCGATCCAGCTCCACAAGGCCGGGGGAAGCCCTTCAATGATCCTTCCGCGGCCCGTCTTGCTCACAGCGGCCGCAACGCGGATCACCTTACTTCCGCGGTCAACCGCCGCCCACTCCAGGCGGGCAATCTCCCACGGGCGCACCCCGGCAAACAGCCCCAGCGCCACCCCCGGACGAACCTCCGTCGGAACACCCTCAATCACCCGTTTCGCATCGTCCACGCTCAAAAACTCCGGCTCCTTTGCCTCATGCCGCCCGCTCAATACATTCGCATTCGCCACCGATTCCCGCACTTGCGACCGGAACAATCCCTCACGCTCGCCCCAGCGCAAAAATGCGCTCAAGGCGCGCCACCGCGCCTTCCGCCCCCCAACCGTGGGCCGCTCGCCGATCCACTCAATCAACAGTTCGGGCACCAGCCCCGCAGTTTCGATTTCCGGCCAATCTCGCTCCAGCGTAACCAAGACATCCTCGTAATACTGCACCGTCTTCTCCCGCCGCCCGCTCGCACGCACCGATTCGAGAAATTCCGCCAATGCGTGCCCGAACGGCGCCGATTTTTCCGCCACCCTCCCCGGCCCCCGGATCTGCATGGCAATCCGCACACATTCCGCCAGCGTAACTCCCGAGCCGGCCAAAAGCGACAGCGCTTCCCGCGCATCTGCCTTTTCCTCCGGCGACAACCGGAAGTTCCTCCGTCTCTGAACCTGACTTTCGATCAGGGACTTTCTCGTTTTTGCCCCTGTTTCACCCCCGTTTCGCGTCATTCTCGAACAATACCACGAATCACCGAATCGCTGTCAAGGCCGCATAAATGGCGGAGAGGGAGGGATTCGAACCCCCGGAACCGTTGCCGGCTCACCTGATTTCGAGTCAGGCACAATCGTCCACTCTGTCACCTCTCCTGCAAAGACGGGAGACTCTGGGGAGGTCGGGGCGCTTGGCAACCCGAAATCGGAGGGCTGTTTGGGTTTGCGGTTTTGGCGGGGCGGGTGAGACTGGAGGGCATGTCCAAAAGCAAAGAGCGATATGTTGTGATTATGGCCGGGGGGCGCGGGGAGCGTTTCTGGCCGCAGAGCCGTCTTGCGCGGCCGAAGCACCTGCTGCCGATTGTCGGCGACAGGCCGATGCTCACGCAGACGATTGAGCGCCTTGGCGACCTGGTGCCGCCGGAGAATGTGTTTATCATCACAAACGTGGAGCAGCGCGACGCGGTGTTGGAGTGCTGCCCCTCGGTGCCGCCGGCGAATGTGGTGGCCGAGCCGGTGGGGCGTGACACGGCGGCGGCGGTCGGCCTCGCGGCTGTTCTCGTGGCCGACAAAAACGCCGGGGCGGCCTTCGCGATGCTGCCGGCGGATCACGTGATCCACGACCATGCGGCCTTCCAGCGCGATCTGGACGCGGCATTCGCCGCCGCCGAAGGGTCGGACGCACTCGTCACGGTGGGCATCCAGCCGACTTATCCGGCCACCGGTTACGGCTACATCCGCCGGGGCGAGGAGGCGGACCGCGCGGGCGAAAAACCGGTCTACACGGTGGACGCGTTCAAAGAGAAGCCGGACGACGCGACGGCGCGCGAGTACGTGGATGCGGGTGGCTATTACTGGAACGCGGGGATGTTCTTCTGGCGTGTGCCGGTGATCGCGGACTGTTTCGCGCGCTTCACCCCGGACCTGTGGAAGGCGCTCCAGGCCGTTGCCGACGGTCTGCGCGAAGGCGAAGACCTCGGTCCTCTCCTCGAAAAGCATTACCCCAGCCTCGAGAAGATTTCCGTCGACTACGCCATCATGGAAAAGGCGGAGGCAGTGCGGGTGCTGGAGTCGTCGTTCGACTGGGACGATGTCGGCGAATGGCCGGCGGTCGCGCGCCACAACGAATTGGACGACGAGGGCAACGCCGTGAAGGGTGCCGCAATGGTCCACAAAGGCTCGGGCAACATCGTCATCGGCAGCGGAAAGCGCCTCCTCGCCGTGCTCGGGACGGAGGACCTCATCGTCATCGAGACGGAGGACGCGACGCTTGTCTGCCCCAAGGACAAGGCCCAAGAGATCAAGGCGCTCGTCAAGCGCGTGGGCGAACACCCGGACTGGAAGCGGCTGGTGTGACGGGATCGTGATCGAGTCCTGTGTCCCTAGCGGCTCGGCCACAATGGCACCCCATTGGCCTGAGCCGGGCATGGGCGGATAGTCTCGCCGCGGCGGCGTTTTTGTGAAATAGAGTGGCGTGCCGGTGCCTCGCATATTCAACAAAGCACGGAGAATTCGCCCGAAGGGTGCATCCGGCGGGCGTTTTCCGGCGTATTCCCATGGGTCTTTACTCCAAACCCACAATCTCAACCCACAACATGCTATGAAATGGAAATACCTCACCGCCGTTTTGGCTTTTGTGCCGGCGTTGGCCGCCGCAGCCTCGCTGGAAGTCTCGTTTGTCGATCCGAAGTCGTTCCGTGACTTTTCGGTGAGCGGCATGAGCGAAGAACGCTCGCAGCCGGTCTTCGAACGCGAACTTCAGCGCAACCTCGCGCCAAGAATCGAACGCTTTCTCGGCGACCGCACGCTCGTCCTTGAGTTTACGGATATCGACATGGCGGGCGACATCCAACCGTGGCGCAACCGTCACAACCAGGACATCCGCTATGTCGAGCACATCTACCCGCCGCGGCTTGAATTCAATTTCACCGTGAAGGACGCCGACGGCAATGTGATTCTCGAAGGCAGCGAAAATCTGCGCGACATGTCGTTTATGTACCGCGTGCGCTCGCCGCGCGCGTCCGATACGTTTTTCTACGAGACGGAACTCCTGCGCGACTGGGTGCGCCGCGACCTCGCGCGCAAGCTTGAGGACGAGGGGGCGTAAGCTCCGCCGCGCAGTTGATCTTTCCACTCCGGCCTCCGCTCATCCGCGGGGGCTTTTTTATTGTGGCTGGCGCGGCGACGTCGCCTCCTCCGGCGTTTCCGCGCCGGGCGCCGTCGGATCGCTTCGTCCGGAGTTCTTCCGTGCCCGCGCCCGCCGGTCTCAGTAGCGGTGGCGTTCGGGAATATCGGTGAAGTTGATGCTTAGGAGAAGGAGGAACTTGTAGCGGTTGAAGTAGGCGGTCCCGACGAGCGGTTCGGTGGAGAACGCGTTGGTTCCGTCTTTGTAATAGCCGAGCAGCGCGATCTTGGAGACGGAGTCCTGCTTGTTGGAGGAGTAAAGCACGAGTTCGGGGAATTCCGAGGTGCCCGCTCCCGGAATGATGATCGGGATCGACGGTATCCCGACGAGGGCGTCGGCTATGTCCATCCCCAGTGCCCCGCTCCGCGCCTCGACGATCATGTCGGCGTCTTCGCGCGAGGACTGCAGCCGGGCGCCGTTCTCGCTGAGGAGCGCGCGCACGGAGCCCACGACGTACCCGCGGTCGTAGGCGTCGAGCAGGCTGGCGTCGACGTAGACGCGCTCGCCCGCCACGTCGGGAAGCTCGACGCCCTTGAGGGCGTTGTCGACGGCAGTGCTGAGGAGCAGCTGCTCGATCGCCGTGCGGGGCGGATGGGTGTCTTTCGAGAGCGTGCACCCTGTGGTCATCACGGCCGCGAGGGTCAGGATGGCACCGGCGCGAAGCACGCCGCGTGATTTCTGACGGTTCTTCATGGTTAAGGACATCGGGTTATTCGAGTTCGGTGGCAAATTCAAAGTGCACGTGCGCGCCCTCGCGGGCCGGGCGTTCACCCGCCGGGGGGAGGCGCAGGCGTTGCGGGGAAAGACCGGCTTCGTCGACGAGGTAGCTATGCACGCTTTCGAGGCGTGCCGCCGCCAGTTTCTCCGTGAAATCTTCGTCCGGCGAAAACTCCTCGAGGAGGCGCTCCTCCATTTCCGCGATGCCGGGGGTTGGCGCCGATGGCTCCGCCGACTCGGTAACGGGCGCCTGCGGCCGGTCGCGGGCGGGACGGGACGGGGGCGTGTCGCGGTAAAACCCGCGCCCCGCCACCCGGCGGTCCGTGCCCGGAGCCTTGTAGAAACGTCCGTTGCCGGGGGTGCGTTCTTCTCTGTCGCCGAGGTAAAAGCCGGGTGCGGGGTCTTCCGTTTCGCTTCGCTCTTCCCGCCCGGCTTCCGGTTCGCGTGACGCTTCGCCGCCTTCCGCCGCCGTCGGCGCGGGGTGGCCGAAAATCTCGGCATAGAGCGCACGCATGGCCTGCGAGCGTGAGGGGGCGTCGATCTCCGCAAGGCGTTTGTCGAGCGACGCCCGCGCGGCGGAGAGCCGATCCACATCGGGATCGACGGATGGTTGCAGTTTGAGGACAGCCTGCGGACGGTCGCGGAGAAAGGCGGCGAGGGTGTCGAGGCGGTCGCGGGCTCGTTGGTCGAGACGGGACTCCCCCGCCGCGAAGGCGACGAGGCTCAGGTCATCGGTATCGTCCTCCGCCGCGCGGAGGATGGACAGGCCGGGAATGCTGCCGCCGATCATCGATCCCGCGATACTCAGGGGCGCGGTGAGCGCGCGGAGGGCCGTGGTGCGGAGTATGCCGAGGAAAAGGCGCGTCGGCTGGAAATCGGGGTCGTCCAGCCTGCCGCGGATGGGAACATCCAGAGAGATCAGGCCGTTCCGGTTTTCGAGGGCGGCGACAGCCACGCCCACCGGCGGGGCACCGGAGCGTATGGCGTCGCCGAAGCGGATTGACTGGACGCGCAACTGGTTTGTGGAGTTGAGGGCGTTTTCGTCGACCGTTACCCTGAAGTCGCCGCTGAATTCCCCCTGTCGGATCGGGCGCCCCACCGCGTCCGCCGCATACGGCGAGAAGACCGCGAGGGGGAGGTCGGTAATCGCCGCCTCAAGGGACGTGCGCGCCGCGGGATCGGCAAGGGAGAGAGTGCCCTCGGCGGAAACGCCTCCCCGCTCCGCGAAAAGGGCGGAAAAGTCGACGGTCGTTGCGGTGTCTTCGTCCAAAGCGATGTCTTCGATGAGAAGTTGTATGGAGCTGAGCAGGATGTGCGCGCGCGGCTGCACCGCCGCATCGAAAAACTCGACAACACCGTCGCGGATCCGGAACTCGCCGATGCGGATGTCCAGCGGGGGCTCGGGGACCGTGAGTTGCTCGGCGGCGGGAACTTCTTCGTCGGTTTCGGCCACGGTGGGCGGCTCCGGCTCCGGATCTTCTTCGGAGGGCGCCTCTGCGTCTTCGGCGGCTTCGGGAACAAGACGCATGACGGCGAGTGAGCCGTCTTCCAGCCGTTCGATCCGTG
>SLLG01000029.1 GCA_007134215.1 Opitutales bacterium | reverse complement strand
TGCGTTCCGCAGCACTCAACGACGACTTCCTCGGCATCACGAACCTCCAGGCGGCAATCAACTACTCACACAGTAGGATTCCAAACAACCCGGAGCAAGACAATCTGCGGGGCGGGTCCGTGCCGACAACGACACGAACCCAACACGCTGCGCGCAGGCACTTGGAATGGCCGCCCCCCGAGCGCACTCGGGGGGCGGGGGCGTGCACCGCCGGGTGGGCGGGCCCGCGGAACGCGGTTACAGGCTCATTGCGCGTCGAAGCGGAGGATGGTTTGGCGGTCGTCGTTGAAAATGGAGACCGAACCCCAGGCCCTGACCTTGAGGAGGTAGGTGCCGGCCGTGAGGTTCTGGTCGAGTTCGGAGCAGAGGCCTCGCCCCGGCGCGTCGTCGTTCGCCGCGATGAGGCTGGTGCCGTCCGACTCGTACAGTTCGATGACGGTGTCGAAGTCGCCGAAGCGGTTCGCGGCCGGGCCGATGACCCCGGACCCGCACCGGTCGGGGCTGTTGACGCCGTCGGTCCAGATGCGGTAGCTGCCGGCGGTCGGGACCCGGATCCGGAACCAACGGTCGGGGACCGTGTGGTCGTAGGTGATGACGGCGTAGTAACCGGGTTGCATGAAGGCAGCCGTGGTCGGCGTACCGTTCTCCCCTTGATACTCCGGCCAGCCGAGCCGGATGTCGATCCCGGCCAGATCGGTGTTGCTGACCGTGACGGGTGTGGCGCCTTGGAACCAGCCGGGGTCTGCGGCGGCGTAGGCGCTGATGGAGGCGCCCGTCGCGCCGTAGGTCCAGGTGGGCGAGCCGCTGGAGGCAGCAAGCACGTAGTAGCTGCCGTTGGGTACGTTCGTGAAGGCGTAGTCGCCGGCGGGGCTGGTGGTGACCTCCTGGACGGTGGCGCCGGTGTCGGCGTCGATCAGTTGGACCCGCCGCGGATTACGGCTCGTTACGATGCGCACGCCGAGGCCGGGGCGCACGTGCGCGAGACCGTAGCCGTATTCGTCGTTGAAGCCGGTGGTGCCCCAGTCGAAGGCGAGGTCGCGGAGCAGGTCGCGCAGCTGCCAGCTGCTGAGCGATGGATCGTTCGCCTTGTACAGCGCGGCAATCCCGGAGACGTGGGGCGCGGCCATAGAGGTACCATTGTAGGCGGTCCAGTTCGCCTCACCGTCACCGCTGTGGTGGCACCATTCGGTTGGGGTGGTGGAGCATCCTGAGTAGTCGAAGGTCGTCGACCACACGCCCAGGTTGGGTTCGGTCCAGAAGTCGCCTCCCGGAGCGGTGAGCTCCACCCACGAGCCATAATTGGAGTAGGACGCGAGCGTGCCGTCGCCGCCGATCGCGGTGACCGCCACCACCTCGCCGTAGGCGGCGGGGTAGAGCCGGTCGCTGCTGGCCGCATTGCCCGCCGACGCGATGATCAGCGAACCGGCGTTGTAGGCCATGACCACCGCTCCTTCCATCGTCGTCGATTTGCTAGAGGAACCGAGGCTCATGTTGATGATGTCGGCGCGGGTGATCGTCGGGACGCCGGTGGCGGATGGCAGCCCGCCGGCGTACAGCACGGCGTTCGCGATATCGTTCGTGGTACCGCGGCCAGCCAGATCCATCGCTTGGATGGGGATGATGGTCACGTCGTAGTTCAGGCCGACGCCACCGGTGTTCCACCAATCGGCCGCGATGGTACCGATCACGTGCATGCCGTGCGAACCTTCCGGGTCAGGCCCGGTCAGGCAGTTCCGGTTCCGGAAGAACCAGTACGACATCCACTCCGTCGCGTCGTCGTCGTAGCCCGTCAGATCCCACGCGCGCGGCTTGGTGATGCTCGAATCGCTGCAGTACCTGTAGTAGTGCCAACTAACGTCGGGATCGAAGTCGACGAAGTCGTACTCGTCCGCGATGGAGTAGGGCCTGTCGGGGTGATCGGGTCGGTAGCCGGTGTCGATCACCGCTACGCGGACCTCGGAACTACCGCGCTGGGTGTCCCAACCGCGTTGCGCACCCACGAAGCTGTAGTGCCAGGCTTGATCAACGTAGCGCGGATCCGTCGGGTGGGTGGCAGCGGGTTCGGCGTCTGCCTGACGCGGAGGGGGCGCATCGAGCCTGGGCTCGAGCGGTTGCGTCCAGGAGATCCCGTTCGGTTCGACGTACGCGACACGCGGGTCGCTCCCCAGTTGGGCCATTACGTCGACCAGTTCCCGATCGCTTGGGAAGCGCATCAGCGCGACACGCAGGATCGGGGTGGTGCTCCTCACGCTCAAGCCGTGGTCGGTGGCGAACGTGGTGGCGGTGGCCTGGAGCTCCGCGCCCAGCACCGAAATCTGGTTCGCCGACAGCGTCCACGCATCGTACGCACGTACGCTAAACAGCTCGTCCCTGAAGCCGACGATGATCTCGTTGGGCATGTAGTGGACGCCCGGTTTGGCGGTCGCCCAGTTGCCCACCTCCCAGGCGGGGCCGCTGTCGAAGTCCCTCATCGCGGCAGCGGGCGGCGCTCCGGATGCTTCCATGAGCGCCTTTCCGTCCGCAAGCCAACCGCTATCCATCGGCGTGGCGTCGGCAGTCGGCCCGCCGGAGGGCCAGACCTCGGAGTACTCGACGTTCCCGGAGATGCTATGGGTGGTGGTGGGCACGTCGAAGGTTGCGGTCACCGACTTCGGGATCCAACCCACGGGCACGGTGCAGGGATCGGTGCCACTGCACGCGCCGCTCCAGCCGGTGAAGACCGAGCCCGCGTCGGGGGTGACGGTGAGGGTGACGGGAATGTCCGTAGGAGCTCCGAAGACCGGATCGAGCATCGCTTCGAACTCATGAACGCACTTCGGACCGCAGTCGATGCCGATCGGGCTGCTGGTCACTGTCCCGGTTCCCACCCCGTCCTTGCTGACCGTGAGCGTGGCGGTCGGCTGGGACACGCTCGGGCAGTCGAGTAGGTAGTCCATGGTGTTGACGGCCAGTTGGTCGTTGTCATTGCGGCCCAGCCCGTAGTCGTCGCTCCAGATGGTGGTGTCGCCGATGAGGGCGACGCAGCCGTCTGCGTGCGAGGCCGTGGCCATGATGCGGTTGTACCCGGGACTGAAGAAGACGACCTGGCCACCGGAAACGCTGGACGCGTCCTCGTAGCCGTAGGCGGAACTGCCTGCGTTGATGGGGTGGAAGGCGCTGAGGATGTCGGTGATGGTTTCGCCGGCGAAGGTCAGGTCGAGTGTTAGGCCGAATTGGTCGGCTACCGCGTTGAGGTGTTGGCCGGGCTGCTGGTATTGGGGCTCGATGTCGTGCGCTTCTGCGTCGTTGGGTGCCTCGCTGCTGGCGGGGTTCGGCGTGGCGTCGGTGGCGGTGATGGAGCCTTGGCTGCCGTATTCGCCGATGAAGAGCACGCTGCCGCCGCTCGTGACGTAGTCGCCTATGGTGGTGATCTCGGCGCTGGTGAAGGCGCTGCGGGGGGTGGCGGTGACGAAGACGTCGTAGTTCTGGAGGCTGCTGGTGGTGACGGGGCCGGTCGTGAGCTTGTCGACTTGCCAGCCGTCAGCGACGAGCAGGTCGCGCCAACCGCCAAGGGACCAGGCGTCTCCGTAGTTGTTTGGGTCGTCCGGATCGAGGTAGTTGTGGCTGTCGTGGGTCAGGTCATACAGGGCGCGCTTCGTAACTGGCGAGACGCTTGGCATCTGCCAGTAGGGTGCGTGGTTGGTGGTGGGGGGTGTGGAGACGGCGACGCGTTGGGTTTCGCGGGTGCTGATGCGCCGGGTGAAGATGTTCCAGGCGTCACCCTGACGCCAGGCGTAGGTGAGGTGGTCGCCGTCGCGGGCGAGGTGCGGGTGCGCGATGCGTGGGCCGTCGCTGAGTTGCACGCCGGCAGCGTTGGTGACGGTGCCCGCGTCAGGATCGAGGTAGCGCACGAGTTGCCGCTCGCTCGGCGCGGTGCCGGGCGGGCGGTGTTCGAGGATGGTGATCTTGGCGCCGCCGTCGCTGCTGCTGGGATGGGAAAGGGTGACGGGCAGCGGCTGGCCCCATACGACTTGGTAGGTGTTGGCGTGACGGTCGTAGCGGACGGCGCGGTGATTGCCATTGTTGAGGATGCGGATGAGCGCGATGGCGCCACCATCAGCGCTGACGCTCGGCTCACGTTGCTCCAGCACCAACGCGAGATGCTCCTCGGTATCCGCCTCACGCACGAACACCGCCCGCTGGCCGTCCTCGTCCTCCCCCTCCCACACCAGCACGCTGGCGTCGCTCGACATCGACACGTTACGCTCGTCGTACGCCGTCACCGTCAAGCGCTCCACCTCGCTCGCGCTGAGCGTGACGCGGTAGATCTCGAAGTCGCTGGTGGTGTCGATGGTGCGGCGCATCGCCAGCAGCAGCACGTTGCCATCGGCGCTGACCGCCACCGAATCGATCTCCCGCCGGCCGCCGTACACCAACGTGGTGACGTCAGCCGCCTGATCCATCAGGTACACCATCCAGGGGTTGCTGCTGAGATCGGGGTTGTGCCGGATGAACGCGACCGTGCCCGTAGCATCTGGCAGGACGGCTTGTGGACTCAGGCCAGTGTCGCCTTCCGTGTCGAGTGGGGTAGCGATGATGTGTAGGTTCTCGAGTTCTGGTAGCTCGATGGCGTCGACGATGACGCGTCGACTGGGCAAGCGCAGGTTGGCGTCGTCGAAGTCGGCGTCCACGAGGAACGCCGGCATCGTCATCGGGATCTCGGTTCTGCTCAAATCCTGGTTGCAGGAGCCAAGGAACACCAACGACGCTATCAGGAGCACGTTGATCCATCGTCGCTGCATCTCGCTACTCCGTTCGCGATCGGTCTTGGGGCGTGGCGTCTCCGCAGTCACGGCTGGTACCTCCACTGGGTCACGTACGCCTCGCCAGCGTCTTTCGTCCCGTTACCTTCGCTCAAGCCAAGGTGTGGGCCAGCCACCAGGCGAATCTGCGCATGTGGAGCTCTCGGCCTCACCTTAACGAGGAAACGCCATCGTCATGACCACGAGTGGCGGAGCAACCCACCGAGCCTCCATCGCGGCGACGGCCGCAGTCACGCACCTCCCTCCCGGAAGTCATCGACACGAACGATCACGCCGTCGCTTCGGGAACACGCCTTCCGACCAACGCGGCCAACCTCCCTACCAACGACCCTAGCGAGCTAGGCGTTCCCAAAGCGTTCCTGCGTCGTTCCCATCGGTCGCAGCACGCCGCGCAGCATGGTGCTCGGCGAATCCAGCTTGCGCTCGCCAATGCGGTGAGTGCATTTGTCCTTGCTGACTTTGGATGAGCGTGCTATGAGTGCGGGCATCAATGTCGCGGGAAAGCGTTACCGTCAGTCGTCGAGCGTGCATCCCGCGAGTGCGCAGGTCGTGGCGAACGTGAGTGGGAAGGTGTTTCTGGTGATGAGCGTCAAGTGGTTGCTCGCAGCGCTACTCGTGGTGGTAGCGCTCGGTGGTTGTCAGCAGCGCGGGAGCGTGCCGGAGGGTGCGGTGGCTGGTGCGCCCATGTTGGAGGATGCGGACTTCGATGCGGCGGTGGTGTCGTTGCCGCGGGCTCGGGTGGTGATCGAGGGTTTTGAGCTCGAGGAGTTGTCGTTGTGGCGTGAGGTGGGGGTGGACGCGTTCGAGGATGACGGCGCGGGGATCGAGTCGCGGGCGACGCTCGATGGCGTCGTCGGCGTCGTCGCGTTCGTGCGTCATAATCCCGATCTCAGCGCCAATCCGCGGATGGTGTACCTGATCGATCAGGCGGC
>SLLG01000353.1 GCA_007134215.1 Opitutales bacterium | reverse complement strand
CTCATCATGGGCACGGACAGCCCGCTCTACCAACTCCTCAAGCGCCTTGAACCCGACGGCGCTCCCGCCGCCGACTAACACCCATGCAAACAATCCGGGAGGCCTGCGCTCCGGACCCCGCTGCCCCGCGCGTCCTTGACTGGGGCCGCACGCGCTACGCCGACGCCCTCGCCCGGCAGCGTGCCCTTGTCGCCCAGCGCAAAGCCGACGCTGCGCAGGATACCTTGGTCTTCACCGAGCACGACCCCGTCTACACCGTGGGGGTGCGCCCGGGCGCGGACCGCCACCTCGTGTGGAGCGAAGCCGCCCTGCGCGCGGCGGGCATCGAAGTCGCCCGCACCAACCGCGGGGGCGACATCACCTACCACGGCCCGGGGCAAATCGTCGGCTATCCGGTGGTCAGTCTGCGGGAACGCCGCGACCTCCACGCCTACCTCCGCCTCCTCGAGCAAGTGCTCATCGACGCCGTCGCCGCCTTCGGCATCCCCGCCGCGCGGCGCGACGGCATGACCGGCATCTGGACGGGCACGCGCAAAATCGCCGCCATCGGGGTCGCCGTCTCCGCATGGGTCACCTACCACGGCTTCGCCCTCAACGTCGACCCCGACCTCGCCCACTTCGGCGGCATCGTCCCCTGCGGCATCACCGACGGCACCGTCACCTCCATGGCCGCCGAACTCGGCGCCGCCCCAGCCCCCGCCGCCGTCAAAACCGCCCTCGCCCAAGCCTTCGCGGAGCGCTTCGCGGCGTTTCGCGCCGGCGCGGAGTGAGGGAACGCGCGCTCTATGCAGGAGGCTAGCAATAGCAGCCAATTCAGGATTGTCATCACGACAGAAGCACGGCAGATTGCGCGCATGGTTTCAAAGCGCAGAATTTCCCGTCTGTGGACGCAAATCGCGGTCGTTGCCACCGGCGCGGCCGCCGTGCTTCTTAGCGCGTGCGGCGGGCCGGACGAATCCGAGGCACCTGTGGATGGCGCCGCTCCAGCGGAAGGCTTCGGGCCGCCGGTCCTGCGGGTGGCTGCCGTTTACAACGACGAGGCAATCCAAATCCGGTTCGAGTTTCCCACCGACAACCCGGTCTGGTACCACCAATACTGGATTTTCGACGGCAACGAGTGGATACGGCACGGGTCCGGAGCCGACGGTCCGGACGAGCATGGACTCTACGAAGACCGCATCTCGATGATGCTCGACGATGGCTCGGTGGAGCATTTCGGCGAAGCCGGGGGCTTTGTCGCAGTCCACCACGGCATGCGCTCGCTCCCCTCCGAAGCCGATCCGGATGAAGTGCGTGCCCACCCGCACCTCGGTGAGCGCCTCGGCGAGAGTGATGTGCGCAAGTTTATCTCCGCCTCGCGTGAGGGCGATCCCGGCGAAGACCATTGGAAGCGCGTGCGCGACCCTGCCGAGCTGGAGCGACTCCGGGCCGACGGTGTCTTCCTCGACCTCTGGCAATGGCGGGCACACCGCTCTCACCCGGTGGGCTACGCCGACAACGGCTACGTCCTTGACTACCGCCACTCGTCGGCGGGCACCGGCCCCTACACGACCAACGCACTCACCGAGGCAGGCCATCCGGACTGGATGTTCGATCCCGCCGCGGCCGGCTTCCGTGCCCTGCGCTTTGAAGGGCTGAAAAACCGCGAATACGGCCAGGAGGATCTCTACTACCTCACGGAGGCGCATGCCGCTCCCTTCGATCCCGACCACGACTGGCAGGCGGGCGACGCCATCCCTCAGCGATTCCTGCGCGAACCGTCGGGCAGCCGCGGCGCTATTCGTGCCGACGGCGGCTACAGTGGCGGCGCATGGCGCATTCGCCTCACACGGTCGCTCGAAAGCCCCGACCCGCTCGACAGCAAGGAACTGCGGCCCGGTGAAGAATACACCGTGGCCTTCGCCGTTCACTCGGGGGGCGTCGGTGCGCGGCACCACCTCGTGTCGCAACCGGTCACCCTCTCAATCGCTGCCGACTCCGGCGCGGAAATCCAGGCAGTCCGCGCTCCCCGCGGCACATCCCCCGACGACGCTGAAGCCCGGTGGACCGAGATCCCGCTCTTTATGCCCGGAACGGCCACTTGGGACCAGATGCACGGACACTACGAGTAAGTGTCTCCTGGGACCTGTAAGCCAGATTCTGTTCCGCCTTTGGCTTTGCCCTCACTGTCGCTTTTATTGTTGGCCTCCATACCCAACGGTGCCCGGATAAGGCCGGACATCGCGCGGGCGCAGCCCGCCATGGAGTGCCGTCCGACAGGCTCAGGCTCAGGCCCGGCCCTCGGCGAAGCCAAAGGGCGGTGATTCCTTTTGTCCACCTTGAGGCTTTACATCACAAAAAGCCCGCCGCACCGTAATTTCCAACTGAAAGCCTTCTCCGCGGGCCCAGACGCGGACAAGCATGAACCCTCCCCCCAAAAAGAACCAAACCCAACCCGACGGTCCCACCGACACGCAGCTGATTCTCCGGTTGTTGCGCTTTTCGTGGCAGTTTCGGCGGCGCTCCATCCAGGTGATCGTCACACAGGTGTGCATCCTCACTCTGACGATCGGCGGGTATGGCCTGGTGGGGCTCGCCATTGATTTTCTGAGCGACACTGTGCGGGGGACAGACCAAGCACGCTGGCCCTTCGGGTTCGCGCCGGGGCCGGACACCGACCCCGTCCGCGTCATTCTCATTCTCGGCGCCGCCATCGCAGGCTTCGCGCTCATCCGCGCAGCCCTTGAATACGCCTACCAAATGGCGGTGGGACGGCTTGTGCACATCGATATTGTCCTGCGGCTACGCGCGCAGGTCTATGAGAAAATGCAGAAGCTGTCGTTCCGCTTCTTCGACCGCACGGCCAGCGGTACCCTTATCAACCGGGTGACGGGCGACGTGCAGGCCGTGCGCTTGTTCATCGACCAAGTCATCATCCAGGTGTTCATCATGGGGGTGTCGCTGGTGGTCTATTTGGTTTACATGATGAATATGCATGTCGGGCTAACCCTCGCCTGCCTCGCCACCACACCCATCCTCTGGATCCTCTCGGCCACGTTTTCCAAGCTCCTCCACCCCGCCTACCTCAAGAGCCGTCAGCTTCTGGACAACCTCATCCTCAGTTTTTCCGAGAACATCCAGGGCATCCAGGTGATCAAGGGCTTCAACCTCGAGGCCGCGCGCGAAGAGGAGTTCCGGCAGCGCAACGAAGAAGTGCGCCGCCAGCGGCAGGGTATCTTCTGGATCGTGAGCACGTTTTCGCCGGCGATCGGCTTTCTCACACAGGTAAACCTCGTCGTGCTCCTCGCATACGGAGGCTATCTCGTATCGCAGGGTGAGTTGCCCATCGGCGCCGGGCTGGTCGTATTCGCCGGTCTCCTACAGCAGTTCAGCGGGCAGATCGCGAACATCGCGGGCGTGGCCGACTCGATCCAGCAGGCGCTCACCGGAGCACGGCGCGTGTTTGAGATTCTCGATACACCGGTCGAAGTAAAATCCCCGCCCCGGCCCGTCGAGCCGGAAAGCATCCACGGCGGGATTACCTTCGAGGGCGTGGATTTCGCCTACAACAACGGCAAGCCGGTCCTCGAAGACGTTTCCTTCGAGGTCCGGCCCGGCGAAGTCATCGCCGTGGCGGGTGCCACGGGTGCGGGGAAGAGCGCGGTCATGAGCCTCATTCCACGCTTCTACGACCCCCGCGCGGGGCGCATCCTGCTCGACGGGCACGACCTGCGCTCTCTCTCGCTGGAGCGGCTCCGCCGCAATATCGGCGTGGTCTTCCAGGAGAACTTTCTCTTTTCCAACACCATCGCGGCCAACATTGCCTTCGGGCACCCCAAGGCCACGCCGGAGCAGATCGAGCGCGCCGCCCGCATCTCCTGTGCGCACGACTTCATCATGCAGATGCCGAAGGGCTACGACTCCGTCCTCAGCGAAAGCGGCATGAATCTCTCCGGCGGGCAGCGCCAGCGGCTTGCCATCGCGCGCGCTGTTCTCCTCGAGCCCGCGATCCTCCTGCTCGACGACCCCACCGCCGCCATCGATCCCGAGACCGAGCACGAGATCCTCGAGGCCATCGACCGCGCCATCGAAGGGCGGACCACCTTCATTGTCGCCCACCGCCTCAGCACGCTGCGCCGCGCCGACCGCATTCTCCTCCTCGACCACGGGCGTATCCTGCAATTCGGCACGCACGACGAACTGATGCGCGCCGACGGGCTCTACCGCGCCGCCATTGAGAGCCAGTCCATCGACCCCGAAAGCCTCGCGCTGCTCGCGGCCAGTCGGCGGGAAAGGAGGCGGCGGTGAGCAAACCGTCGCCGCAACGCGGACCCGGCGGCAAAGCGCTTGGTGAGGTCGAGGTCAAGTCGCTCAACGACGGCGTGCGCCACGACCTTTCCCTCGCCCGCGCGGACCAGCGGACGCGCGAGGAAAACGACGATCCCGCCAAGCGTGGCTTCAACCTCAAGGTTTTCATCCGCCTCTTCGGGTGGACGGGTCCCTACCGCGTCAAGCGCAACTGGCTCTTCTTTTGCGTAATCGCCCGGTCGATGCAGATCCCCGCCCTTGCATGGATGGTGGGCGCGATCATCGACGGACCGATCACACGGGGCGACGGGTCCGCCACGCTCCTCGCCGCCGCCGCCTTCGGGCTCTTTGCTCTACTCACGCAGGTGACGATGCACTTCCGGCAACGGCTCGCCCTTGAGCTTGGCGAGTCTGTCGTCAAAGACCTCCGGCAGGCCGTCTTCGCCCATCTGCTCACCCTGCCCATGGCGTACTACGACCGCACGAAGCTGGGCAGCATCCTCTCGCGCCTCACCTCCGATGTGGAAGCGCTCCGCCAGGGCGTGCAAAATGTCCTCTTCGTCTCCCTCGTGCAAGGCGGCCAGATGATCGGCGCGGGGGCGGTCATGGCCTATTACAACTGGAAGCTCTTTTCCGTCATCGTCGCGCTGTCGCCCCTTGTCTATTTCATCAACCGGCATTTCAGCCGACGCATCGGACACGCCTCGCGGCTGTTGCAGGAAAGCTTCTCGCGCGTCACCGCGACGGTCGCGGAGAGCGTCAAGGGCATTCAGGTGACGCAGGGCTTCGCGCGCGAGGAACGCAACGCCGAACTCTTCCGCGACCTCATCCGCGACCACTCCGGATACAACATGGGGCTCGCCCGCAACGTCGCCCTCTACATTCCGCTCCTCGAACTCAACGCGCAGTGCTTCATCGCCACGATTGTCATTGTCGGCGGATACGGCGCGCTCCACCCGTCGTGGGGCATGGAGGTCGGCGACCTCATCGTCTTCTTCTTCCTCGCCAATCTCTTTTTCTCGCCCATCGCCGCGCTCGGGCGCCAGTTCACCGCCGCGCTCAGCGCCGTCGCCGGGGCGGAGCGCGTCTTCCGCCTCCTCGACCGCAAGCCCGACTGGACGGACCCGCCCGACGCCGCCGAAGCCCCGCCCTTCAAGGGGCATGTGCGCTTTGAAGACGTGTCCTTCGCCTACCGCCCCGACGAACCCGTTCTCCGCGACATCAACTTCGATGCTCCGCCCGGCACGGTCGTCGCTCTTGTCGGTCACACCGGCAGCGGCAAGAGCACGATCATCAACCTCCTCGGAAAATTCTATCCGCCCTCCTCGGGCCGCGTGACCATCGACGGGCACGACATCAGCGGCCTCACCTCCGCCTCCGTGCGCGCGCAGATGGCCTTCGTCCTCCAGCACAACTTCCTCTATAGCGGCAACGTCATCGACAATATCCGCATCGCCCGCGCGGATGCCTCCGACGCCGAGGTGAAGGCCGCCGTCGAGGCCCTCGGCTGCACCGACCTCGTCGAAGCCATGCCCGACGGATTCCGCACGGAGATCGGCGAACGCGGCACCGGCATCTCCCTCGGCCAGCGCCAGGTCGTCTGCTTCGCCCGCGCCCTCCTCGCCGACCCGCGCATCCTCGTCCTCGACGAAGCCACCGCGTCCGTCGACACCGTCACCGAAGTGCGCCTCCAAGCCGCCCTCGAACGCCTCTTCCAAGACCGCACGTCCTTTGTCGTCGCGCACCGCCTCTCCACCATCCGCCGCGCCGGTCTCGTCCTCGTCCTCGAACACGGGCGCATCGTCGAACGCGGTACCCACACCGAACTCCTCCGCCACGACGGCCACTACGCTGCGCTCTACCGCCAGTTCGCCGGACAGAACACCTAAAGTTCCGGCCAACCCAAGAAAGTAGCCGAAGCCGTGAGGCTTTGGAACCCGCGTCCGTTCCGGACCAGAACAGCCCGGCTCTCGCCGGGCTTATGTCGTCGTAAATCTACGACCGGAATGAGCGAAGCATGCCGAATAGCCGCCTCCACCGCGGCCCGGCTCCGGGTGAGATCAATTTGCGCCCTGAATCACCCTCGGGCGATATCCTTGAGCCTGTCCCAAGGGCCTGAGGAAGAGGCATCTCCCTAGCGGGAGTCCCGGGGGAGACCGGGGGCCGGGGACTGCAGTTTGACGACCGTCGCTACGCGCGGCGGCGCCTATCCCTGCGGAGGGCGGTGGTCGCGGGCGTAGTTTGCCACCGCCTGAAACAGTTCCTGTCCAAAGAGGGTCACGGTCAGAAGGAGGTATTGCAGCTCACTGTCACTGAACGTGATTTTTTCACCCTCGCGGAAGACCTTTTCGACCGTCTCGACGTCGGCGCCGGGCCGCGCGAGGTCGGCGGCGGGCATCCCCTCGCGTCCGCGCTTGAGTTCGAAGGGCAGTTGTCCGTCGTCGTCGAGCTGTCCCTCGCGGACGACGCCCTGCTGCCGGGCAAAGGCCTGGAGGGCGAATCCCATGGAGAGAATCGTGTCCTCCAGCGGGCACATCACCTTGTAATTGTTCTCCAGTTGATTGAATTTTTCGTCCATCTGCGCCCGTACAAAGGCCTGCTGCGCCTTGTTAACCTCCTCTTGAATGGCCGACTGCTGGCCGGGCCGGTCGTGGTTGGCGCGGATGACGGCGAGGAAGAGGTGGGCGTTGTTCAGGCAATGCACGGCAAGGTTCATGGCATCGTTCATCACCTGCGCCTGCAGGAGATCGCGCGCCTGCGCCTGGGTTTGCTCGAAATTGCGGTGCAGCGAGGCCACGGGCATGAGTCCGGGGGCTTTGGCGCGTTCGTCGTAAGCCGCCTCGGCAGCTGTCTCACGCGACACGAGATTGAAGGCGAGCATGTCGAAATGCCGCTGCATCCCGGCCATGAACTGCTCCGCCATCTGCTGAAGGTTCAACTGCCGGGGCTGGCCCGGCGGCGGTGGATTCGGTTGAAAAGTCATCGCCCCTAACACAACCCGTCGCCGCCGCCCCTTCAAGACATTCGCGGGAGGAAATACCGCGGGCACATTGCGTCCCCGACCGCGCGGAAAACCAGCGGGGCGGTGCTTCGACCTTGCCTCGCGGCGGCGGTCCGCTTGTGCTCCACCTTTTGCATGCGGGACAGGCGCGCCGGTGCGGTCCCGCCCCACGTCCGAATCATGCCGCGCATACCGTTTCAACTCAAGGCCCTGGGCGTCACCGCCGCGATCTTTCTCTTTTGGTGGCTGGCCCCCGCCGTGATCAAAAGCATCACGCGCGCCTCGTTTTTTGAGTTCCAGGCCCCGGCGCTCGCCGGGGCGAGCCATCTGCGCGACCTTCAGGAATACTGGGGCACCCGCGCCCGGTCGAAGGACGACCTCATCCGCGCGGGTATCGACCTCGCCCGCTTGAACGCCGCCTACGAGGTGCGCAACCAGCAGTTCGAGGCGCTGCGGCGTGAAATCGAAGGGCTGGAGGCGCTGCTGGGCATGCCGCCGCAAACGGAGTTCCGCGAAGAGGTGGCGCGGGTCGTGCGGCGCGACTTCAACACGTGGTGGCAGCGCATGACCATCCGCAAGGGACGGATCCATGGCGTTGAGCCCGGCAACGCCGTCATCTACCGCCACGGCGTCGTCGGCCGCGTGGTTGAGGTCAACACCTACATCTCCGTCGTGGAGCTGGCCTCGAGCCCGTCCTTCCGCGTAGCCGCCCACTTCGAGGGTGATCCGCGTCCCGTCCAGTATCAGGGCCGCCTCCACTCCACCCTCACGACGCCACGCGGGGCCGTCTCCAACGTGCCCGCCGACATCGAGGTGGACCTCCGCAGCCCGCGCCGTCTCGTCTCCTCGCGCCTCGGCGGGGCCTTTCCCGACGGCATCACCATCGGCACTGTCTTCCGCCTCGAAGAAAGCCCCGACGGGCTCTTCCAGAGCGGCACCGTGCGCCTGAGCGAGCAGCTCCTCTCCGTGCGCGAGGTCACCGTCCTCGTTCCCTACCGTCCGGAAAACACCGCCGACCGCCGCTGATCCGCCATGTCCCGCGCCGCCCCCGTCTTCTGGGTCTTCGTCTTCAACGCCCTCCTCCTTGCCGGCATGCTCGAGGCCAACCACCTCCTCGCCCCCTATGGCGTGAGCCTCCATCTCCATGCCCTTCTCGTCCTTTTCGCCGGTCTCTACCTTCGCATTCTCCACGGTGCGGTCATCGCCATCCTCCTCGGCGGCATGCTCGAGGCCCTCGACACGCCGGGCTTCGGCCCCCTCCTCTTCCTCATGACCGCCCTCTGGGCAGGCGGCGTCTACCTGCGGCTGCGCATCCGGCGCCAAGTCCTCTTCCAGATCCGCATGTCCGCCCTCGGCCTCCAAGCCGCCTTCCTCGCCGCCGCGACGGTCCTTTTCGGCGGAGGCTCACTCGGGATCGCCGCTTTCTGGCAGCGCCTCGCCGTCGACGCCGCCCTCTCCCTTGCCCTCGTCACGCTCCTCGCGCCGCTCTGGATCCACCTGCAGATCCGCCTCCTCGAAAGCTTCCGCTGGGATATCGCGGCAGAGCGCCCGGAGGGATAGTCTCACAGACTGCCGACAAGGGCCGTCGTCGAATTTTCCGTGAGCCGCCTGTATCTTACGGAACCGCCTTCGGAGATGCCAGTTACCAGGCAGGTGAGCGGAAGCGAAACGGCACGGGAGGGCACTGCCGACCGGCCCCTACCGCTGTATATTGAACGTCTGCTTCAAGGTGAACGGAACGGGCCGCCCGTCCCGCATGCCCGGTTCGAACACCCAGCGGCGCACGGCATGCAGCACCGCCCGGTCATAGCTCGGGTAGGTGGACGATTCGACTGTCGCCCGTACGACGCGGCCCTCCACATCGACATGGAGCCGCACCGTCACCGTGGCATTCACCCGCTCGCCCGGCGGAATGCGCGGGTGGGGCTGAGTGATCGCACGCGGCACGCTGTCGAGGGCCGACCAGTCGATGGAATCACCCCCGCTCCAGCCTCCCGTGTCCGGAACCGTGACCGTCGTCGAACCCGCCGCAGGGGGCGTGAAGGGATCCCACAGGCGGTCCACCGGTTGCGGGTTCGGTGCCTCGGGCATGACATCCGGAATGTCGACGATCAGGTCGTCGCTCTGCTCCGGTTCATCGCCCCGGTCAAGGGGCTCCGGCATCACCGGCGCACGATACGGCACCGGCGTGACAACGATCGTGTCCTCGTCCTCCTCCGGTTGCGTCGCCACCAACTGCATGAGCGGCAGACAGAGAAACAGCCCCACAGCGACGAACAACGCGCCGAGAAACGTGCAGGAACGGCAGTAGGGTAGCGGAGGCAGTGGGTTCATTTGGATCCTTTCATGGCAGATGTTAACAAATCGCACCGTCTCGATATTGCTTTTCCCGCCCGAAGGCAAGCCCATTCGCGCGCGGTCGACGAACCGGGCCCGGCCAATTCATCCAAAGGCACAAAGGCACAAAGGAGCGCGGGACGTTCGCGCCTCCGTTCTTCCCCGTCATGGAAGCGCCCGAAAATCCGTGATCCAAGGCTCAAAGCGACGCCCCACGGATAACTCAACCGCGTAGCGCGGGGGATAGTCTCGAAAATACACCGCGTGTAGGTCATGGCGACGTGTCTCCTCCAACCAAAATGTAATCAACCTCGCATATCGAGCCGGGAGCACTACAGACGAAGTATTCAACCCTTCGAATGTCGCTCTCACCTCCGACATGTCTAGTCTCGAGTCGGCCATAAACACCACCCCAATCCTTCCACGCAATATCAAGTGATGCCCGGTATCCTGGTATTTCGCGCGAAGCTCTCGGGGATCTCGTCCGACATCCACAATATAGAGTCGAGATTCCGTGGTTTTCATTCTTTGAAGTGTGTCTCTCGCACTCCTAAGGCGTGACTCCAACCGCTGTTGAAGAGTGGCATCCGCTCCCGGGGCGACTTCGGCTTTCAGGTTTTCTATGTTCTTACGTTGCTCGTCCAGACGGAGGCGGGGCTCCGTCGCTACGCAGCGAAGCTCCCCCGGCGCTTGGACCCGGCCCGCTTCCGCATCCGCCCTTGCTCCGCCGGAAACGCCATTGGGCCGCGGCGTCCTTACAGCCAGCCGCGGAGTTTGACGGCTTCAGCGACGCGGGAGACGGCGACAAGGTAGGCGGCCTGGCGCATGTGAACCTTCTGCTCGTCGTGCATTTCATGGACGGCGTCGTAGGCGCGTGACATGTGGTAATCAAGTTTCGTATGCACTTCCTCGAGTGACCAGTAGTAGTTGGCGTGGTTCTGTACTTGCTCGAAGTAGCTGACGGTGACGCCGCCGGCGTTGGCGAGAAAATCGGGGATGACGTGGACGCCCTTTTCGTGGAGGATGCGGTCGCCGTTGGGCGTGGTCGGACCGTTGGCGAGTTCGCAGACGATCTTCGCCTTGATATTGGGGGCGTTCTGCCGGTTGATGACGTTCTCAAGGGCGGCGGGATAGAGAATGCCGACGTCGAGTTCGAGGAGGGAATCGGCGTCGATCTCCTTCGAGCCCGGAAATCCGAGGACTTTGCCGGTTTTGTTCTTGTGGGCGACGATGGCTTCGGGGTCGATGCCGTCGGGGCAGTGGATCGCGCCGCTGGTGTCGGAGACGGCGACGAGTTTGCCGCCGCCGAGGAGTTCGCGGTGCAGCGTTGCGGCGAACTGCCCGGCGTTGCCGAAGCCCTGCACGGCGTAGGTTCCGGTCGGGTCGATGTCGAGGCGTTTGCAGGCGTAGCCCACGCAAAGGACGCCGCCCCGCGCCGTGGCGTCGTTGCGCCCTTGGGAGCCGCCGAGGGGGAGCGGTTTGCCGGTGATGACGGCGGGGTGCGAGCGGCCGGTAATGACCTCGTATTCATCCATCATCCACGCCATGATCTGGGGCGTGGTGTAAACATCGGGCGCGGGGACGTCGCGGTCGAAGCCGAGTTCGCGCGCCATGACGCGCATCCACCCGCGCGCGAGGCGCTCTTTCTCCCCGTCGGAGAGGTTTTTTGGGTTGCAGGTGACCCCGCCCTTGCCGCCGCCGAGGGGGATGTCGACGACCGACGTTTTCCATGTCATCCACGCGGCGAGGGCGCGCACGGTGTCCATGGTCTCCTCGACGTGCCAGCGGAGACCGCCTTTGCAGGGGCCGCGGGCGTCGTTGTACTGCACGCGGTAGCCGTGGAAAATCTCCGTGCTGCCGTCGTCCATCTTCACGGGGATGGTAAACTTGTATTCGCGGCGCGGCCAGCGGAGCAACTCGCGCATGGCGGGCTCGAGCCCGAGGGTTTCGGCCGCCTCGTCAAACTGTGCCTGGGCGATGGTGAAGGGGTTACGGTTGTTCTGGCTCATGCGGACTTCATCTATAGGTTTGCGGTTATGAAAAGCACTTTCGCGCCGGGGACCCGACGCGCGGGACGGCGGGTTGCTTTTTCCCTCGCGCCATTGTCGACCTAGGTATCCGATTAAACCGAATCCAATGTCAATGACAGATAAATTCCGGGTCTCTCTTCCCGCTCTCGGCGGCCTCGCCTCCACCGGCCATCCCGGTCTCGACCGGCTTATGGACAAGCTGCGGCTCGGCGACAACGTGGTCTGGCACGTGGACGACCTCGACGACTACCGGGAGTTTGTCGGGCTCATGCTCCGCCGCGCACACGCCGAGGGCCGGAAAGTGGTTTACATCCGCTTTGCCAACCATGCGCCGGTCGTGCCGCGCGGGGATGAACAGATCCGGCGGTTCGAGTTCGACCCGGGCGAGGGATTCGACCAGTTCTCGAGCAAGGTGAATCTCCTCGCGGAAGCGGAAGGCCCCGGCACCTACTATGTGTTCGACTGTCTCTCGGAGCTGGTGGAGCGCTGGGGAACGGAGAACATGCTCGCCAACTTTTTCCAAACGGCCTGTCCCTTTCTCTTTGACATGCGCACGATCGCCTACTTCGCGATCCTGCGGCAGCGCCACAGCAACCAGATGGTGGCGCGCGTCTACAACACCACACAAGTCTTTATCGAACTCTTCCGCGGCGGCGGCCAGCGCCTTCTGCGGCTCATCAAGGTGTGGGACCGCTATTCCCCCGACATGTTCGCCCTGCAACGCGTCGACGGCGACCGGCTATGGCCGACCTTCGACCGCGACCGCGTCGAAGCCATGGCGGAAACAGAGGCTCCTCCGGCAAAGACGGGTTCGCCGTGGGAGAGCCTGCACGAGCGCCTAAAACGCGCCATAGCCACCTCCGCGCCAATCGAGGACGATCTCGCGGTGCTCAAGGAGGAATTTGTCCGGATGCTCGTGGGAAAAGACCCGACTTTCAACCGACTCGGATCGCGCTACCTCAACCTGCAGGCCCTCCTGAATATCCGCGAGCGCCTCATCGGCTCCGGCCGCATCGGCGGCAAGGCTGTGGGCATGCTCCTCGCACGCGAAATTCTCAAAGACGAACGCGACGGACTCGATGATCCGTCGCTTCTCGAAGAACACGACTCGTGGTTCATCGGCTCGGACGTCTACTACACGTATCTCGTACAGAACGAGTTGTTCAGGGTGCGCATCGAAACCACCCGCCCCGACCGCCCCACCCCACCCTTTGAAGACGTGGAAGCGCGCTTTCTTGCGGGCGATTTTCCGCCCGAATCGTTGGCGCAGTTCCGCAACATGCTCGAACACTTCGGGCCCGTGCCCATCATCGTGCGCTCCAGCAGCCTGCTTGAGGACAGCTTCGGCGGCGCCTTTGCGGGGAAGTACCGCAGCGAGTTCTGCCCGAACCAAGGCACCCTCGAAGACCGCCTCGAGCAGCTCACGCGGGCCATCAAGCTCGTCTACGCGAGTTCGCTCGGACCCGACGCCGTTTCCTACCGCCGCCGCCGCAATCTCGAAAACAAAGAAGAGCTGATGGCCGTGCTCGTGCAACGCGTCTCCGGCTCGCAATACCGCAAATACTTCTTCCCCACCCTCGCGGGTGTCGCCTTTTCCCGCAACCTCTACGCGTGGAACGACCGCATCGACCCGCGGCAGGGGGTCATCCGCCTCGTCTTCGGCCTCGGCACGCGCGCAGTCGACCGCGTTGGCGGCGACTACCCGCGCCTCATCGCCGTGAGCCACCCGCAACTCCGCCCGGAAGTCGGCAGTGAAGCCGCAAAATACTCACAGCACGAGGCCGATGTCATCGACCTCGACAAAAACGCCTTCGTCTCCCTGCCCGTGAGTGACATCCTAAACGGAGTCGATTATCCGAATCTCCACTACATCGTTTCGCGCTGGAAGGACGGACACCTCGAGGATCCCTTCACGCGCTTCCTTAAGCCGTCGGGCCAATACATCCTCACCTTCAACAACCTCATCCGCCAGACCCCGCTTGTGCGGAGGCTCGGGGAGATTCTCGCCATCCTTGAGAAAGCCTACGGGCGCGCCGTTGACATCGAGTTCACGGCCTTTTTCGAGCCCGACGGGCGCATGCGCGTCAACCTTCTCCAATGCCGTCCGCTCTGGATGCAGGAACAAGCCGTCGCCGTCGAACTCCCGGAGGAAATCCCGGACGAGCGCGTCCTCTTCCGCGCGCAGCGCGTCATCACCGGAGGCGTCGTGGAATCCATCCGCTTCCTCGCCTACATCGATCCCGAAGCCTATTCCAACATCGATTACCCGCCCGACAAAAAGACGCTCGGCCGCGTTGTCGGGCGCCTCAACACCCACCCCGCCGTGGCGCCGCGCCACTTCATCCTCATGGGGCCGGGCCGCTGGGGCTCCAGCAACGTCGACCTCGGCGTGAACGTGAGTTACGCCGATATCGACAACGCCAACGTCCTCGTCGAACTCTCCAGCGCGGGCCACGGCCACATCCCCGAGGTCTCCTACGGGACCCATTTCTTCCAGGATCTCGTCGAGGAGCACATCATCTACGTCCCCGTCTTTACCGAGCGCGCGGAATGCGCCTTCGCACGCGATTTCTTCCGCGACGCCCCCAACCACCTCGGCGATTTCCTGCCGGATTACACCACCCTCGGGCACGTCCTGAAATTCATCGACCTCGAGAAACTCGGCCTCGGCGCCCGCCTCCTCGCCAATCCGCAGGACCAGGAGGCCGTCTGCTATCTCGTTGACGCACCCAAGCCGGGCGCCGCCGGTCCTGAGAGAGCTCCGGCGTAGATGCACCGGCACCTGTCCGCAAAGCCTCAGCGGGAGGCGTATGGGTCGGCGGCGTCGCGGAGGCCGTCGCCGAGGAAGTTGAAGGCGAGGACCGTGAGGACGATGAAGATGACAGGCATGAGCAGCCATGGGTAGTTGGCTACGACATCGATATTCATGCAGTCCTGCAGCATGACGCCCCAGCTCACGACAGGCGGGCGCAGGCCGATGCCGAGGAAGCTCAGGGCCGTTTCGCCGAGGATCATTCCCGGGACGCTGAGCGTGAGCGTGACGATGATGTGGCTCGTGAACCCGGGCACAAGGTGCTTGAAGATGATGCGGCTGTGGCTGGCACCGAGGAGGCGGGCGGCCACGGCGTAATCCTCCTCGCGCAAGGAGAGTATTTTTCCGCGCACGACACGGGCGAGCCCCGTCCAGCCGAAGAGGCTGAGCACAACCGTAATGGCAAAGTAGACGGTGAGCGGCGACCACGTCGGCGGCATGATGGCGGCGAGGGCCATCCAGAGCGGCAGCGAGGGAAAGGAATTGAGCACCTCGATGGACCGCTGGATGAAATTGTCGATACCTCCGCCGTAGTAGCCGGAGATTCCCCCGATGAAGATGCCAAGGACAAAGGAAATGACAATGGAGATGAGCCCGATGGAAAGGCTCACTTGTGAGGCGTACAGAATTCGGCTGAAAATACAGTGCCCGAAGCGGTCCGCACCGAGCAAGAAAAAGACGGGCTCCGCGAAATCACCCTCATACCCCTTTGCCTCAAACCGGCTCAGGTTGACCCCGAAGAAATGGACGTCGGTGCGGAAGAGCCCGAGGAAGCTGTAGTCATCGCCGCGCACGAAGAAGCCGAGCGGGACGACGCGGTCGCGGTTTTCGACGTAGTAGGTTTTAAGGTTAAGCGGATCGGTGTGGCGGTCCATCCCGTAGACGTGGAGGCCGTCCGACAGGCTCACGCGCGGTATCATGGGGGGCGCATAGGTGTAGTCGAAGTTTTTCGAGTTGCGCTCATAGGGAGCGAGAAACGCGGCGAAGAGCGCGATGGCGTAGAGGATGACGAGAAAGAAAAGCGACCACACCGCAAGATGGTGCCGCGAGAACCGCAGGCGAATGAGCTGCCACTGCGAAAGCGTCGCGGTGTTCACGGCGGGCGCGGCATCCGCCGCCGCCTTGGCGGAGGCGTCCGCGCTCATTTTGCCCCTCCTTCCATGCGCACGCGGGGATCGAGCCACATGAGGAGCAGGTCGCTCACGAGCGTGCCCAACACCCCGAGGAGTGAGAAGATCATAAGCAGCGACGCCGCCATATACATGTCCTGCGACATGAGCGACGAGAGGAGGAGCGGACCCACCGTCGGCAGACTGAGGATGATGGCGACAATAGCCGACCCGGAGAGGAGCATGGGGAAGATGCCGCCGATCCCGGAAATGAAGGGATTCAGAGCGAGCCGCACGGGATACTTCATGAGCAACCGGAAGGGGCGGACACCCTTGGCCCGCGCCGTCACGACATAAGGCTTTTTCAGCTCATCGAGCAGGTTCGCGCGCATGACACGGATCATGCCCGCCGTCCCCGCCGTCCCCACAACGATGACGGGGATCCAAATGTGCTTGAGGAGGTCGAGGACCTTGCCCCACGTCCAGTCGGGCTGGGCGGCGTATTCCGGAGAGAAGAGGCCCGACACATTCACCCCGAGGAGTTGCGAGCTGACATACATGAGGACGAGAGCGAGAAGGAAGTTGGGGATACACATGCCGATGAACCCGATGAAGGTCGCCACGTAGTCACCCACCGAATACTGCCGCACAGCGGAGTAAATGCCGATGGGAAAAGCCACAAGCCATGTGAAAAGGATCGTTCCGAGCGAAATCAGCACCGTGAGCATAACACGGTCGCCGACTATGTCGTTGACCGCTCCGCCCGTCTCCATCGACCGCCCGAGAAAGCCCTGGAGGAGGCCTAGGTCCTCCCGTTCGAAGGACAAAAACCACGGAATCCCGAGCCAGCGCACATACTTCTCAATCATCCCGGCGTCGTAGTGAAAAAGGTCCTTCATTTCCTCCATACGCTCTTCCGCCGCGCCCCCGCCCTGCTCTTCCAGCTGCGCGAGGTAGGTCGTGAGAAAGTCGCCGGGCGGCAGCTGGATGATGATAAAGGAAACAACGGAAATGATAAAGAGCGTGGGCACGAGGATGACGAGGCGCCGCCCCACATACGGATGGCGGAAACCCACCATAATCAGACCTGCCGCTGCGATACCGAGAAGCAGACGCTGGATCACTTTGCCGATGTCCACCGTTCCCATCACCCGCGCGTAACGCAGGGCCACGGGATTGACGATGAGGCTCTTCACCTGCTCGCGCGCGCCCGGCGCGTCAAACGGGTCGATCCACGAATACGTTTCCTGAAAGGTGTTGCCCGGCGTGAAGAAGTCCCAGCTGTGCACGGCGTTGCGCGGCACGTTCATGATGCCCTCGTCCATCACGACGAGGCGCGGGGGCGAACTCGCGACGCTGATTGTCCAGAGATTTTCCGCCGCGATGTCCATAACCTCGCTGAAGATTCCGACCTGCTCCTCCTGCGTCGTCGCCCCGAGAGCGGCGTCGTAAAGCTCCATGGAGCGCCGGATCGGACTGTCCGGCGGCGGTTCCTCCGCGCCCGGTTCCTCCGCCGCCGGATCGCCGTGCAGGCCGCCGCGCCGGAACCAGAAGGCGTAGGCCCGCGCCCAGTCCGAATACGGATTGCTCGGCACAAGCATGCGCGGTTCGAGCAGGGGCATGTATTCCCCGTTGCTACCCCACACGCTGAGGTCGTGCTGGAGCGCTTCCACCTCGGTGCGGAAAAGACCGAGCGACCGCTCTCTCGCTGTCACGCGCAAACCAACGTCAGCCCAGTTTTCGACGAGTGCCTGCCCGGGGCCGCCGCCGATGGCGCCGGAAATGTTGAGGAAGAGCTGGAGGTGCGTGCCGTCCGGAAACAAGCGGTAGCCCTCGCGGTCGCGCTGCGTCAGGCCGATGGAGTCGAGGAGTTCGCCCGCCCGCTCCGGATTGAACTCCGTGAAGGCGTGGTAGAGCCGTTCATGGAAAAACGGACTCTGCGGCGGCGGAGCGGCCTGGGCGGGCTCGGCGAGGCCCATGTATTCTGTCTGGATGATGTTCGCCCGGTTGATCGCGAGTGAAAGGGCCTGCCGGAATTCCTTTTGATTGAAGAGCCAGCGTTTGTTCTCCGAAGCGGCGTCGCGCGGGTCGGGGCGGCGGTTGAGGTTGGGCTGGATGACGAAGGGCGAACGGTCGCCCGCCATCCAGTGGTACATCTTGTAGTTGTTGCGCTCCATGTTGTCGACAAGGAGCGTGTACTGGTTGATCTGCACGCCGCTCGGCTGGAGCACGACTTCTCCGTTCGAGGCCGCCACACTGATCATCTCGGGCGAGCGCAGGTCGAAGAGGAGCCGGTCGAAATACGGCAGTTGGTTGCCCTCCGTGTCGACGGCGAAGAAATACGGGTTGCGCACAAAGGTATAGGGCGGGTTGCCGCGCGGCCCGCGCTCGATCCACGGCCACAGGCGCGGGCGCCGGTAATCGCCCGCCCCCCAGAAGTAGGTGCGGTAGACGGCGCGGGCGGACGGGAGGTTGCGTTCGCGGCGGAGCTGCTCGATGGCCTCCGGGTCAGCGAGGTCGGGGTGAAACTCCCGCAGGTAGTGCGCCGGAAACTCCACCACCCACAGCCCTGGATAGGAGGCCATGCGCTCGATGAAAAGGCCGTTGGGCTCGGGAAAGCGGAAGACCACCGTGTAGGCGTCGATCTTTTCCACCGTGCCGCGTTGGCCGCGGAAGCGCAGGATTTCGTCCGATTCCGGGAAGATCTTCTCCTCCGCCTGCGCCTCCATCTCATACCAGAACATGATGTCATCGGCCGTGAACGGATGGCCGTCGGACCAACGCACACCCCGGCGGAGGTGGAAGGTGAACTCGCGCCCGTCTTCCGACACTTCGTAATCCCGTGCCAGGTGCGGCACAATGGGATAGCCGTAGTGCGTCCAGCGCACAAGATTCGGGTAGGACAACCGGTGCGGCAGTACCTGTGCAATCTGCCCCGGCGACGAAATGAGGTAGGTCCACGTGCCGCCGTAGTTGCCGATGCCGTCTACCCCTTCGAGCACGACCGGCTCCGGCCCCACCCGCTCACGCACCGGCGGAAGATGCCCTTCCGCCACCAACTCCGCCAGAACGGGCGCTTCGCCGCGCGGATACCATGACGCATTTTCACCTTCGTTGTGATCCACCCACTGAAACACCTGCGGCGGGTCTTCCGGGTCAAACCGCTCGTCGCGCGCTTCCTCCGCCCGCGCTACGGCTTCCGGATCATACTCGTGCGGGCTGTCCGGCACGGCAGGACGGAAAAGCCATGCCCATACGACGATGAACAGGATGAAGGCTGCCGTTACGGCTACCGACCTCACGGCAAGACGCCCGGCATATTTCGGAAAACGGGGATTCATGGAAACGGGGAAGGCTTGAGTCAGCACCCCAACCGCTTGCCTGCGCAATCAAAAACCGCACCCCGCGCGGAGGTGTCCCGCGATTCGCGCCGACATCGTCGCGATTTGTCGTATCCGGGACGGGATATCACCGGCATCCGTCGTTCGCGTCTGAAAAATAGAGTGCAGATCGACAAACCCGATCTTCGCGACATGGAACCCGTTTCTATCGGAAGAACTTTCTCAATCGATGAAAAACCCCAATCGTTAGCGACGGTCTTGAACGGGGGTTGATCGGCGGATATGTCCTCAGCCCGCTTATTCCTGCCCAGCCCCCGGCGCTTCCGCCCCGCCAGCCGCACGGGCGTTCGCCGTCGCCAGCGGCATGCCGGCCACGATCTCGACCCGCGCGGTTCCGGGCGGCTTCGGTAAACGCCCCAGCACCCGCGCGCCGTCGCCTTCCGTCAGCCACTCCTCGCGGCCCAGTGCCCGGCCCCGTGTCATAAACCCCAAGCGCAGGCGCAGCAGCTCGTGCACGGGCAGTTCTCCGCCCGAAGCCAGCGCCTCCTCCAGCGCAGCCGGATCAATCCGCCCGCCCGCGCCGTCCCGCT
>SLLG01000188.1 GCA_007134215.1 Opitutales bacterium | reverse complement strand
ATGGTGGGGGCTGGATTGGGAACCGGAGGGTCTGCCGCCTCACGTGACCCGCGAAGACAGTGTCGAGATTCACTTCACTAATCCTTTCGCCATGATCGGCTATCGTTGGACCATCTCGGAAGCGGAGCGGGGCATCGTCGCTTCCCAGTCCCGGCCTTCGGGGTTCGTACCGGGGCAACCCGGTTTTGGCTTGCCGATTGTGGCTTCGGGTCTGGGGGCAGGGAAATTCACCCTCACGATCCAAGGGTGGGACGGCGATGAATGGTTCCCGATGGGCGGATCTTCATATACATATTCATGGACGGTCGATCCGGATTACGGGACAGACCTGAGTGACTTGCCGCATGTTCTCTCACGCTTGTATGAGTCCGTGCAGGGCAGCACCCTGAACTTTGCATGGGACGGAAGAAACGAGGCGGGTATCCTTGTCGCGCCGGGCTGGTACACGGTCCTTCTTCGCCTTGAGGATCCGCTCGGCAACGCAACCTATTCCAAACAGCTCTTTTATGTGGACCAGCTCTCGGGCGCGGGCGACGTAACTGTGCAAGTCTCCGCGGGTGCCCGCCGCCCGGACGCCCGCGGCGGATGGCTCGTGTGGGAGGAATCCGGCGCCGGCGCGCCCGATATTCGCGCGCGCCGCCTCGCCGAAGGCTCCGTCGCGGTCGCCCTCACAAACTCCGCCCGTGCGCAGGAGCACCCGCGCACAGACGGGCGCTACGTCGTCTGGCAGGGCAGGGGAGAGAACGGAAACTGGGATGTGTTTCTCGCCGATCTGGAATCGCCGTCGGTCATTGAGCGGCTGACCCAGACGCCGGGCATGAACGAGACGCGGCCTGTGATCGACTGGCCGTGGGTCGCGTGGCAGGAGCGCCCCCTCGACGGGTCCGCGCCATGGCAGGTGCGCGCCACCAACCTTGAGACGGCGGAGAGCTTCCGTGTTTTTCCCGGACCGGACGAGCAGCTAACGCCGCATATCCATGCCGGGCGCGTCGTCTGGCGCGACATGCGGCATCCGGGCACGGGTGAAATCTATTTCCAGGATCTCGAAGACGGAACAACGCGCCGCCTCACGGACAACCTCTTCGCGAAAGTCCGGCCCCGCATCGACGGTCCGTGGGTCGTCTGGCAGGACAACCGCATGGGGCAGGTAGAGATTTTCGGGTACAACCTCCTGCGTGGCGTTGATGAGCAGCTCACCTTTGGCCCCGGGAACAAGGCGAATCCTTTTCTTGCGGACGGCTGGCTGCTTTATGAAGAAGATTCCCTCTTCGTCAATTCGGTCAACTTCGAACTCATGGACCTTGACACCCGCCGGTCGGTGCCGCTCACACGCTCGGATGCGCCCAAGTCGGCCGGAGTCATCGCCGCCGACCGCTTCGTTTGGTCGCAGACCGACGGGGAGTCGGGTGCCGTCCTCCGCGAGGCGCGGCTGCCCGCCCTGCAGGCGGTCTTCGACAACCAAAATGCCGTTCCCGTGACAGAGGGCATGGCGGCGGCCTACGGCAACGCCTTCAGCCTCCTCGCCGACTGGGGCGCGGCGGCGGGCGTTGCGTCGGTCTCGCGCTTTGCCGGTAGCCTGCCGGATTGGTCGGAGGAAACGGCGGTGCTTGAGAACGGGTTCCCCGCCGGGCACAACTTCCCCCTCGAGCCCGGCGCCTTCCTGTGGATCCGGTTTGCCGGCGACGAAGTCCTCGAACTCGACATCCCGCAGACGGCCGGCGTCAACCTCCCGTCCGGGATCAGCGCGCTGAGCTACGACCGGTTTCCGCTCGGCTATTCCGCTGCCGCTTTTGTCCGCGATCTCGGACCCGAGCGGGTGCGCGCCATCCGCTTCCTCGACAGCGCGACCGGCTTCTGGCGCTCGCTCGAAGTGAAAGAGGACGGCGAACTGCTCGGCCCGAACTTCCGTATCCCCGCCGTCGCCGTGGTCCTTCTCGACCTGCGCGAAGCCATCCCGTCATGGACCCCCTACACCCCCTGACCCCCTTCCTCTCCCTCTTCATCTCCCTCTCTTCCTCTCACACACCACTATGAAACGCATTTGTCTCCTTCTCGCATCCTGCCTCTCCGCCGGGCTCGGCGCGCAGCGTATCTCCGTCACCGAGCTGGAGAGCTGGCTTGCCGCCGAAGAGAACCGGCCCGTCCTCATCGATATTCGCTCGGCCCATGACTTCGGGGAAGGCCGCATCCCCGGTGCCATCAATCTCCCCGCGAAGGGCCTTGCCAACCGCCGCCTGCCGCCGTTCGGGCGCGTCGTCCTCTACGGCAGCGGTCTCGGGCGCTACGACGAAGAGGCCGCTCTCGCCGCCATGGCAGCCAAGCCCGGCATCGAACCCTTTCTCCTCAACGGCGGATTTGCGGCGTGGGCGACGGGCGGGCGGGCCGTCGCGGGCAAGGCGGGCCTGCAACCCGACCGTCCGCCCATGCTCACCTACAACGAGGCCATGACGACGCTCCCGTCCGACGCTGTGATCGTCGACATCCGGTCGCAGGGGCAATCGGACGAACCGGGCACGTTCGGCCCCGCCGCGTCCACCGCGGATCCCGTGGCTGACTGGGCGACAACGGTGGGCCGTCCTCTGCGCCGCGGGCTCGGGACAGCGAACGCCCCCGGCACTTTCGGTCCGGCGGGCGGCGCGGCGGTCAATGACGAGCTGATTGTCCTCGTCGACGACGACCCCATGCGCGCCGAGCGCACCGCCCGTCGACTGCGCGCGCAGGGGCAGACGCGCGTCGTCGTGCTTGTCGGCGGGGTCGAGGCGATCCTCTTCGAAGGCAAGTCGGGCCGCGTGCGGTCGGGCACCGGTGTAACAGGCGAAGGATCTCTCGATGAAATCGAATTTTGAATACAAACTGGGCTTGGCTCTCGTCTGCGCCCTTTTCTCGGCTGCTCCGCTCACGGCCGTCGACGACCTCGCGGTCGGCCACGTCGGAACGACGACATTCACGGCCACATGGACGGTGCCCGAGGGCGTGGCCGAAATGTCGTTGTCGGTCCACTATGACGAAGGAGGGACGGAGCCGGTCGGCGATTACGCGGAGTGGGCGTGGTATCTCTTCGACGCTTTGGGTACGCCGACCCGTCCCGGCGGCAGTGTTGAGCGGGAGCGCGCGCGGGTGGTGCGGGGCCTCATGGAGGCGCGCGGGCGGGCGCTCGTGCGGGTCGGCGGACTGGCGCCGGCCACCACCTACTACGTGCGCGCGGGCGACTCGGAAGCGGTGCCGGTGACAACGGCCGCTGTTTCGCGCTGGATTCCCGAGGCGCGGCAGATCGAGATCGCCTTTGACGCGCTTTCCCCGGAAGAGCGCGAAGGGGCGCTCGTGCGGATCGACGTGGACGGCTCCCCGTACCCGCTCTTCACGACGTTGCTCAATAATCCGGCAGGCGGCGCGCGCGCCGTGGCCGACCTCACCGCTTTGCTCGAAGCGGACGGCGTCACCCAGCGCGCGCCGGGAGGCGCGCTCGACGTCACGGTTTCGTTCCCCGACCTGCCGCTCGAACCCCTTGTCGCGACAATCCCGTACGACGGGTCCTTTGTCGTCGCCGCACACACCGCCGTTCTCTTTGCGCCCGCCGAACCGGGGGTAGCGGGGTATGTCTTTGATCCCGTCGGCCCGCAGGCGAGCGGTGTTCCGTTTCTCATCACCATCCGCGCCGTTGACACCTCGGGTGTGACCGTGTCCGGGTTTGACGGGGTCGTGGAGTTGGGCGGCGACCTTCCGCTCGCCGCGGGCGGCGGGCTCACGCCCGCCTTTGTCGACGGCATATTGTGGGGCCACGCCGTGCGCGTGGATGAGCCGGGCACGCAGCGGCTTACGGCGGTCGACGCCGGGGGGCGCACGGGCCAGAGTGCTCCCTTCGAGGTCGTCGATACAGTCTACGCCCTCATGATCGACAGCGATCCCAAGTCCGGCGGCACGGTGAGCGGCGCGGGCGACTATCCGGCCGGGGCGACCGCTTCTGTCGGGGCGGTGCCCGCCGAGGGTTTCCGCTTTGTCCGCTGGATCGGCGAGCCGGTGGCCGACGATTCGGCGGCGGCGACGACCGTCCTCATGGACCGTGACCGCTTCCTCACAGCCGTCTTCCGCCGCGATACCGTGCCCGCTTACGAGGATTGGGCGCTCACCTATTTTCTGCGCAACGCCAAAAATCCCGATATCGCCGGACTCGACCGCGATCCCAACCGCAGCGGTCTCGTCAACCTCCTCGAGTTTGCCTTCGACCGCGATCCCATGGCGGCGGAGGGCGACCGCAACCTGCCACGGCTCGCACGCAACGGCGACGGCGCGCTTGAGTTCACCTACTTCCGCCGCGCGGGGCACCCGCAGCTCGAATACATGATTGAAGTCGCCGCCGTCCTCGCCGCCGGCGAATGGAGCGACCATATCCCGGAACCGGAGGCCGTGACGGTCGATTCCGACGACGGTGAGATCGAGCGGGTCACCGTGCGCCTCGATCTGCCGCAACCGGTCTTCGCCCGCATGCGGGTGCGTTTTGTCACCGATGAACCCTGATCCCATGATGAAGAGGAAATTGCATATGTTGCTTGTCTGCGCGCTCGCCGCCGCGTCCGCGCCGGGGGCGGTCGTTGTCGCCTACATCGCCGAGGCCACCGACGGCGCGCTCGCCGGGCAGAGCAGCGACGCGCGCCTCACCGGGGCAGTCGTCACGCGCGGTGCCGATCTCGTGCCCGTGGACGATTTCGCTGGGTTCTTCGACTCGTCCGGCTGGTCAACGTCGTCCGTCTTTCCCGGGGTGGAGAGCGGGAGGCGCCTGTCGGTTTCGTTCGAGGTCGATCCCGCCTTCCTCTGGATTCCCGGCAGTCTGCAGATCGCCTACCAGGACGCCGGTTCCGCCGAGTCCGCCCGCCGTCTCGACCTGCGCCACAGCGGCGACGGCTTTCAGTCGAGCCTCTTCGTCGACACAAGCATCAACGCCTTTCCCGGCCCGAACGACATCAACTTCATCGACCTCTCCGGCCTCGATCCGCTGTCCGGCACCGTTGAGTTCCGCCTCTACGGCTACGGCGCGCTCTCCGCCGCAGGTGTCTTCGGTCTCGCCAACGATCCCGCCCTCGATCTCGACGGTACCCCGCACGCCCTGATCCTCACCGGCGACCTTGTCGTCATTCCCGAGCCGCGGCTCTGGGTGCTCTGCATGGCCCTCCTTAGCTTCGCGTGCCTCCTGCGGCGGAATGGCTGAGGATGTGGTGGATCCGCGAATACCGCGCGACCGTCGCAGTAAGGGACGCGTGCTGACGATTTTCCCGTCCCCCGGGGTCCGGGAATAAATCTCCCGGACTACGGACCCGCCATGCGAACAAACACAAGATACAAGCGACTACATCCACTGGCGGCAGAGATTCATGGCGGCGAGGCGGTTTTCCACGCCGAGCTGGCGGTAGATGGTTTCGAGGTGTTTTTGCACGGTACGCGGGCTGATGCCGAGGATCATCGCGATTTCGGCGGTGCTCTTTCCTTTCGCGAGCCACTGGACAACGTCGACCTGTCGTCCCGTAAGACCGGCGGCGGTGAGTTTGGCGGGCGGCACGGCGGCGCTTTCTTGCCACACCTCCATGCGCCAGCTCCGCACATCGGGGCCCAGCCGGGCGCAGAGGCGCCCGCCCCCGGGAAGATCGGTGAGGGTGACGACGCGGTTGGGCTCGCGGCGGAGGACGCGCCATGCCGCTTCCGGCAGGCGGTGGCGGGGGCTGTTGTGAAAGTGTGCCTGCAGAAGGGCGAGGGCATGGTCGTCGAGGATGTGCACAAACTCCGCCGCTCCATGGGCAATGCCCACCGGGACGCCCCGCGAGTACGCTTCGGCGAGCCCTTCGCGCAGAATCCGCTGCTGCATGACAGAGGAGACGAGCGGCTGGAGAATGCCGAGAACGTCGCGCTCGTCATCCGTGAAATCCCCGTCGGCCCGCGAAAGCGCGAAACTCACATTCAGGCCAGGCGGCGCGGCCATGCCGAAGGTCATCATACTGTGTACGTACCCCCGGTAGCACTCCCGGTACATGGGAAGCTCCACAAGCTGCCGGCGGGTGTGAAAGTCGGTGAAACGCAAGGGCGGATTGACGCCGTTTCTGCGGGCATACTCCACCATGGGATGCTGGTGCATGAAGCGCGAAAGGATCGCGCGCCGCTCGGGTGGCATGAGAAAACCGTCGAGGGCAAAGTGAAAGCCTCCTTCCGTCCCGAGATCTATGGTGCCGAGATTGACCGTTTCGCACGGCACCAGCCCGCGCAGCAGCCGCATTATGTGCTTCGCCGTCTCCGAATACGAAAGGGTCGCCTCCCCGAGGGAGGCGATTTCCGCGCTAGTGGACTGGAGCATCTTCAGAAGCATGCCGCGTCGGGACGAAAAGGCATTGCACCGGGTCATTTTCTAAGGACCAAATCGAAAAATCCACAGGCTTTCAACTGAATTTGACGCCGTTTGCGCTTCCCGGACAGCCTCAGGGGTCTACACGGCCGTTTAACGACCGGGGGTATGGCAGCTTGTGACCCCTGCACACCATCATCCGCGACTACGGCCGAACCATTCGCCTCTCGAAACCCTCGCGCCCGCCCCGGCATTGATCCGCTCGGCTCCATCTGCCGGGTTCAACAACGACGTAAGTGCTCATTGACGGAACCTGCGGTTGGAAGATAAGGTTGGCATGAACGAAGAAAGGAGGTGTGCAAATAATCGGATTTTCTAATTCGCCGAACAACATTGCATTGCGCATTGCCCGACAACAGCGCACCGTTTCCTCTCCGCCGATCCCTTCGGCAGCGACAATCCGTTCCACCGCATCGTCACCTCCGCCGTAGTCGGCGGCACAGCCGCCAAACTCGGTGGCGGCAAGTTCGAAAACGGTGCCGTCACCTCCGCGTTCCACACGCTGGTCAATGATTTGGCGACGAGAGCTTCGAATCGGTCGGCACCAAGAGGTGCAGGGGCGGATTGATTGACGTCCATTGCGGGGCGTCGCTCGATTAAGTGGAGGAAATCATACGGCTATTACATTTGAGATCTCAGGAAAATTTGTTTTGACCCAAATGAGTAGCCATGCGGAACCGATTTTCGATTGCGATAATAACCACTTTGATCGGAAGGATTGTAATGATGGGATGTTCTGCCGATGAGAAAATTCCTTTCCGTGCTTTGGATCGAGAAATGATAGTTGAGGATATTCTAGATATTATTCCAATTGGTTCTGGGAAGGAACTTGTGTTTTCGCGGCTCAATGAAGCCTATGGGGTTGATAAGGCTGATCTTGAAGTGACGGACTATTCAGAGCACCCTTTTGGAAGGAAGGTTAACGGAAAAACTGTTTATATGACTGAAATTATTGAGGGTGAGATTTGGAGAAGTAAAAGGCGGCCAAGATGGGGAAAGCCATATGCAGTTTGGGTTTTTCTTGAATTTTCTGCGGACGAGCAATTGGTTCATGTTCGTGCACAGATTCATTATGGCGATTCATTTTGAAGATACCCGGTGCGTATGCCTGCCACGTGATCGGTTTTTGAGAAGTAGGTTACCGGCCGAAGGCGTTCCGGGACGGTAACTGTCAAGGTAGATCCTGTCCCAAAAACCTGAGTTGTAAGCACTTCATTTGACATTATAATTTCGCCCAGGCTGGGGTTCCCGATTCGCTTTGCTCATTGCCCTTCGGCGGGACTGTGAGCGTAGGCATTTTGGGGTGTTTTCCACTTTCCCGTTCCCGCGTCGCGGGAAAGGCGGGCGCTGCGCTCATTTTCATCATAGTATAACCGATCAAATCGGCCCGGACTACAGCGAAATCGGTTGAGTCGCGTGAAGAGGGGCCGTTTTTGTTTTAGAAGAGGGTGAGTTGTTCACCGGCTCACCCCGTCTGGGCTTGCGCCATCTCCGTGCTGGCGCGCTGCGTCGTCACAGAGATCCTCTCCGTGCCACGCGAACTTTTCCGCTGAGGCGAGAAACAGCGCGCACCCCCCTTTTTTTGCCACTTCCGAATTGCCTTCGGGGAAAACCCGCGGCCCCCGACTCCTAATTTGGGCAGAACCGCCGCTTTCCTGCGGGGAGAATTCGGGCGTTCACACCTCAAAGCGGTCTGCCCCCGTTGAATCTTTGCGGAAGATTCGCTGCGTAGCCCCGCCTCCGTCGATCCGCGGGCAGAAAATCCGCACGATTTCTTCCGTTTTATATTGACGGACCCGTCCGTCTGATAATTCTGAGGTCTTATGGAGAGGAAAAAGCGAGGGCCGGGGCGTCCGCGGGACGCGGAACTGGCGGCGCGGCGGCGGGAGGAAATCCTTGCCGAGGCGACGGGTGTGTTCGCGGCGGCGGGTTACCGTCAGGCGGACGTGCAGGTGGTGGCGGACCGTCTCGGGGTGGGGAAGGGGACGGTCTACCGCTACTTTGAGAGCAAGGAGGCATTGTTTTTCGGGGCGGTGGACGCGGGTATCCGTGCTCTGGTGGAGCGGGTTGACGCGGCGACGGCGAGGGTGGACGATCCGGTGGAGCACCTGAAGAAAGCGGTTCATGCCTACCTGGGTTTTTTCGACGAGAATCCCGATCTAGTGGAGTTGCTCATCATTGAGCGGGCGGAGTTCCGCGATCGTGAGCAAGCGACCTACTTTGTCTACAAGGACCGCAATTACGACCGCCGGGTGTCGTTCATCCGGCAGGGAATCGAGCGGGGGGTCATCCGCGATGTGCCTCCCGACCGCGTCATGAACGTGGTGGGCGATTGCCTCTACGGAACGATCTTCACCAACCATTTCTCGAAGCGGAAGATTCCGTTTCAGCGCCAGGCCGAAGACGTCATCGACCTGCTCATGAACGGCGTTTTCACCGCCGGTAGCGCGAAGTAATCCTTTTTGACAAACCTTGACCAAGGCTGACTGATGAAAACAAAAGAAAACGCAACCGCCTTATCGAACGCTATCCTGTCGGCTTCCGTCTGGCTGGCGGCGCTCGCGCTGACGGCCTGCGGAGGCGGTGAGGGCGGTGACGCGCCTCCGGGTGCCAACGGCCCCGCCGGTGGCGGAATGCCGCCGCCCCCGGTTGTGGCGGTCACCGTCCAACCGGCGGACGTCGACGTGGAAGTGACGTATGCCGGACGTGTCCGCGGCTTACGGGAAGTGCAGGTGCGCGCCCGTGTCGGCGGCATCCTCGAAGAACGCCTGTATGAGGAGGGTCAATACGTGGAACGAGGTGCTGACCTCTTCCGCATCGAACGGGAACCCTACGAGATCGCGCTGCGGGCGGCGGAGGCGGAACTCGCTAACGCCCGGGCGGCGGCGGGGCAGGCGGCGCGCGAGTGGCGTCGGATCGCCGGCTTGCATGAGCAGAACGCCGTGAGTGACCGCGAGCGCGATCGTGCGCAGGCGGAAGACGAGCTGGCGCAAGCCCGCGTCGCGCTCGCCGATGCGCGGGTCGAGGAGGCGCGGCTGAATTTGGACTACACGGTCGTCAAGGCATCTGCGGCGGGACCGACCGGACTCGAATCGCTGCCCGAAGGCAGCCTCATTGAGCGCGGCGCGTTACTGACCACGATTGTGCAGCAGGATCCAGTGCAGGTGCGTTTTGCGCTTCCCGAGCGCGACGCGGTGACGCATCGTGCGGCCCGCCGGGCCATGGTGGACCCCGACGGCAATCACCGCCGCCCGTTGCGCCTGATTCTTCCTGACGGCAGCGAGCATGCCCGCGAGGGTGTGGTCGATTTCACCGACAGCACGGTGAATGCACGCACCGGCTCCGTGCAGGCGCGCGCGCTCTTTGAGAATCCGGACGGAGACCTTGTACCCGGACAGTTTGTGCGTGTGCGTTTGTCGCTTCAAGAGCTTGAGGATGTCTTTCCCGTTCCGCCGCCCGCCATTACGCAGGGTCGGGAGGGTCCGCGTGTTTTTGTTGTGAAGGATGACGACACGGTCGAGGCGCGCGACGTGCGCCTCGGGCCGGTCGTAGACGGAAAGCAGATTGTCCTCGAAGGTTTGGAGGCCGGAGACCGCATCGTCGTCAGCGGTCTCGTGAATCTGCATCCGGGCATGACGGTGTCGCCGCAGTTCAAAGGGAGGGAGTAGAGCCATGTTCCGCTTCTTTATTGACCGGCCGATTTTCTCATCGGTCATCTCCATCGTTATCGTCATCGCGGGCTTTGCCGCGCTGATCAACCTTCCCGTGGAGCAGTATCCGGACGTCGTCCCGCCGCAGGTGGTGGTGCAGGCGACCTTTCCCGGTGCGAGTGCGGAGGTGCTGGCGGAGTCCGTCGCCGCACCCCTCGAGCAGGAAATCAATGGTGTCGACGACATGATCTACATGGAGTCGACGAGCACCGACGCGGGGATGCTCATGGTAACGGTGTCCTTTGCCATGGGCACGGACCCGGACCAGGCCGCCATCAACGTGAACAACCGGGTACAGGCGGCGCTTCCGCGCTTACCGCAGATCGTGCGCGAGCTGGGTGTGCGGGTGGAAGCCCGTTCGACGAACATTCTCATGGTGGCGGTGCTCCGCTCCTCCGCGATGACTCCGGTGGAACTGAGCAATTACGCGCTGTTGAACATCGTGGACGAGCTGGCGCGGATACCCGGCGTGGGCAACGCGTCGCTCTTCGTCCCGCAGGATTATTCCATGCGCATCTGGTTGCGTCCGGACAAGCTGGCGGAGTTCGGGTTGACGCCCGGCGATGTCGCGGCGGCGGTGCGCGAGCAGAACGCCCAGTTCGCGGCGGGCCGGATCGGCGCGGACCCGGTGGCCGCGGGGCAGCCGTTCACCTATGCCGTGACGACGCGCGGGCAGCTTTCCACACCGGAGGAGTTCGAGAACATCATCCTCCGGTCCCTCGACGACGGCAGCGCGCTGCGCCTCGGCGATGTGGCGCGGGCCGAACTCGGCGCGCAGAACTATTCATTTTCGGCCACCTACAACGGTGAACCGAGCGTGCCCATAGGCGTCTACCTCGAACCGGGGGCGAATGCTCTGGAAACGGCGGAAGCGGTTCACTCGGCCTTCCACGACGTCGCGCAGCGGTTCCCCGAGGGAACGGAATACGCCGTCCCCTATGATACGACGGAGTTTGTCGAGGTCTCCATCCGCGAGGTTTTCATCACACTGCTGATTGCGACGGGGCTCGTTGTGCTCGTTACCTTCATCTTTCTCCAGCACCTGCGCGCCACACTCATTCCGGTGGCGGCCATTCCGGTGTCGCTCATCGGGACGTTCGCCGGAATGCAGTTCTTTGGCTTCTCCGTTAATCTGCTCACGCTCTTCGGACTCGTCCTGTCCATTGGCATCGTTGTCGACAACGCCATTATCGTCATGGAAAACGTCGAGCGTCTTATGAGCGAGAAAGGGCTCAAGGCGCGCGAGGCGGCTGTGGAAACGATGGGGCAGGTGACAGGCGCGGTCATTTCGTCGACACTCGTCCTTGTCGCCGTCTTTGCGCCGGTGGCGTTTCTCGGCGGGCTTACGGGCGAGTTGTACCGGCAGTTCGCTGTGACGATCGCCGTGTCGGTTGTCGTCTCGGGGGTTGTCGCTCTCACCCTTACGCCCGCCATGTGCGCCGCATTGCTTGACCGCGAGCCCAAAACGGTGGCTGCGCCCTTCCGTCTTTTCAACCGTGGATTCGACTGGGTGGCCGGAACATTTGTCTTTGGCGTGCGCACGATTCTGCGCTTCTGGCCGGTTGGTCTTGTCGCCTTCGCTCTCGTTATCGGAGCGGCGCTTTTCATCCTCAACCGCATGCCCTCCGGCCTCGTTCCGCAGGAAGACCAAGGCGTCGCCCTCGCGGTGTATCAACTGCCCCCGGCCTCCGCTCTCAACCGAACGGAAGCGATGCGCGACGCGCTGACCCAACAGGTGCTGCAGTTGGAGGAGGTGTCCGATTTCGCCGCTTTCGCGGGTTTCGATATCTTCGCCATGTCCCTGCGCACCAACACGGGCCTCGGCTTTCTCAACCTCACCGATTGGCGCGAACGCACGGGGCGCGGTCAGGACGCCGCCTCCATCGCCAACAAGGTCATGGGCATGGGGATGGGCATGCCCGAGGGTTTTGTCATCGCTTTCGTCCCTCCGCCCATCCAAGGCCTGTCGCTCACCGGCGGCGTCGAAGGCTACCTGCAGGTGCGCGGCGGGGCTACGACGGCGGAGATCGAAGCCATCGCGGGCCGGTTTGTCGAAGAGGCGCGTGCCCGGCCCGAGTTGATGAACGTGCGCACGACGCTGGACACAGCGATTCCACGTTATCACGCCGAGGTGGACCGCGAAAAGGCGAAGGCCATGGACGTCGCCATACCGCAGGTCTTCGAGGCGATGCGCAGCACCTTTGGTTCGCTCTACGTGAACGATTTCACCCATGCCGGGCGCCTCTGGCAGGTGAATCTCCAGTCGGAAGCGGACTTCCGTATGCAACCGGAGGACATCGACAAAGTGTTCGTCCGCTCGAATACGGGTGATATGATCCCGCTGGGGTCTCTCGTCACGCTGGAACGCGAGGGTGGGGCGGACGTTCTCAATCGCTTCAACCTCTTTCCCGCGGCGCGCCTGACGGCGGACCCCGTTCCGGGATTCACGACCGGTCAGGCCAAAGAGGCGATGGAAGCGGTGGCCGCCGAAATCAACACCGAGACAGACACCCTCCTCGGCTGGATTGGCGAAGCCTACCAGCTCGACGTCGCGGCGGGCGCGGGCGGGGCGGCCTTCGGGCTCGGCCTGCTCATGGTGTTCCTCATCCTCGCCGCGCAATACGAGCGCTGGACGTTGCCGCTCGCGGTGGCCTCCGCCGTGCCGTTCGGTGTCCTCGGGGCAGCTTTGTTTTCCTTCCTGCGCGGCTTCCCTAACGACATCTACTTTCAGGTCGGGCTGCTTGTGCTCATCGGCCTTGCGGCGAAGAACGCGATTCTCATTGTCGAGTTCGCGGCGCAGAACCGCAAGGCGGGGATGAGCGCTTACGAAGCCGCCGTCACTTCCGCGCAGCAGCGTTTCCGTCCGATTATGATGACGGCGCTCACCTTCATCATCGGCAGTCTGCCGCTCCTCTTCGCCACCGGCGCGGGCGCGGCGAGCCGCCAGGAAATCGGGACGGTCGTCGTCGGCGGCATGATTGTCGCGAGCACGCTCGCCCTGCCGTTTGTCGCCCTCTTCTACAAACTCTTGTCAAATATAGCCACGTGGCAGCGTGAGCGCAAAGCTCGCACCGCATGAAGGAGACAACCATGCCAACTACTTTGACCATACAACGTGTCCTCGCCGTCCTCGCTGCCGGTGTTTTCGCCGGATGCACGACCGGTCCCGACCACAAACGCCCGGAGATCGCGACCCCCGCCGATTGGGCGGAGAACCAGATTCTCGATATAACCGAAGAGGCGGACCTTGTCGAATGGTGGCGTTCGTTCGGCGATCCCTTCCTCGACGAACTCGTAGCCCGTGCGTTAGACGGCAATCTGGAAATCCAAATACAGGCGGCGCGGGTGGAGGAAGCGCGGGCACGGCTCGGTCTCTCCCGCGCGGAACGCTGGCCGAGCCTCGATGCCCAGGCCGACGCCTCGCGCGAGCGCCGCCCGGGAGCGGCCCTTGGGATTCCGGGGGCCGGGTCCACGACATCAAACCTCTTCTCCGTGTCGGGCATGCTCAGCTACGAAGTGGATTTGTGGGGACGGCTCGCCCGCGAGCGTGAAAGCGCGGAGGCGCTGTTGCGCGAGAGTCACTATGCCCGCGATGCCGTGCGCCTGAACGTTGCTGCCGATGTCGTGACAACGTATTTCGACTGGCGCGCAGCGCGCAACCAACTCGCCATTACACGCGACACGGTGGAGTCCCGCGCCGAGACATTCCGCCTCCAGGAAATCCGTCGCGAGGGCGGCGATATCGATGAACTGGCCATGCAGCAGGCGAGGTCCGAGTGGGAGGCCGCCCGCGCCGCGCTGCCGGCCCGCCAACAGCGCGTGCGCGTGCTCGAGGGCGCGCTCTCCGTCCTCACCGGTCTTGAGCCCGCCGCGCTCTGGGAAGAATCCCGCGACTGGGCCGCCCGGGCCGAAACGGCCGAACCCGGTGTGCCGGACGCCATTCCCGCCTACCTGCCGTCGGAACTCCTTGAGCGTCGGCCGGACATCCGCGCGGCGGAAGCCGCCCTGCACGCCGCCACGGCCGGGATCGGTGTGGCCGAGGCGGCACGGTTGCCGCGGCTCAATCTCTCCGCTTTGCTCGGGACGGCGGCCGGCTCGGTGGGCGACCTCTTTTCCGACGGTACGGAAACATGGCGGCTCGCGGGCGGCCTCGGCGGCAATCTCTGGGACTTCGGACGCAACCGCGCCCGTGTGGAAACAGCGGAGGCCCGTGCCCGCCAGGCGGAGGCGCAATACGGACTGGTCGTGCGGCTCGCCTTCAACGAAGCGCGCGACGCCCTCACGCTCTTCGAGAGCGGCGCGGAGCGGGTCGAGGCCACCGGGCGGCTCGTCGACGCCCTCGAGCGTACCGAGGAGATCGCTGAGATCCGCTACCGCGAGGGGCTGATTTCCTTCCTCGAACGGCTTGACGCCCAGCGCGCTCTCCTCGACGCCCGCCTCGGCTATGAAGACGCCCTCCGCGATCAGCGCGCCGCCGCCGCTACCCTCTTCAAAGCCCTCGGCGGCGGCTGGGAGGCCATGTAGCCGCCGCAACCGCCAGCCGTTGCGGCGGAGACGTCTGGTCCGCCGACCGGAAGTGCGGCTACCTGCCGTGACGCCGGGCGTCGGTTCGTTGTTCGCTCGGGATTGATCGCAGCTCGCTGTCGGCCTAAGATCTGCCAGCTACGGTTGAGAATCCGCAGGGGCATCCTCCGCGAGCACCGCCTGCGCGTGGCGGGCGAGTTGGCCGCGGATGTCGTTGGCGTAGGCTTCGAGGGTTTCGCGCCCCAGTCCGCTGACGTCACCGCAGAGGTAGAGCCCGCGCGCGAGGGTGATCTCGCGCAGGGCGAGGTTGCGGGGGCGTGTCTCGTTGGGGTCGGGGTCGATTTCGCGCAAGGCGTGGTGGACGGAAGTCCATGCGTGGCCGCCCATGCCGGGGAGGGAGAGCAACCGCGCGAGGGCGGCGGCGACTTCTCGATCCGGTGCCGCTGCCGCGGCGGCGGCGAGGGCACGGCAATGCGAGAAGGCGGCATCCGCACCGAGGGCGGCGGCTTTGCGCAGGAGCGGACCGCGTATGGGCGCGGCCTGCCGGGTCCCGGCAAGGGCAAGGAGGGCATCGTCCAGCGGGCTGCTGCTGCGCCCGAACTGTCCCATGCCGGTGTAGTTCCAGCCGTCGTCCCAATCGTGCTCGTCGATGCGCGCGGCTAGGTAATCGGCGGGCTCCGGATGCCCGAGGAATCCAAGGAGCAGAGCGAGGTGCAGGCGGTCGTCTTCGTCGCGTGGAGACGTCCAGCGTCTTAGGATGCCCGGCAATGCCCGGTCCGCGTTGCCGACGAGAATGGCGCAGGACAGGAGATCCACGGGCCCGGACTCGACCGCCGCCTCAACGGCTGTTTCCGGCAGGGGAAAGGAATCGGTGTGCTCCGTGATTTCGCGGTCGATGACCCCGGCTTCAGCGAGATCCTGCTGCACGCCGCGGATGTCGACGGCGCGCGGAGACGTGCCGTCGCGCAAAGCGCGGACGCACGCGAGCCCGGCGGCATAGCCTTGGTTCTGCACATCGGCCTGCATGCGCACGACGGGCAGCGCGTCGCGGTGCGCCCCCATGCCGAGACCGGTGGCAAGGACGTTGTCGATACCGACGGGCAGCATGCAACGGTAGGGTACATGGACGCGCAGCGGTTTCTTGTGCGGGGGGATGATCTGGAAAACCGGATGGACTGTGAATCCGTGTGTATCGAAATTGCTCTCTGCCGTGACCACCGTGTCGGGAAAGGTGCGCCCGGCGAGAAAGTCGAGGGGTGACAATTCGAGGTCGCTGCGGATCTGGCGGCGCTCGCGGCTGTCGACGAGCGCGGATACGTCGAATTCGTCGGCGAACTTCGCGCGGGTGACGGTGAAGGCGTGGGTGACGCCCTCGATGTCGCAGTCGTCGATAAACGCGTGGTCCGTGTTGCGGTAGTCGCGGTTGGGATTTCGCGGCGAGAGCCCGGCCCCCTGCACCGCGACGTGGTCCGCGCCGACGACGCGGCACGGCGCGCCTGCCGCCGCCGCGATATCGGCATTGCCTGTGGCGTCGATAATGGAGGCGCAATCGATGCGCCCGACGCCAAACGGAGTGGAGACAAGAAGACTTTCCACCTGTCCCGCGGAGACGCGCGTGCCGAAAGCGAAGCTGCCAAGCCACGCTTCGCCGCCCGCCGACCGCAGTGTCCGCATGAGCCAGTGCGACTTGTCCTCGGGGTTCCATTCGGTGCCCTTGGAGTTCGGTGCGGCCTCTCCGGAAAACGCCGTCACTTCCCGGTCGATCTCGGCGGTGAAGCCGACGCGGTTGCCGAACCAGTAGCGTGCGATAAGACCGGCCGTTCCCACACCGCCGAGGGCGTATTGGGTTTCGAGCACAACCGTCCGTGCGCCCGCGCGGCCCGCCGCGATGCCAGCGGAAGCCCCGCCCGTTCCCCCGCCTGCGACGGCCACATCCAATGCCGCGATACAAGGCAGTTCCGGAAACGTGATATCGATCCATCCCCGGCAGCGCGACGGTCGCATGAACGTGGGAGCAAAGGAAGCGAGCGGGTCGGTGGTGGCGGCGGCAGAGAGCGGGACGGACGGCTCTACGGTTTGCACGGAAGCGGCGTGTTCGACGGCTGGCGCGGCGCACCGTCGTCCGGCGCGGACATGCGCGGCGGCGTCCGCCGGTTCGCCCGGTGCCGCCTCCGGCCGGCAAATGAAGATGCCGGGCGGGGGCGTAAATCCGTCCACATCCGGGATTACCGCTGTCGCCTCGGCGGAAAGCCGGATACCGGAGAACGCATTTTCCGCGCGGAGGTGGAATGCCTCCGCCGCGTGCGAGCGCAGCGGCGCGTCCGCCGACAGTCCGTCGAATCTTGCGCGCCATGCCTGCTGTTCGGCGGTTTCGCCTTTCTTCTTTCCCGGAAGCCGGAAGCGCATACTGGTGTCGCGCCACGGGCCCGCCGGTTCCGGTGCCCGCGTGGCGAGAATGGTCCATTCGCGCGAAGCGGTCGGCAGAACGGCGGGCGCTCCCGCGACTTGAGCGGCAAGGCCGTTTTCGGTTGTGTCGACCACGGCCCGCGCGAACACGGCGAAAAGCGAGGTGCGCGACGCAAAGACGATACCGCGCAACGTGCCGTCGGGCGCGCGGAGCGGCGCGACGGGGCGCACATAATAGAGGAAGGGAACGCCGGCGGCGAGAAGTTGCTGCTCCAGAACGCGCTTGACGGCACCGGGACGGGGCGGGGAGTCGCCGTCCGTCGTCGCGCGGACGGCGGCGAGGAGCGGATCGTCGCCGGTGAAGCGGGAAGGCTCGAGGCGCAGCGTGCCCGCCGACTCCGTGCCGAAAGAGGATCGGTCCGAAGCGGCCATCACTTTCATTCCGCGCTTTGCGCCTTCCAAGGCGCACGCGACCGCGCCGGAATCCGCCCCGACGACAAGAATATCCGTATCGGCGAACACGGGAACGCGGTGTTTGCCGCGAGGGGAAGTATTTGCGTTCATGGGCGGAGAGCCTCCGGCGGTGCGGGCACGGTGTAAATCAAACTTCCTTGTCGAATCCGGGAAATGTATTGTAGATTTTGCGCATGAACGGCGGAAAGAGCAACGACAGCAAGGCGACGGTGGTGCGCCGCACGGTTTCGCTGGAGCCGCTCCATTGCGAACTTTTGATGGGCTACGAGTCGGAAGTTCCCGACTTTGCACGTCGGCTCACGGTGCGGCACCGTCATTGCGTATGGTGGCATATTTTGAGCGGAACCGTTTCCGTGAGAACCGTGGATGAATCCGTGCCGGACCGCGCCGAAGCCGGGGCCGGGGCGACGATCTTCATCGCGCCGGGGACGCTGAGGGTGCACCGGTTTTCGCCTGACGCGCGGTTGGTTTCCGTGCATTTCTCGGTCGAGGCGGCGGACGGTCGTCCGCTCTTTCCCGCGCTTCCGCTGATCCTCTGGCCGCCCGGCGATGCGGCGGACGCCATGGTCGACGCGGCGCGAAGGCTCGTCGGCCGCATCGGTGCGGGGCGGGGGCGCGCGGGCGACCTCCGGACGCGCGGGGAACTGTACCTGTTCGCCGCCGCGCTTCTTCGCGCGCTGGAGTCGAAGGGCGTGGCCGTCGATGACGGGGCGGCGGCCGACCTGCGGCTGGAGGCGGTGCTCGCCGACTTGAGGCGGGACCCGCGCGCAGGTCCTCTGCCCTACGTGCGTTGGACTCAGCTCACGGGCCTCGGCCGCTCGCAGCTCGACCGTCTGTGCCGTCGGCATTGCGGCGAATCGTTGCGGGCGCGGCGCGACGGTATTCTCATGTCCCGGCTCGAGCGGCAGCTTGCCGCAGACTCCCGCGACATCAAGGCGCTGGCTTACGATCACGGGTTTGTCGACGCTTCGCACCTCACCCGTTGGTTCCGCAGCCAGTCCGGCGCGACCCCCGGTGCGTTCCGCCGGGCGCTGGCCGGAAGGGACTTCGGCGAGTAGCAGCCGATTCTCCTTGTCTCGCTAAAGGGACAGCGTCTTCTACACTGAACGCGTTCCGTGTAACGAATCATTCCATTCCATTTTTCTGCGTTCTGCGATCATGAAAAATACGATGTTCTTTTTTATGTCGTGGTTGCCGCCGGTCCTGCCGGTGCGATGACCGCGATGCCAATGCTGCAAATACGAACGCAACACGGCGGTCCTCCTGAGTTACGTGTGACCGGCGACGATCTCACGCTTTTCAATATTGAATGGTCCAGTGATTTGGCCTCATGGGAGGAGGTGACAGCGATACCGGCGGACACTTCGCCATTCGTCCTTCCGGTGGATATTGAAAACACACCTGTGTTTTTCCGGCTCGCACGGGTCGGCGCAGGCACCGACTTGTCGGTAACACTCGATGCCGGCAGTGCGGTTACGAATCGGATCGACCGGGACGGCGGCACCGTGGAAGCGACCGACGCCGCCGGAAACCATTTCCGTCTCGAATTGCCGCCCGGTGCTCTGCTGAGTCCGGAGGCAATGACATTGACACCTGTTGCGTCCATCGAAGGCGCGTCGTTGGAACTCTTGGCGGGCATCGACGTTCAGCCCGACGGTCTGCGGTTGCTCAAGCCGGCAAACCTTGTCGTGACGCCCGCCGCGGCGTGGGATCCGGTGGGGATTTCCGGGGTTTCCTATGAGGGCGCGGGCGCGAATCCGCATCGTGTGCCTGTGTCGCGGAGCGAGGATGTAATTCAGTTCGACCTCATGCGATTTTCGGGCTACTGCGCCGTAGAGGGCGCCGCCGCCGCTTTGCAGAGCACACTCCCGCCGCCCCGGTTTGCGCGCGAACAGGCCTACCGCGAACTCGCCGCGACCATCGAAATAGCGGCGGCGCGCAGTGCTGCGGATCCCGATGACGAGGGTTTCACCGGAGACGAGATTGCAGCAATGGAGGTAATTCTGGAT
>SLLG01000232.1 GCA_007134215.1 Opitutales bacterium | reverse complement strand
TGGAGGAGGGCGAAAAGCACGGAAAAGCCGACGATGCTCGCCCACAGCACTGCCGCGCCGCGCTTGTCGATAAAGAGGAAGCCACGGAAGACGAGTTCCTCGACAAACCCCGCCGCGACCATGGCAAGCAGCATGATTGCGGCGATATCCGTCTGCTCCGCGCTCACACCGAGGGCGTATTCGCCGATGGTCTCAACCGCCACGAGGAGCACCGCGCCGACAATGCCGAGAACAATGAGAAACCGCGTCGTGGGCACCGCGCCGGGCAGCGCGTTCGCCCGGGGGCCGCTTTTGCGCTGCTCGCGGTAGTCGTCGAGCCACATCTTGAAGACGTAGACGGCGATGCCGAAGAAGATGAGAATGACAAGGGGACTGTCGAACATGGAAGGGCGGTTTACGGCAGTGCGCCCGAAATAGCAAGTCGGCGCTTTTGGCTTTTCCTCAGGCGCGCGGGCCGTCACGTTCGGAGGTTTTCCATGATCATACGCACCACCGCATACCCGCGCGCAGGACTCATCGGCAACCCGTCCGACGGCTACTTCGGTAAAACGATTGCTTTTGCTTTCCGGAATTTCTCCGCGAACATCACGCTCTACGAGTCGCCCGACCTCGAAATCCTCCCGAGCCGCCGCGACCACTCCGTCTTCCGCAGTATCGGCGGGCTCGCCGAAGACGTGAAACGCCACGGCTACTACGGAGGGTTCCGGCTCCTCAAGGCCACGATCAAGCGCTTCTATGACTACTGCCAGGAGCGCAATATCGAAATCGATAACCGGAATTTTACCCTGCGCTACAGCTCCGATGTGCCCAACCGCGTGGGCCTCGCCGGTTCGAGCGCGATCATCACAGCGTGCATGCGCGCGCTCATGAGCTTCTACCACGTGTCGATCTCGCGCCACACGCTCGCCAACCTCGTTCTCTCCGTGGAAACCCAGGAACTCGCCATTCCCGCGGGCCTGCAGGACCGCGTGGCGCAGGCGTACCAGGGGCTCGTCTACATGGACTTCGACAAGGCGGTCATGGAAAAACGCGGCTACGGAGCGTATGAGAATATCGATACAGCGCTCCTGCCCAAACTCTACATCGCTTACCGCGAAGATCTCTCCGAGGGGACCGAGGTCTACCACAACGACCTGCGCTCCCGGTGGAAAGCGGGCAACAAAGAGGTCGTCGACGCCATGCGGTTCTGGGCCGACCTCACCGTGCAGTTCCGCGACGCGCTCCTCACGCGTGACCACGCAAGGATGCCCGCGCTGCTCAACGCCAATTTCGACAAACGCGCCAGCCTCTACGACGTCGGCGACGGCAACCGCGATCTTGTCGGCACCGCGCGCCGGGCCGGGGCGAGCGCCAAATTCTGCGGCAGCGGGGGCGCCGTCGTCGGCACCTACGAGGACGACGCCATGTTCGCGCGCCTCGAAAAAGCTTTTGTTCCCAAAGGCGTAGCCGTCATCAAGCCCGATTACGCGCCCGTCTTTCCCGGCGAAACCACCGCACCGGTCAAGTGATGAACGCCGCCGCCGCACCTGTCCGCAAAGCCGTCCTGCCCGCCGCCGGATTCGGCACGCGCTTTCTTCCGATCACTAAATCCGTTCCCAAGGAGATGCTGCCCGTGGGAGACAAGCCGGTCATTCACTACGTTGTGGCCGAGGCCGTGGCCGCCGGTTGCACCGACATCCTCATCATCGTCAGCCGCGACAAGAGCAGCATCGTCGACTACTTCGACCGCGCCCCGGATCTCGAACGACGCCTGCGCGCGGCCGGCAAAGACGAACTGGCCGACGAAATCGTGCGCATCGCCACACAGGCGCGCTTCCACTTTGTCCGCCAGCCGGAAATGAAGGGCCTCGGCGACGCCGTCCTGCAGGCCCGTGACCACGTCGGCGACGAACCTTTTGCGCTCCTTCTCGCCGATACCATCATCGTCGACAGTAGCGGAGTTCCGGGACAGCCCGCCGCTCTCGACACGCTGCACGCGGCCTACGGGGAAACCGGGGCGTCCGCCGTCGTCATCGAGCACGTGCCCGCCGACCGCATCAGCCGCTACGGCGTCGTCGGCGGCACCGAGCGCGCCCCCGGCCGGTTCACCCTCGAGCGCATGGTCGAAAAACCGGCCCCTGCCGAAGCCCCCGCCGTGCGCCGCCTCGACGGCACGGTCGACCCCGGAGGGTGGGCCTTCGCCGCCCGCTACCTCTTCACCCCCGCGGTCTTCGCGCACCTCGCGCGGACACGCCCCGGCAAGAACAACGAAATCCAGCTCACCGACGCCATGGCCGCTCTCCTTGCCGAAGAGGGCTTCAGCGGCTGCCGTCTGCCCGGCGAACGCCTCGACATCGGCAACCCCCGTGGACTCTTCGAAGCCAACCGTCGCATCCTTTCCCTTGACGCCTGACCGGACTCCTGGTAGACCGAAAATGCGGCACTGCCGCAATTTCCGCATCATTGTCAACGGTCTCATGAAAGGAGCTGTCCTATGAAAACATACGTCATCGAACGCGAAATCCCGGACGCCGGATCCATGTCCTCCGAAGAGCTTGCCGCCGCCTCCCGCAAATCCTGCGACGTTCTGAGCGAGCTGGGCGCGGACATCGGATGGAAAGAAAGCTACGTCGTCGACAACAAGATCTACTGCGTCTACAATGCCGCTAACGAAGGCCTTATACGCGAACATGCGGAACGCAGCGGGTTTCCCGCCAACCGCATTTCCGAGGTCAAGGCCGTCATCAGTCCGGATACGGCAAAGTAAAACGGGGCGAAGGCGGTGCCTCCGGTTTCGCCAGCGACCACGCGGAAGCATTCGCGGGGATTCGCTGCAATGGGAACCAGCAAGCGAAAACGGCCGCGAAATAAAAGAGCGCGCCCGGAATGGGATTGGATCGCCCCGGAGGAGGAGCGGTTGGCGCATATTACTGTTAAAGTAGCAAGGGGCTTGCATTTGGAGGGCAGGGTGTGTTCATTCATTGTTTTATGCTGAGTAATTTCCCGTCCCCGGAACCCAATCAAAAAATCCGTCTTCCGTTACCTCTTGCCGCTCCAGCGGCGGCCCTAATCTGGCTTGCCTTGCCGGTAGCGGCCTTTGCCATGAGTGGTGCCTTGCCCGTTCCGTATACCCAGCCCGATCCAGTGAGCGACGTCTTCGGCGATCCGAACCGGGGTCCTGAGCCCCATCCCGACAGTGTCGAAGACCCCCTGCCGGAATACGACGAAGAGCGCGTGCGCGCGACGGTCAACCAAGGCAACCCTTTCGAGGATTACGGGCATTTCCGGCTCAAGCGCGCGGTCGTGGAAACGCCGTGGGGGGTGGAAGCGGGAAGCGGCCCGACGCAGGTCGACTCCATCCTGCTGCAACAGATGTTCGAGCGCTTCGACCGCCCCCGCGACTGGAAGGACGGCTCGCTGCTGCGCTACACGCTCTTGCGACCGCCGTCGTCCGCGGAAATGCCGGAGGCCGGGTGGCCGCTCGTCATCGTGAATCCGGGCGTGGGCGGTGTGGGAAGCCAAGGCGGGACGCCGCCGAGTGACGTCACCCGGTCGGATTCGATCATCTGGGCCTCGCCCTACCACCGCAGCCATTACCCGGCGTATGTCATCGCATGGCATCCGCAGGAACGGGCCACAGCCCCTCCCGGAACCTCCAACGCGGGGCCGTCGTATCCGCCCATGCTGGAGATGTTGGACGATTTCCTCGAGACCCATCCGGTGGACCGCAACCGCATCTATGTGAAGGGCTTTTCCATGGGCGGGGCGACGACGTGGCGCTTTCTCTTCGACCGACCGGACTTTTACGCGGCGGTCGTGCCCCACGCGGGAGCGCTCTCCATCGATGTCGAGGATCTCACTTCCGTGCGGACCGTTCCCATTTGGATGATTGTGGGCAACCAGGACCCGTGGACGGGATCGGCGGGAAATATCCGTACCTATCAGGCGCTCCTTGATGCCGGGGCGGAGCGGGTGCGCTTCTGGGAGGTGCAGGACCTTGCCCACCATTCGCACGGCATGCGGTCGTTCTTTTTGCCGGAATGGCTGTTCTCGCACTCCCTGCATGATCCGCAACGAGCCGTCGCGTCGACCGTGCTCACGCACCCCGCCGACGCGGAAGTGACGGAGGGCGGCGGAGTCACCTTGCAGGCCAACTTCATGGGAGCGCCCGCGCCCGCCGTGCAATGGCGCCGCGACGGCGTCGACCTGCCCGGCGAAACGGGATACTTCCTGCGGCTCAGCGGCGTCTCCCTCGACGAAGCGGGGGCGTACTCCGTTGTCGCGACCAATGCCTCGGGGAGTGTCGAGACCGAGGCCGCGCAACTGACGGTGCACCCCGACACGACGCCGCCGCGTCTTCTCAGCGTGGCAGCGGCGGAAGCCACGCAAGTTTCCCTCATCTTTGACAAGCCCATGGAGGCGGGGACGGGCAAATTCGGCGCGGAAAATCCCGCCAACTTCTCCATTGATCCGGAGACACCGGTTCTTTCCGCGACATTGGGCGACGATGCACGTACGGTCATTCTCGAAGTCGCGGAGCTGCAAGGCAACGTGTCCTACACCGTGCTTGTGGCCCCGCTGCACGACCGCGCTGCCACGCCCAATGCGAGCACAGCAGTGCAGGCGTTCTTCACCCATGTCCCGGGGTTGGCGGGGCACTGGAAACTGGACGACGGCGACGGCGCCGCCGTTCTCGACAGCTCGGGGCGGGCGAGGCACGGCACCCTCATCGACGATCCCCGGTGGATCGACGAAGGGCGCATCGGCGGAGCACTCGCCTTCGACGGCGGGGAGTCGCGCCTGAGTCTCCCCATGGACTATCTCGACACGGAGCAGGGCACCCTTGCCCTGTGGGCCCGCCGCGACGGGCTTGGGGAGCAGCGCCGCCAGACGCTCTTTCACAAGCTCGACGTCGGCGCGCCCGACAGCTTGCTCGGCCTGAACCTTGTGCAGGCGAGTGGCTTCCTCATCTTTTCCCTCGGTGACCAGACGTCCATCCTGTCCGGCTTCAACCTCGGCGACGAATGGGCGCATGTGGCCCTTGTCTGGGACAACGGCGCCTACACCGCTTACGTCAACGGCGAGCCCGTCGCGGAGGGCGCCTACGGTGCCTTCGAGCACACCGGCGGCGACCTCTGGCTCGGCAACCGACCGGACCTCGCCCATGGTTTCGAGGGCGCCGTCGACGATGTCCGCCTCTACAACAAAGCCCTCGCGCCGGGGGCGGTGGCCGCCCTCCACACAGGGAGGGCGCCGCTGGAGCGAGTCCGGATCCTCGGGCTCACGGTCGAGCCGGAAGGGGAGGGCGCGCTGTCGCTCCTGTTTCACGCCGAAAGCGGCGTGCACTACCACCTCGAACGCTCCACTAACCTCGCCGACCCCGGTGCATGGGAACCCGTTCCCGGGCAGTCCCTCAGCGGCGACGGCGAAAGCGCCACCTTCACCGGCGAGTTCCCGGAGGGCGCGGTGCGGGGCGTCTTCTTCCGCATCGGCGCCCGCGGAGACGCAGAATGAAGGGGTGCGTGCGGCGCGGGGTTGGATCGCCCCGGAGTCGCCGAAGCCGTCGAGGCTTGAGACCGTGTCGTAGATCGTTTCTCACGCTCCTTCGGGATGGTTGGCCTTACGCTGGTGGAGGGCCAGGGTGTTGCCGTCGGGATCGGCGATGAGGGCGATTCGGCAGAAGGGACAGTCGAGAATGTCCATTGCGATTTTCACGCCTTTGGATTTGAGGTAGTCGACCGCTGCGTCGAGGTCTTCGACTTCGAGGCAGGCGCCGCCGCCATGCGGGTTGGGCTGCCACTGATCGGACGCCTTGGCTAGGGCGAGGGTCTGGTCGGCGAGGTCATATTCCAGCCAGTCGGTTTCGCCTTCTGAACCAAAGGTGATCGTTTCCTTTAGCCCGAGAATTTCTCCGTAGAATTTGCGCGCCTTCTCAAAGTCGGTCACGGGATAACCGACAAAGGCGAGTTCTTTCAGTCCGATGTTGTTCATGCATTTGGTTTTCTTGGATCGTTTCGATTAGACGATTTAGAGTGATTTTTCTTGTCTTCAAGTGCGGCTCTTGCCGGCACCGGGATGTCGAAGTGCAACACTTCCTCCCGGGTCCCGAGTTTGTCGTAGAGGGCGATGGCGGGTTCGTCGCCGCGGTCGGCCTGAATGAAGATGACCCACACGCCGCGGGCGGCGGCGATGCGCTGGAGTTCGCGGATCAAAGCGGTCGCGATGCCCCGACGCCGGTGGGCCGCGTCCACGGCGAGGTCGTAGATGTGGATTTCGCTGCGGGCCTGCTCGAACTTCGGGAGTTCGTAGGCGCAGAGCCCGCCGATGACTTCGCCTCCATTGGTGGCTGCCACGGCGATGAAGTGTTCGCGGGCAAGCAATCGTTGCAGGTACGTCGGGTCCGGTCTCTTCGCGCAATAGGTTTCCGGCTCGTGGAAGGCCTCCGCGAACATGTCGAGCATCGATTCCATCAGGCCGGTGTCAGCCGGAGTGAGTTGGTGGATGGTGGGTGTCGGCGGATTCAAGGTGATGCGGGTGGCCTCCGTTCCGTTCCTTCATTAACTCGGCAAATCTTTGGCGAAGGCGGCGGCGCGGCGCTGGATTTCCTCGGCGGAGAGGTCTTCGACGTGGGTGCTGATCCAGTAGCGGTTGCCCCAGGGATCGACGACTCCGCCCATCCGGTCGCCCCAGAACTGGTTGTCCACGGGCATGACTTCCGTGCAGCCGGTCGCGATCGCTTTCTTGAAAACGGCATCGGCGTCCTCGACGTAGAGGTAGAGAACGGATTGGACGGGGCCCATGCCCTCCATGGTGTCGCAGGCTTCGCTGATCATCACCGGCGAGTCGCCGATGCGCACCTCGGCGTGCATGACTTTGCCGTCGGGCTGGTCGTGGCGTTCGAGCATCTCCGCGCCAAAGGCATCCTTTAGCAGTTCGATGAGTTTGTCGGCTTCACGCACCATCAGGTAGGGAGTGACGGTGTGGTAGCCAGGCGGGATGGGATTTACTTTATTCATATGTTTCATGGGTTTTGGATTTTGGTTGAGAAAAGCGAGCGGTAGTGATTCCGGCAGGTATAGGCTAGGAATAGGTTGGCGAGGATAACGAAGAGCGCGACCGGGAGCCCCGCCGGATCCAGAAGCAGATGAACGAGGAGGATATTCACCGAGACGGGAAAAATCACCACCGTGGCCAGGGGGACGAAGAACCCGGAGACGAAAGCGAGTCCGCAGAGCAACTCCAGGGTTTTGATCACCGGAAAGACATATCTCGAAGCGGCCAAACCCTCGTTAAAAATAGCCATGTCTCCTTCGAGTTCCGGTTGGGTGACCAAGTCGAAGAAGTAAGCCACTGAAGCGAAGAGGAAAAGCAATCCGAGCAGAATGCGAACAATTATGACGGCGATTTTCATGGGGATGGGAGTTGGTGAATCACGGTCAACCCGCGTTTGGATCGGGTTGAAAGATACCGAAGGTATTGTGGTCCGGATCCATGTAGTAGGCATGCCAGCCCATTCCGATTACCGCGAATTTGGGCAAAGCGACTCGCCCTCCGGAGGCGAGGATTTTCCGCTCGGTTTCGTCAATGTCATCGACTTCAAACGAACAGACGAAGGCGTTGGTGCCGCAGCCCACGGGTGGCGTATTCGCCGGACGCTCCAGAAGCCCTCCCCGAAAAGAGCCGGCTTCCATTCGCCAGTATTTGACTGGGAGGCCGGGAGTGAAGGTAAATTTCCAGCCAAAGACCTCTTCGTAGAAACGACATCCGGCTTCCGGGTTCGCCGACTGGATTTCGAAGTAGAACATGGTGGGGTTGTTTTCACAGGATTGATTCATGGGTGGGTTCGGTGTTGGCTCTTCTGGTTGTCGGTTGTGGTCCGTCCGATCGAATGGATCAGGCGGATCGGGGCATGCTTTTCATCCGGCGGCTTTCTCCAGAGCCGCAATGTCGATTTTGACCATGGCCATCATGGCTTCCATGGCGCGGCGGGCGCGGTCGGAGTCAGGGTCTTTCAGGAGTTCCATGAGGCGCCCGGGGACGATCTGCCAGGAGAGCCCCCAGCGGTCTGTGATCCAGCCGCATTGGACCTCTTTGCCGCCGTTGGCGAGGAAGGCCGACCAGACGCGGTCGGTCTCGGCCTGGTCGCGGGTGTGGATCTGGAAGGAGACGGCGTGGTTATACTCGATGGCCTGGTCGCCGTTGAGCGCGAGGAACGGGCTGCCGTTGAGGGTGAATTCGACGGTGAGCACGGTGCCGGCGGGACCGCTTGGGGTGTCCGAGGGTGAGCGGAACACTTCAACGATGCGCGAGTCGGGCAGCAGGGAGACGTAAAAGTTACCGGCTTCTTCAGCGTCGCCGGCGAACCAGAGGCAGGGAGTGATGGGTTTCATGGGTGCTTGGGTTTTCATTGGTTGTAAGGTTTGAATGGTTGAATGGTTTTACTCCGAATCGATGGATTTGAATGAACCTGTGGGCACATCGCCTCCGCGCTTGTAGCGGGTAATCAGCACACCGCTGTCAGTGTTCGTGGAGTTCACGAAGGTGAAAGCGGAGGCCAGGGCGTTGTCGCCGAATAATCGTTTGCCGCGCCCAACGACGACGGGATAAATCATCAACAGAAGCTCGTCCGCCAGTCCGGCGGCGAACAGTTGCCGCACCATGTTGCCGCTGCCGTGGGTCAGGAGATCGGCGCCGCTTTGGTGTTTGAGGTTTGATACCGCGTCGGCGAGGTCGCCTTCCAGCGCACGGCTGTTTTCCCAGTCAAGCGTGCCGGGCCTGTGGGTGGCTACATGCTTGGTTACGCGGTTGAACCGGTCGCCAATGGGATTCCCGGCTTTCATCTTCGGCCAATACGCCGCCCAGATGTCATAGGTTCGGCGTCCCAGCAGCAACTCGAAGGGCTCCGCGTAGAGGTCCTGGATAGTTTGGTCGATGGCTTCGTCGTGGTAGGGCACGATCCAGCCGCCAAAACGGAATCCACCGCCAGGATCTTCATCAGGTCCCCCGGGGGCTTGTATCACGCCGTCAAGCGTGACGAATTCAGCGACGGTCAGTTTGCGCATACGCATTTCCGGTTGGGTACTTTTTCGAATCGATATCCATGACTCCGCATCATTCTGATTTCAGCCTCGGGGTCATGTCCTGTCGTAGAAATCTCCGGGAGGAGCCAGGTCGATAGCCGCACGCAAGGACCCATCCATGTGAAAAGGCACGGAAGAGTGCTCATGAGCGATAAGCCATTTGTTCTCCGAATTCCGGAGGACAAAGGTGGCCCGGGTCCAGAGGTCGTGTTCCTCCCCTTTTTTACTGCCGGTGACTCGCACAAGAGTGGCGACGACCGCGAGATCGTGGGTGCGGTGCGTCTTTTCGTCCCGGAGTTCCATGCGGACGGGTCCGTCCCATGTCTCGAACCACTCTTTGATTGCGGATTGACCAAATCCGTTCCGGACCAGCGGGGGTGCCAGATCGCAGATGACCGCATCCTCCTCATACAACTCACCCAAGGCGACTTCGTCGCGGTCGGCGTGAGCTTTTTGATAGGCATCCAACAGGACTTCAATTGTGTTTGTGTTCATCATGGAGTCGTTTTGCTTTTCGGTTGGGGTTCGCGCGGAGGCACAGGGCAACAGAGGATTTGTTTGAGAGCGGGATTGAGGGGGGGATGGGTGATGGATGCTTCGAATTTACCTTCCGTGTCTTGGCGCCTCTGTGTGATGCTTCGAATGATGGGGTCGGCTGGTCATCGGATTCTTTCCAGACGGCCTTTGCGCCGAACGATGTTCTTGTAGTCCCACTGCAAATCCCGCGCCTTTGCGAGCCAGCGGGTAAGGTCGTCCACATTGACTTGGTCGACGGAAGTATAGCGGGCCTCGGCGGCTTTGAATTTTCCTTCCTTCTTCAAGCCCTCCTCGTGAAACGACTGGCCGCTCCAGAAGAGCAACCTCACGCAGTGTTTGAGCTTTGAGTATCCGACTATTGGGTTGCCATCCAGGAACCAGACTGGATGAGCATGCCATATCTTGTTCTCGGCCTTGGGCAGGTTGCTGTCGATGACGGTAGCCAGAAGGTTGCAGATGCGTTGGTCGTCCGGGGCCTGCTGAGCGTTGTATTCGCCGGTTTCAGGATGCATGATTGGGATAGCCTGTTGAAGTGGGTCAGATCTCTACGATCACCTGAAATCCTCCATAGATCATGCGCTTGAAATCGAACACCCCGTTCACCTCCGGACAGATTTCCTTCATGCGGGGGTCTTCCATTGCTTTTGCGTTCACGGCGTCGCGGTGTTCGCGGGATTCATAGACGATGTAGGAGAAGATGACCGATTCCTCACCGGAGGCGCCGATCCGTTCGGGCGCCGGTTTGGCTCCGTCGCCGCAGACCGGAAAGTCGTCGCCGACCGCTTCGATGTATTCGAGGGCGCCGTGCTCTTTCCAGACCTTGGAGGCGAGGGTGGCGACCTTTTTGTATTCGGCCATATTGGCCTTGGGAACCGGGATGACGAATCCGTCAATGTATTTGCTCATGCTGTTCTTCCTTTCTGTTGGATGTTGCGGGCTCGGGATGGGATTGTTCATGGGATCGGGCGCGAATTCGGAGATTTATTGGGGATTGGCTTTTGGTCCGCATTGGCAGGAGTTTTCGGCGGCCCCTCTTCCGTATTGATCATGCAGCCGCACCCAGTCCATGGTGCTGCGTTCGTTGCGGCCGCGCGGCGTCAGGTCGAGGAAGTTGTGGGTGGTGCAGAGGATATCCACCCCGCGCGCGTAGCAGGAGTAGGTGTGGAAGATTTCGTCTTGTGGGTTTTTGAAGAAGACGCTGATGCCGTGGTGCTCCTCACCGGAGCCGGTGCTCTCGATTTCTTCGAAGTTGTAGAGAATCCGGCCGGAGGCGAGCTGCTCCGGCGAGGTGGAAGCGTGGAAGTCGAAGTTGAAGTCGCTACCCGTGGAAGAGACCCATGGGAACTTCCAATCCATCCGCTTCTTGAAACGAAGCAGCTTCTCCAGCGACGCGCGGGAGACCGCCACCAAGGTCACGTCGTGATGAGCCAGGTGCAGGTTGGCGCCGTCGAAGTGGTCCGACAAAAACGAGCATCCATCGCAGCCTTCCTCCCAGTCCGGGCCGAACATGAAATGATAAACGATCAGTTGGCTGCGCCCGTCGAATAGATCCGCCAAGGTTTTCCTCCCATCGGGCGTGTCGAACAGGTATTCTTTATCAATCTTTACCCACGGCAGGGCCCGGCGCATTTCACTCAACCGGTCGATTTTCCGGGTGATTTCTTTCTCGGTAGCCAGCAGTTCGCGGCGGGCGGCCAGCCATTCGGCGCGGGAAACAACGGGATGGTGTTGCAGGACTTCTGTGGTGGGCGGTTGTGTGATGGACATGATGGTTTTTCTCCTTTTGTTGGCTCAATCATTCACGGAGCGCCGCAGCCGCCGTTGGAGGAACTCCTTTTCCGGTGTGAGGTCGGTGAGCCGGAGCGCGTTTTGAAAATGGATCGCCGCTTCCCCCGGCGCATTGCGTTGTTCCGCAAAGTCGCCGAGGACGGCATGGGTGAGGTAATAGGAGTCGAGCGGGGCGCGGGCGAGCAGCCGCTCCACTTCCGCGATGGCCCGCTTCGGGCCGTGGACCTTGCCGACAGCCACCGCCCGGTTGAGCGCGATCACTGGGGAGTCATTCAACTCGGTCAAGTGATCGTAGAGGGAGAGGATTCTCGGCCAATCGGTCGAGGCGTCGTCAGGCGCCAGGCAGTGGCAGGCGGCGATGCCCGCCTGCAGATGATATTCGCTGAGCGAATCGCCTCCGGAGGCATAGGTGAGATGAAAAATCCCGCGCTGGATGGTCGACCGGTTCCAGAGAGTCCGGTCCTGTTCATCGAGGCGAAGGATGTTTCCAACGGAATCGGTCCGGGCCGGCAGCCGGGCGGAATTGAGCAGCACCAGGGCCAGCAGGGCATGGACACGGGGTTGATCGACCAACGGATGTTTCGTGAGCAACGTGGCCAGTCGAATGGCCTCGCGGCAGAGTTCCTCCCGCACGGTCCGGTCGCCGCAGGAGGCTTTGTAACCTTCGTTGAAGAGCAGGTAGAGGGTCTGGAGAACTCCGTCGAGACGCGGGGCGAGTTCAGGACCGGACGGAATTTCAAAACGAATCGTCTCCTCCTGCAACCGTTGCCGGGCCCGGGTGAGGCGTTTGGCAATCGCGGCCTCGCTGGTCAGGAACGCGTGGGCAATCTCTCCCGGGGAAAATCCGCCGAGGACTTTGAGCGCCAGAGCCGTTTGCATTTCGAGAGGCAAAACCGGGTGGCAACAGGCGAACATCATTCGAAGTCGCGCGTCTTTGATCTCATCCTCGAACAAGGGTCCGGCGGTCTCCGGCATGCGCTGCTCCAGTTCCGTGATGATGGCTGCTTCTTTTTCCTGGAAGCGCCGCTCCCGCCGGATCCGGTCGATGGCCAGGTTCCGGGCGGTTTGCATCAACCAGGCGGCCGGGTTGTCCGGAATTCCGTGAAACGGCCAGGTCTTCAATGCCCGGGCCAGGGCCTCCTGCACGACATCCTCGGCCATTTGCAGACGGTGCACTCCGAAAATGCCGGTTAAGACCGAAACCAGTCTTCCGGATTCGCGGCGGAAGAGTTGATCCGCCAACCGGGACACGGCTTCGCCGCTGGCAGGTTTTTTGACCACAGATCGCATGGACCGTCGGGGTTCGGTTCAGGAGGAGGCGTTGGTCATTTGCTGGCGCAGCCGGTGAAAATCCGGGCACTCGGGGGCCACGGGTCGGACCTCGAGGGTGGCGCCGCAATCCAACAGCGGCCATTCGCGGGCGATGGCCACCGCTTCCTCCATGCTATCCACATTCAGAATCAGGTAGCCTCCCACGCTCTCCTTCGACTCGGCGAACGGGCCGTCCGTCACCGCGCGCGATTTGCCGTTGATGATTTTGCCTTCGTTGAAGAGCGGTTGGGCCGCCTTGAACTTGCCTTCCTGGCGGAGGCGGTCGAACCAGGCGTAGGTCCGTTCCATGACCGCCTGCATTTCGTCAATGGTCAGGTCCTGGTTCCAGTCGATGCTGCGGAAGAGGACCATGTATTCGGTCGGTTTTTGATTCATGGCATTCATTGGCGTTAATGGTTTTCGAGGTAATGACGAAGAAGCCCGGGCGTGGAGGACACTTCTCTCGATTTTCTCGAGTTTTGTTTCGGTGAGTCCACGCCGAACAATCCGGATACGTAGGCACGGGCGTGCACGAGATTGGACGCCACCAGTTCCGGATCTTGGCGGGTCTTGGCCGCCAGCAGCGAGCCCTGCCAAAGGCTGTTGAGCATCCAGGCGACTTCGTGCGGGTTGAAATCGGTTCCGGGCGAATGCCGACGCTTCGCTTCCGCCAACAGTCCGGCGACAAGATCCGTCCAACCGTCCAGCATCTGCTCGCAGACGGCCCGCACGCGGTGATTCGAACCCGCCAGCTCTTGCGCCACCATTCCGAGCAGGCAGGCCGTCTTTTCACCGGGAACCCGCACGCTCGCTGCAAGACCGTCGAGCATGCGGTCAAGGCGCACCAACGGATCATCGGTTTCCTCTCCAAGGTCCCGCCCGTAGCCTTCCGCCCGCTCCCGGCACCAGTGCAGGATCGCCGCTTCCAGAATGTCTTCCTTGGACCGGAAATAGTGAAAAAACGCCCCTTTCGTGGCCCCCGCCGCCGTGCAGATCTGGTCGACTGTCGTGCCGTGCACGCCCGATGCCCGCACAAGGTCAACGGTCGCTTCCACGAGCGCGAGCCGGGTCGCCTCCGGCGCCCGCCGCCGCGAGGCCCTTCGCCGTTTATCGTTGTTTCCGTCCTTTGGGTGCATACAAACTGGTTGGTATGCTCTGCGCGGGTGACCTGGCGGTCGAGAATTTTCCGCCCGCGCGCCGCGTCCTGCCGCAGACTCCCCCTCAGGGAACCGCACTGCGGGCCGGACGGAACCCGAGAGCGAAGCCGCGGCCGTCCGGAAAGCTCCCGTCGCGGGTGGCCACGCGGCAGTAGACGGCGAAGGTGTTCCAACTGCCGCCCCGGCCGACTCGGTACGAGCCCGACGCCGGACCTGTGGGATTGCCGCCGGACGAGACGCTGTAGAAGGCGCTGTCATACCAATCGTTGCACCACTCCCATACATTGCCAGCCATGCCGTACAGGCCGTAGCCGTTGGGTGCGAACGATCCCGCCGGAGCGGTGTACGGTGTGGGACCCATCTCGTAATCCGGATGGTAGGTCCAATCCGTGTAGGGGCTTACGTCGTAGGGGTAGGCGCTGCCGTTGGCGATGAAATTCGCGTTCTCATGGCTGATCGTGTCGCCCCATGGGAAGCGCATGCCCGCCTCGCCCCCCCGCGCGGCCTTTTCCCACTCCGCCTCACTCGGCAGGCGGAAGCCGTTGTTGGCATAGACAATCTCCGGGGTGGTCTGCCCCGTGCGGTAGACTGCGCCCGCGCCTGTGCGGTAGACGGGAGTAAGCCCCTTCATCTCGCTCTTCGCGTTGCACCACTTCACCACGTCGAACCAGCTTACCGTATGCACGGGGTGGTCTGGTCCCTTGCCCGCTCCGGTGTTGTCGAAGGTGTAGCCGTTCGCTACCGCCCACGCGTGCACCGACTGCCACTCGGCGAAGGTCGCCGGTGTCCGCGCCATGTAGTAGGCTGACACGAACACGTCGTGCACCGGAAATTCCTCGCTCCAACCCTCGTTGAAATGATTCCCCATCGCGAACGTCCCGGCGGGGACGAGGACCATGTCGCCTCCATCACGCAGGTTTCGGTTCATCCACCCGCCGGTTGCGAAGTTGTAGGCTTTGCCGAAACCATTGCTGTGCGCCGGTTCGTGAAGGAGGGGATAATACCATGTCGCCTCCTTGATCGCATAGCCGTATGGTGCCGATGAAGCTGCGGTCCACCACCATCCATAGGATGCTGACCAGAGAAGAAACTCGTCGGTGTTGTCTCCGGGGTCGACCCATGTCCAGCCCAGGGTCTCGTGAAACACCCAGCCGCGCTCGTCGGAAACTGAATATTCTCCAGCATAAAATGAACCGAATGCAGGATGCGAGCGCCATTGCGTATCTCCATCCTCCCACGGTTCGGAGCCGGCGAAGAATCCGGCCGTTAACGCACGGGAGACGAACACGGAAACCGCTGCACAAAGGATAATGGATGGAATTTTCATACGGTTCGTCCGGAAGTATTCTCGCGCCTCAATGCCGGATCTGTGGAAAACCGGTGTTTGTCCGCGCCAACGGGGTTCTGTTTAGACATTACGCTATTCGCTGCGGCTGTCCATCTGCTTGCCGAAAAAACCAACCTTGAAACGATTTCTTCCCGTACTCCGGTTAAAGCCGATGCAACCCTCGTTCTCGGTCAAGGTTCAGACGTCGCGAAAAACCCATGAAACAGTGGACTCCTGCCTTTAGCCCCTCTGATTTTCATGATCTATCCGCCCGTGATCCAAAAACCGATCCTTCAATCGGGGATAAAATCGCAGGCCTTTGGTGTCTCTCCGACGGCAGTATAGACCAGGTTTTCAGCAAGGTCGAACAAATGGGCTTGCGACTCATTGAAATGCATCATGTAGCCGGCTGTGTTGACGAACATGACAAAGTCCCCGACTTCGGGCTCGCAGGCAAACTCGACGCTCCGTTTCAAAACCAGATCCCCTTCCAGACAGTAGGCCCCGGTCAGGTAGACCGAAACCGGTCCGGATCGATTGGAACGTTCCCGGGGAATATGAAACGGATCCAAAAGAAAATCCGCGCTGGAGCTTTGCATCTGGCTGGTATTCATCTCCAATCCGACGAGTCGATCACTGCGGGAATCCCGTTTACGAAAGGCCACACGGGCGACGGTGACGCCTGACTGGTCGAGCAGGGAGCGGCCCGGCTCGAGGCGCAGTTCAATACCTTGCCGACGGGCACGGTCAACGGCCGTTTCCGCATGGTTCGGATCGCGGTAGAGGAGCACTTCGCGGAGAAAGTCTTTTCGGCTTGTTTCGTTGTAATACGGATAGGTGGCGAGTCGGCCATGGATTTCCCCTTGAATCAAAGAATAGCCGAGTCCGTCGTTGTTGAACGTGATGGGGTCCCGCTCTCCCTTGACCGCCCGCCGCAACTGCCGGTCGAATGCCTCCCATTGCTCTTTTGATTCCAGATAGTTCACCGGACAGCCGCCTCCCATATCGATGAATCGCGTGCGAAGACCGTAACTGTGTTCCATTCCGTCGGCGAGGGACAGGCACGCATGGATGGCGGCCCGTCGCTCAGCGGTTGCATAACCATCGAGATGAAAGTGCAGGCCACGGTACTGGAGTCGGGAGCGCTCATCCGGGGCGGCGAAGACCCTGCGGATGAAGTCTTCGACGTTCTCGATATCGAAACCAAAGCGGCTGTAGAGTTTGGTTTCCCCGATGGAGAATCCACTCACGCGCAGGCCTACCGGAGTCTTGCGGTTTAAGGATTGCGCGAGGTCTTCTACAAGGCGGTATTCGTCTTCATTATCCAGAATGATCAAGACTTCATTCTGCAATGCCAGGCGCAGGGTCCGTTCTTCCTTAACGGCGGCGGTGAGCACGAGCCGGGAAGCGGGTACGCCGGCTTCCAGGGCTTGTTCCAGCTCGCGATGGCTGGCGGTATCCAAGCCGATGCCCATTTCTCCCGCCCGTTTCGCGAACGCCCGGCATTTGTTGGCTTTGCGGGCAAACAGGATGGCGTGACGGGAATCATTCTCCTTAAAGACCGAGGCAAAGTCACGGGCATTGGACTCGAAAGGATCCAGGCAAAGGATGTTGAGCGGTGAGCGGTATTTCCGGATCAGCCGATCGAGCAGAGCCGGATGCTTCTGAAGGGTCAACATCCAAGGGGCGACCAAAGGGGTCAAACGAGGTGACGCGGAAGCAGCCATGGTTCAATGGTTTTGGGCGATCTTCCGTGCGACGCGCCGCGCCCACCCGCTGGCGAAATCATTTTGGCTGCGCGAAAGGGTGTCGTTGTCCCATGTGACACCTTCCGTAGGGGTGCCATAAAATGTCAGCCGCTCATTCGGGCAGCCGTCCCTTCCAATGGCATTGCCATCCGGATCGATGTCCACGCTGCCGGGTTCGAATCCGGCATTGGAATACCCGCGGATCTCACCGTTTTCGAGGAGCGTGCGGAAATACGGCGAGGCGTCCTTTTGCACAGAAGTTTTTGGGATCCTCGCATCGACAAACACGTCACAAGCCTGGGTGATCCCGGGCTTCCCGGCAACGTGGAGCACAAACCGGCCCGAACCTGCGTCCGGCTTCGCGGTGGGATACCGGGCGTAGTTGAAATCCAGCAGACCCGCCTCCGCGACCGCGATGATCTTTTGCACGTTCACGAGCGGCGGTCCGAACGCGAGCCGGTTGAAGTGTCCGGCATATCTTGTCAGGAAACTGCGGTGGGACGACGCCGTAAGGCCGCCAAAGCGGTAGATCTCGGAGAAATACGGCGTGGCGTGGCGCCAGACTGCCGCTGCTGCGATGAGTGGACTCTTCAACTCTCCCAGTTCCGCCTCGACCGCCGCGCGATGCAGGAAACCCAAGGTGTGAATGTGAAGGTTCTCCTCTGTGTCGAACGGCTGGAAAAGGTCAGCCGGGTCAAATCGGTCCGTGCCGGGATAGTCTTTATGAAACTGCGCTATCTTTTCGGTGAGTTGATCGCAGTCGCGGTCGATCTGTAGCTTGCGACCGTGTTTCCGAAAGACGACAGAATAGTAGGCATACAGCATATCCTTCCAGAGCAAGGGGCAGACGTGGCGGTCGAAATCCACGGGGCCGTTTCGCGGGAGGTTTGCAGCGTTGAAGAAGATCAGCTGACACTTGGGTAAGCCGTATGTGACGCCCCGGGGGATCATCGGCAGGCCACTGCGGGAGAAGGGAAACAGGGTGGCAGGTTCACGACCGCTCGGAATGTAGCGGAGTTGCCCTTTCCGCCCGGTTGTGAACGTGCCGCCGCGTCCTTCTGTCAGGGCGAGCACCGTATCGATGAAGGTGAGGCCGAGGCCCTTGATCGCCACATGTGTGCCTGGGCGGATTGAATCAAGCTTTTCGAAGACCGGATAAACAAAGTCGACGTAGTGCACCCCCGGATTCGCATTGGCGAACTGCCGCAAGGCGTGACCTTCTCCAGTGGGCTCATGACGAGGGTGGCCGGTGCAGACCAGAACCCAGTGAAACGGCAGGTTCAGCACCTTTTGATCCACGGATTCCGATGAAGTGTGCAGCTCGAAGGCGTTCTCAAGCGACCGGTGACCCGTGACTTCAGCGACGTGTGCGTGGAGCGTGACTCCATCCGGACAGGCGTCCGAGATCGCTTTGAATCCGTCGCTCAGGTAAGCGCCGGTCACGGAACGTGGCGAGTATTTCCGGGGGTCGGAAGAGACGCCCGGTAGGTCCCGATCCTTCAGCCAATCGGAAAAATTCAAAGCCGGCGACCCGGTAGGTGCCGGGGGACGACGAGACCACATGTCTACGTGGCCGTTGGAGAAATTCATGAGTAGGTAGTCCGGTTGGTCCATTCGATAGATGTCCCCGGCACCGAAAAAAGGAGAGCGGTTGAAAAGATGTATCTCGACTGGAGGGGGCGGCCGGTAAGTGGCTTTCAGCTCCGCCATAAGGCGCTCGAGACCATACATCCCCTTGGGTCCTACTCCCACGATGGCAATTCTCCAATTCATTCCGATACCGAATCAGCTACAGGTTTTGGCTGACCCATTCGTCGTTGTAGACCGTATCGAGATAGCGCTCTCCTCGGTCGCAGAGCACCATCACGCAGGAGCTTCGGGGAGGGAGGTGCGGAAGCGTTTTTCGAACCGCCGCGACCAATCCGCCGGACGAACCCCCGGAAAGAATTGCTTCCCGAGCCAGCAACTCGCGACAACCCGTGACGCATTCCCGGTCGGAGACGTGGACGACTTGATCGATTTTACTTCGGATTAGGAAATCCGACTTCCTCCCGGCACCATGGCCGGGGATCAGACGTTCGCCCTCAGCCGCACCGAAAATCACGCTTCCTTTGGCATCGACCGCGATCATTTTGACCTTTGATTGCCGATCACTCAAATAATCGGCGCATCCCATGAGAGTCCCGCAAGTGCTGGTGGCGGCGAAGACATAGTCGACCTTGCCCTGTGACTGCCGAAGGATTTCGCGCATCGTCACCTCGTGAGTTCCCGGGTTGTCGATGTTGTGGTATTGATCGGTCCAGAAGCTGTTCGGCTTTTCAGCCAAGAGATCTTTCACTTTGGCAAGGCGTGCCGCGAGGAAGCTGCTTTCCGGTGCGGGTGTGCTTACTTGGTGAGTTTCGGCTCCGTAAACTTCGAGGAGTTTCAATGTTTGGTTATTGATTTTTGGATCGACGACAACGATCAGCTTCAGATTCCAATAGCGGCAGGCAAGCGCCAGCCCGATAGCCATGTTTCCTGAACTGGATTCGATGACCGTATCTCCCGGTTTTAATGCGCCCGCCTGCATGGCCCGCTTCAGGATGTTCAGCGCTGTTCGGTCTTTGATGCTGCCGCCCGGGTTGAAGCATTCGAGTTTG
>SLLG01000354.1 GCA_007134215.1 Opitutales bacterium | reverse complement strand
TTTCATTCAGTTACCGGCCCTCGCAGCCGGATGTTCAGCCGTCCGTGCACAGCTATGACGCCGGAGACGGGTACACGCGCGACCGGAAAATCGCCTATATCAGGCAAAGCAAACGCCGTTCAGGCAAAAGGGCCGCGGAATCAATTGATCGCGCAGGCAAATCGCACCGCGCGGGGAGGCGGCACAGGCGGATCCGACCGCACCTCCTCCGGCGCCGACGTCCGCTCCAGGACAAAGGCGCTTCCCCTTTCCGGCACAAACACCAGGCGGGGCACCGCATGCACCGGCACGAGCAGGAGAAACCGGTTGACGAAGGTAACCGCCTCATCGCCGGAACCTCCTTTCACACCCTTAGCCTCGCGAACGGCATGGCACAACGCGCACATTCCCTCTTCAGAAAACGTCGTCGCCACCGAGCCGGCGAACGACTCCGTCCGGACGTTTTGCACCCACATTCCGGCCCACGCGCCAATCTGCACGATATCCCAGACCAGCCCGGTTCCCAGAAGACAAATCACAAGCAACAGACCCGCGCTGCGTCCTCGCCCGGAGCGAACGCCGGTCTCCGCCTTGCCGCCGCCAGCGGGCGCGGGCGCGGGTGCGGCAAATCCGGATCTGGAGCTGCGGGTATTCATCTGCGGCTACAATACCTCCAATCACCGGCGATACATTGACCGGCGTCAAGGGTTGAACCGGTCCGTCCGCGCCGGAGCGACCGCCGCGCGGTCCACGCGCGCCCCCGGGCCATCGCAATTAGCCGCCGCACCCTTCCCCGGCATGAGCAACCGGTAGCGCGCCAGCGCCTCCGCGTCGCCGCAGTTCCTCGCCGCAAAGTCGATCCGCACAAGGGTGTGCGCCTAGTCCTCCAGACAAAAGAGACAACAGTAGTATATGATCAGCTCCACCCCGCTGAACACCGCCGCACGGTGCAGCGCACCCATCCACACCTCCCGCTGTACATCCGCCAGCAAACGCCGCCGCTACACGGCACCCGCCGCATTGTGATATACAGCGACTTTATAAGACTTAAATATAAATTCTCTTATACGTATCATTAAATCACGATTTGGATACCTTTCTTTTTCTTCGAGAAATTGCATCAAGAAGAAATGGGAAGGACTTGCGCGCGGGGAGGCCAGGGGGTAAGGATGTTGCGACAATGAAGTGTTTGCACAAGCTGCACGGAAGGCTTCGGCTGGCATTGCTTCCGTTCGTTTTCATCGCGGCGGGGTTCGTTCCCGTCACGGAGTCGGTCAGTCCCGATCCGCCGCTGCCGTGGCTGGCGGAACTCGGCGAGCGGCTCGACGACGACGACGCGCTGGACGCGCTGGTGGAGCGCATGCGGGACCGCCGTCTCGTGCTTCTCGGCGAATCGACCCACGGCACGCACGAATACTATGTGTGGCGCGAACGGATCTCGCGCCGTTTGATCGAGACGGGAGGCTTCCGCTTTATCGCAGTGGAGGGCGACTGGGCCTCGCTGCTCGAGCTGAACCGCTATGTGAAAGACAAGCCGGGCGCTCCCGTGACGGCGCGGGCCGCCTTGGAGCGCCTCGAGCGCTGGCCACCGTGGATGTGGGCAAACGAGGAAATCGAGGCGCTCGCGGAGTGGCTGCGCGAGTGGAACCAAGGCCGCCCGATGGAGGAGCGGGCCGGATTCTACGGGAAGGACGTCTACGCCCCGTGGCTTGCCGCTGAGGCCGTTATCGCCTTTGCGGGCGAGCATCTTGGCAGCGACGAGCGACTGCGCGTGCGTCGCAAACTGGCGCGCTTCCAGCGCCACGAGGACGACATCCAGGCCTACGTGCGCTCGACCTACCGGCAGCGTGCGGAAACGCTGGAGAACCTGCACACCCTCGTTTCGCTGATCGCGGCGGCGGAAGACGCCCCGGACTTTGAGCGGTTCGCGGCGAAGCAGAGCGCCTACGTGGTGAAGGGAGCGCACCAGCACTTCATGGGCATGGTCGACCGGGGGCCGGAGTCGTGGAACGCCCGCGTGGGCCACATGGAATCGACCGTCGGGCGCCTCCTCGAGCGTTACGGACCGGACGCCCGCGGCATAGTGTGGGCGCACAACACCCATATCGGCGATGCCCGCGCGACGGCCATGGCGGAACGCGGCGAGGTCAACATCGGACAGCTCGCGCGCGAGCGCCACGGCGCTGACAAGGTGTTCGCGCTCGGTTTTTCGACGCACCGCGGGCGTGTCCAGGCGGGCCGTGAATGGGGCGGTCGCCGCCAGTCCATGCGCATTCCCGACGGAATCGCCGGGAGCCTCGAAGACGCCCTCAACATTCATTTTCCGGAGGGCGCCCTCCTGTTCTTCGACGACGCCCCGGAGGCCGCGCACACCGACCCTGTGCCCCACCGCGCCATCGGCGTGGTTTACCGCCCCGAGGCGGAGCAGGGCAACTACGTGCCGACACGCCTCGCGGCCCGCTACGACGCGATGCTCTTCATCCCGGAGACAAGCGCACTTCGCCCGATTGAATAGACTCACGAATCCCTCTTTCCACCATGACACATCCACGAGAGGCCACCCGCCGCCGAGAAAGAACATTGCCATGGACGTGTTTCTTTGCGATATTGACCGCCGCTTCCAATGGCATCCCTGCCCACGCGGACGAGCCGTCCGCCACTGAGTCAGCCCGTATGGAAATGGTGGATCGACAGATTGAAAACCGCGGCGTGCGCGACCCGGAGGTCCTGCGCGCTATGCGCGACGTGAAGCGCCATCTCTTCGTGCCGGACCGCGTCGTGAGCCACGCCTATGACGACCGTCCGCTGCCCATCGGCTACGGACAGACGATCTCGCAGCCGTATATCGTAGCCTTCATGACGGAGGTCATCGAACCCAAGCCGGATTTCCGCGTGCTCGAAATCGGGGCAGGCTCGGGCTACCAGGCCGCGGTGCTCGCGGAAATCGTCGACCACGTCTACACCGTCGAGATCGTGCCGGAACTCGCTGAATGGGCGGAGCGCCGGCTCAAGCTCGCCGGGTACGAAAACGTCTCGGTAAAGCACGCTGACGGCTACCACGGGTGGAAGGAACACGCCCCCTTCGACGCCATTGTCGTGACGGCGGCGAGCCCGCACATTCCCCCGCCGCTCATCGAACAGCTGAAAGACGGCGGGCGCATGATCATCCCGGTGGGATCGCCCTTCCGCACGCAGCAGCTTGTGCTTGTGGAAAAACGGGGCGAGCGCACACGCACGCGCAACATCCTGCCCGTGCAGTTCGTCCCCTTCACCCGCGCGGAGGAGGAGTGAACCCCAGGCGGACGGGTCCCGCGCAGCACCGCGCACACAGGCGCGCCGCGCCATGACGCAGGCCGACGCATCCGGCGGGCCGCCGGGCCGGGCCGCAGCCTTGCGGCAGGGCATCGCCGTGGGCATCGTATCCTTCGCGCTGCTCGCCCTGCAGATCGCGCTCATGCAGGGACTCGCGCACGCGCACGGGCACCACCTCGCCTACATCGTCATATCCATCGCCCTTCTCGGTTTCGGAGCGAGCGGGTCGTTTCTGCACGTGTGGCGCGCCCGCGCCGCCGACGCCGACCGGCGGCTGCCCGGTCTATTTCTCCCGGGCCTCCTCTTCTGCGCCGTGTCCATGGCGTGGCTCCTGCCGACGACACGACCGCTGCTGGCCGGTATTGAAATCGACCAACTGGAAGCCGATCCATCCCAATGGCTCCGCCTCGGCGCGACGGGCCTTCTTCTATTCCTTCCTTTTTTCTTCGGCGCATGCTCCCTCGCTGTCGCCTTCACCACCCGCGTCCGGTCCGTCGGTCTGCTCTACGGGGCCAATCTCCTCGGCTCCGCAGCGGGGGCGGCAGGGGCGCTCGGACTCCTCGCTGTCGCCCTGCCTGAGTCCATCGTGCCGGGCCTCGCCCTCGCCCTTCTCGCCGTCGCCCTGCTCACCGCTGAAAAACGAAAATCAATCCTCCGGACCGCACTCCTCGTGGCGGCGGCGCTCACAACCGTCGCCGGAGCGCTCGCACCCCGTGAGATCCCCGTCTCGCCCTACAAGGGATTGAGCTACGCCCTGCAAATGCCGGATGCCGAACGCGGCCCGGCGCGGCCCCACCCGCTCGGCAGAATGGAGACGGTGCGCTCACCCGCCCTCCGCCATGCACCGGACCTCAGCCTGCGCTACACCGGCACCGTGCCCGCGCCGCAGACCGTGTATGTCAACGCCGACACCTACGGGCACCTCCTCAATCCCGCCGCGCCCGGCGCCGACATCCTCGCGCACACACCCCGCGCACTGCCCTTCGCCCTGCGGCCCGCCGGACACACTGTCTTTCTCGCCCCCGGCGGCACGCCCGGCGCTAACCTCGCTCTCGCACACGGTGCCCGCGTCACCATTGTCGAGCCGCACCCGCACGTCGCCGCGCGTATCGAAAATCTCCTTGGGCCGGAGGCAACGGTCGTCTTGCGGCGCGAACCGCGGGCGTTTCTCACGACACACGCAGGGACCCGCCCCGACCTGATTATCTTTCCCGAGCGCGGGATCTTCGGTGGCCCCGTCGGCCTTCAGGCGCTTGGCGAGGACTTCCTTTTCACCGAGGAAGCCCTTGCCGCCGCCTTTGCCCGCCTCGCGCCCGGAGGTCGACTGGCCTTCAACGTCTGGCTCGACGAGCCGCTCCGGCACGCCCCGCGCGTCATCGACCTCGCTGTCCGCGCCCTCCGCGCGACCGGTGCCGGCGAACCCGCGCGTTATATCGCCGCCGTCCGCGGATGGGGTTCGCTCTCCCTCTCTGTATCCGCCGAACCACTCACGGAAACCGACCTCGCTAACCTCCGCCGGTTCGCGGAGGCGCAGGGATTCGACGTGCTCGCCCCCGCCGGAGCGCGCGCGACGGAACGTCTCCACGGCGAGGCGGGCGACGTTCTCGACCATGCCCTCACCGCCCTCGCCGGGTCCGGCCGCGAAACCTTTCTCAGAAACTACCGGCTCGATGTCGCCGCGCCCACGGACAACCGACCGTTCTTCAACCAGTTCGTCCGTCCCTCCGACGCCCGCGCCGCTCTATTTGCAGGAGCCGGGGACGACTTCGCCGCACTCACCGTGAGCGAACGCGGGATTGTCGTTGTCATCCTCCTTGTCGTTCTTCTTGCGCTCGCCTCCGTCTTGTTGATCCTCGGTCCGCTGGCTGTGGCGCGCGCCCGCATTGCCACGGCGCGGTTCACCCTCGTCTATTTCGCGGGCCTCGGGGCGGGATTCATGTTCTTCGAAATCGCCCTCATCCAGCGCTTCACGCTGATCTGGGGCAGCCCGCTGCACAGCGCCGCCGGCGTCATCGGGACACTCCTGTGCGGCATGGGCCTCGGCAGCGCGTTGAGCCAGCGTTTCGTCCCTACGCCGCGCGGGCTTGCCGTCCTTGCCGCCGCCATTGCTCTACTCCAGGCAGCCGTCCTCTTCGCACTGGCGGGCGCCGCCGACAGCCTTGTCGCGGCCGCGCCCGCACTGCGCATCCTCGGCGGGGTGCTCCTGATACTGCCGCCCGCCGTCCTCCTCGGCATGCCCTTCCCTCTCGGCCTGCGCCTGCTCACGCGCGGCGCATCCGGCTCCGTGCCGTGGGCTTGGGGTGTAAATGGATGCCTCTCGGTGCTTTCCGCACCCGCCGCCGGTCTCCTCGCCCTCGCCGCCGGGTTCAACAGCCTCGCTGCCGTTGCCGCGACGGCCTACCTCGCCGCCTCCGCCGCCGCCTTCGCCCAACGCGGCGGCGAATGAGGCATTACAAAACAAGAAAGGCCCGCGTGTCGCGCACGCGGGC
>SLLG01000295.1 GCA_007134215.1 Opitutales bacterium | reverse complement strand
GGCGGCACGCTCAACTTCAACAACTTCTCGCGGCCCGCCGCATGGGCCGATATGCGTCTCCGCGTGCGCAACCTCAACCTTGTGCCGAGCGGCGGCGGCTTCCTCATCGGCAACTTCGAAATCGAAGTGGATGCTATCCAATTGGAGATGGACATTGATTTCTTCGCGAAGGGAGTCGGGCGCGAATTCGACGTGCGCATCCTCGAACTGGAAGGCGGACTCGGCGTCCCCTCCGAACTCACGACACGAGTCCTTTTCGACACACCGGCAGGCCAGCCCCTCGTCGACCGGTCCGGGCGCGGCGACGGGCGCGGATCCATTGTGCGCTCGTTCGAAAACTCGGTCGGCGAGGTCGTTCTTTCCACCGAACCATTCTTCGGCAGTCCCCTGACCAACGAGGAGACGGCATACAGCGGATTCGCGTTCCGGTTCTGGATTGTTCCGGGGTCACAGCCTGTGCCCACCCCAACGATCACCCTCGCCAACAGCGGCTACCAGCGGGTCTTCGCGGTCTACGAACGCGTCGGCGACGTTATCCCGCCGGAGATCTTCGAGATCGCGCAGAACGCCCCTGCGGGCAATCCCTTCGAAGCAGTCTTTGAGGCTGAATTCTCCGAAGACATCGCCGGTGTGCTTCCGGAGCAGTTCAGCGTCAACGGCGGCCCCTTCGGCGCGCGCATTCTCGAAGTAACGGGCACGGGCTCGACCCGCAGTATCCGCGTCGACACGAACGGTCTGGACGGCCCACTCTGGCTCAGCTTCCTCAGCAACGGCGATGTCGTCGACCGTGCGGGCAATTCGCTCGTCGGATCCGGCGGCGATGAATTCTACGACACGCTCTTTGAGACCGTCCTTCGCCTCGCCACCCTGCGCATCGTCGAAGACGGACCGGACGCGCTACGCCTCCTTATGCACGCCAACGGTGTGCAAACCTACCGAATTGAATACAGCGATGATCTCGTCAACTGGTTCGACCTCGTCGTCGTCACCCTGGAAGACGAAACCATCGAGATCGACGACATCCCCCTCGCACCCGGAGAGAACCGCTTCTACCGCGCGGCTTTTCAGTGAGGCTTGCGCTTCGTCGCGCGAGCGTGACACAGACACTCTCTTCTGTGAACTCCGTGGGTGGTTTGGACAGGCAGGAATGCCTGTCTCACATCGGTATGTTGGCCCACAAGGGGAGACTCACCCCTGAGGTGGCAGCGTCTTCAAGGGTTTGTCCGCGCCCGCTTCTCCGGATTGCAGAATTTCCATGGCGCGGAGGGCGGCGGCGGTGCGGTTGTCGACATCGAGTTTCTGGTAAATGTTCTGCGCGTGCTTTTTCACTGTGTTGAGGGCGGTATTGAGGATGGCGGCGATCTCGGGACTCGACTTCCCCTGGGCAAGCCAATAAAGGATCTCGGCTTCGCGCGGGGTGAGGCCGAGTTTTTCAAGAGGCTGGGGGGATTGCAGCTCAATGTGCTCCTCCAACCGTAGGAGGCAGCTTTCGCCAGGCGTCGTTCCCGCTTGGATACGGGCGATGAGTTCGCCCGCGCCGCTGCGCTGGCGCCATTCCATGGTTTTGCTATCCACCAACCACGTGGCGATCTCGGGCGGCAGCCCGTGAACGGCTTCGGGGAAATACCGTTCCACAAGATCCCACGCGCGTTTGGTGGCAAACTCGACTTTGCCCGTCGCATCCACCACCATCACCCCAATATCAAGCGATTGTTCGATCTGGCGCTCGGCCGCGCGACGGCGCTGGATCTCCGCGGAGAGTCTGCGGTTGCGCGCTTCCAACGTTTGTTGGAGCTTGCGCAATTCCAGGTGGGTGCGCACACGGGCGAGGACTTCTTCCGGCTCGATCGGCTTGCAAAGGTAGTCTACGGCGCCGGCGGCAAATCCCGCGACGGTGTCACGCGTCTCATGCATGGCCGTGAGTATAATGACCGGAATGTTCCGGTGGGCCGGGTCTTTCTTCAAGGCGTGGCACACCTCGAAGCCGTCGACCCCGGGAAGGCGCACGTCGAGCAGGATTAGATCGGGCGCGAGCACCTCCATGCGTTCGAGGGCAATTTCACCGCTTTCGGCAACGAGGACCTCGAATTCCGCCGCGCCCAGCACGTCGAAGAGAAGAGCGAGGTTTTCCGGGGTGTCGTCGACGACAAGGATGGTGGCTGCACTCTTCATGTCGGGTTTTCGGACCGGGACTGCGCATGGTCGAGGGCGTGGCTGACTTCGGCGAGACGAAAGGCGCGGACAAGCGTGAGGAGGGGATCGACCGTTGCGCGGGCGGTCGGGTCGGCGGCGCGAATGCGTTCCAATTCGCGCTTGAGTCCGGCGGGTTCGCGGCGGTGGGCAAGCGCGCGAAGGCGTTCGAGATCGGTGGCGGCGAAGGCGTAGGCGGGCGGCGCGGCGGGTTCCGGCGCCTCCGCCGACCAGATCCACTCGATCCCGAGGAGGGCGCCGATTTTGGAAAGCAACTCCTCAAGGAGAAAGGGTTTGCCGATGGAGTCGTTGCAACCGAGGGAAATAGCATCCTCGCGGCTGAAGTCGATGAGACTGGCCGAGTAGGAGATGACCGGGAGCGCCCGCCCGTTTTCAGAGGCGCGCAGGCGGCGAAGGGTCTCGGCGCCATCCATGGGCTGCATGCGCATATCCATGAGGATGAGGTCGGGTGGATGGGTGTCAACCTGTGCAAGGGCTGAAGCGCCGCCGTCAGCTCCCTTCACGTGGAAGCCGAGGGGTTCGAGCATTTCGCCCACGATGTCGCGGTTCACCTCCAGGTCGTCGACCACGAGGACGCGGCGGGGGCGACCCGCATACCCGATGATGGTCTGCTCGACGGTCGTCCGGGCAGCGGGCGCTGCGACAGGGAGGAGGGGAAGTTCGAGGCGGAAGCAACTGCCGCGTCCATGCGCACTCTCACACGTGAGGGTGCCGCCAAGAGCCATGGCGAGGGCGCGGGAGATGGCCAGGCCGAGGCCGGTGCCTGGTTCGGAAGGGGCTTCGGCCTCGCCCTGTTGGAACGGTTCGAAGATGGAGGCGAGCTGACTCGGCGGAATGCCTTCACCCGTATCCTTGACATCGATACGGAAAAACCCGTTTCCGCTTTCCCCGATTTCGATGCGAACCTCACCACGCGCGGTAAACTTGAGGGCGTTGCCAATGAGGTTGAAGAGGATTTGCTCCACGCGGCGGCTGTCGAGGACGATGCGTTCCGGAAAGGCGGGCGCGGTCGCAAGGGTGAGGGCGAGTCCCATGCTTTTTGCCTTCGGGCGGAAGGATTCGACAAGGTCGCCAACCATGCGGCGCGGATCGGTCGGGACTGGCCGGACCTCGATCTTGCCCGCCTCGACTTTGGAGAGGTCGAGGACCTCGTTGATGAGGTGGAGGAGAAGGCCCCCGCTGGAGCGAAGCACGTCGATGCGCCGGAGGTTCTCCTCGCCGATCGTGCTGTCGCGCCCGAGGATCTGGGCATAGCCCATGATGGCGTTGAGGGGCGTGCGCAGCTCATGGCTCATGTTTGCGAGAAAACGGCTTTTCGCGCGGTTGGCGCGGTCGGCCGCGTCGCGGGCCTCGCGAAGGTGGACTTCGTTTTCGCGCAATTCGGCGGTGCGCGTGGCGACAATGGATTCGAGACGGCGGTTTTCGCGGCGCGCGGCCCCGAGGCGCCAGCGCACGCCGCCCCAGAGGAGGAGGCCGAAGGCGGCAAGGTATCCGGCGTAGGCGGGCGCGGTGAAATACCATGGCGGCGCAATGGAAAAGGCGGCGACGGCGGGCGCCACCGATGTCGCGAGATCGGTGCGGGCCTCGACCAGAAAGCGATAACGCCCTGCCGGGAGATTGGTGAACTCACGCGCGGCGGCACTCGACCAATCCGTCCATTCGCTCTCGTAGCCGTCGAGGCGCGAACGGTAGGCCACGGTGACCCCCGGCGTGTGGATAGGCGCGGCGAAATCGAAGCGGAGCGCCTGCCGGGAGTGGGCGTGTTCCCAATGCTTCGGCGTGCCGGCACCGGCGAAGAGCGTGCCGTGGGTGGCGTGCGTCACCCGCCGAATGGAGACTTCAGGCACCCGTGGCGCAACCCCCAGCGGGGCGCGATCGACCTCCCAGCGGAGCAGACCGGTCCAACCGCCCACCCAGAGGATCTCCGCGCCGGATTCATCTTGGTCGCTGTAGAGGTACCTCACGCCGCCAATCGGGTCGAAGAGTGCGGGCGGAATCCACTGCCACTTGGGGTCCCGTCCTACGTCCGTATCACCCGGAAGCTGCCGCCCGAAGTACGTATTGAAATCATCGCTACCGCCGGCCGTCGGGTAGACGGTCCCGCGGAGGACGCCCTCGTCGTTGCGCACAGACGCATCCCATGCCCATCCGGGAAGCGGTGCGGTGGGCGCATCGGCGGAAAGCGGAGCGAAGGTATCTGTGGCGGCATCCCGCACAAAGACACCGTCCGGTGACGTTACGATGAGCGCGTCCCCGCGCAGCCGCAGGGAGAGATGCCGCTGCGCGGGAAGTCCCTGATCCGCGCCGACGCGTTCCACGCGGGCTTCCGTGGGCCAGGCCGCACCATGGCCATCGCTGGTCACGCGGGCCAAGCCGGAAAAGGCCGTCCCCAACCAGAGGGCACCGTCGGGGGTTTCGATCATGGACTCCACATAATCCTCGTCCAAGGCCGCCACCGTCAGGGTGGCCTTCCAGATGCCGTCTTCGCGAAAGAGCGATCCCAGCCCGATGCGACCGCCGATGAAGACGCGGTCGGGGTCACGGCGCGAGGGCACAACGGCGCGGATGAGGCCGAAGTCATCCCACACCGTCGTCCAGGATTGCCCGTCGAAATGCACCACCCGCCCCTCCACGGCGGCGAAGAGTTCATCGTCGTGTTCGACGAGTTTATACATCTCCCCGGAAGCCTCGGGAATGCGCTCCCACTGGGGGATCGCGGGCGCAGGGACGCTCAGCAGGCGGAACAGCCCCGACGTGGAAGCGAGGTAGACGCTGTCCCGGTGCCGCCGAATCGTTGTCACGGTCACGCCGGGAAGGTTTGTGCGGATGTCGTGGTGGGTGAGAATGCCCGAGGTATCAACACGCACCACGCCGCTGTTGAGGCTGCACCACAGGCCGCCCTCGCGGTCCTCGGCAAGGTTATTGATGCCGCTCATAGGCAGGCCGGAATCTTCGTCGAAGAGGAAATCAAACCGCCCGTCCTTCGTGAGAACAACCACACCGCCATGGTAGGTTCCGAGAGCGAGGCGCCCGTCCTTCAGGCGTATGCCGCGATTGATAGAACGTTCTCTTAAATAGGGGTCTGCCTCCGTCTGAACCTGGGCCGGTTCGTCGCCCCGCAGGTGCCAGAGGCCGTCCTTCATCGTCACCACGAGAAGTCCGTTGTCGGCGTCGTCCAGGATCATGCGGGGACCGGGCTCGCGGAAGAGCGGCGCATCGCTTACCACCCGCACTTCCTCGCCCTCAAGCCGGAAAAGCCCGTGTCCGAGATTTTGCACATAAACCGCCGAGCCGCTCCAAAATCCGTAGATCATGCGGTCCGTCTCGAAATGCCAGACGCTCATTTCGCCCTCATGCCAGCGCAGCATCATGCGCCGGGTGAAGAAGAAGAGCCCCTCCGGCGTGGTGAACATATCCCAGACCTCGCCCACGTCCTCCCGGTCGGCCTCGGGCAGTTCCTCAATAAGCGAGCGATACCGCGACGTCCCGCCCGCGTCCGTTTGGAGCAGTCCGATCACGCCCACGCCGCAGACGGCGAGGGAACCGTCCGGCAAGGCCGCAATCCCGTAGAGAAAGCCCGCTCCCGGCACGGGGATCCGCTC
>SLLG01000159.1 GCA_007134215.1 Opitutales bacterium | reverse complement strand
TTTCTTCTGGAACAGTAAAGTCCTTGAAATGGGGGGTTTGCGGGCGAAAAAACGCCGTTTGCCGAAAGGGTGCGCGGCGTTCTTCCCTGACAATTCCTTGTTTATGCGGGTTGGCGGGCGAGGTGGGGCCTGGAGGGGCTCCACCTTCAGGGAGCGGCGTTGCGGGCGATGCGGAAACCGAAGGGGGCGTGGCGGGGAGAGGGTTCGTGGACGTCGCGGGTGGCTACGCGGAGATGGACGGGGGCTTGCGCCCACCGGCCGCCCCGGTAAACGCGGTATTTGCCGACTTCGCTCGCGCAGGGTCCACGGGTGTCGGGCTCCGAAGCGGCGGGCTGGCTGTACCAGTTTTCGGACCACGCATCCCAGAGCCACTCCCACACGTTCCCGGCCATATCATACAGCCCGTAACCGTTGGGAGGATACGTTCCCACCGGTGTCGTTCCGTTGGTTTCGCTGCTGTTCCAAAAATTCGCACGTGTGGGGTCGATGTCGGCATCGCCCCACGGCCAACGCTTGCCGACAAGGCCGCCCCGGGCGGCTTTTTCCCACTCCGCCTCCGTCGGCAGACGATAGCCGTTGGCGTCCCAATCCACCTCGGTGTTCTTCACGATATGCCGCGTCCGGCGGTAGACTTCTGTGCGGGCGTCGTTCATATAGTAGACGGGTTCAAGGCCGTCCATCTCGCTCTTCGCGTTGCACCATTTCACCATGTCGTACCAGGAAACCTGCGTGACCGGGTGCCGGTTGTTTTCCGGTGTGTCGGGCAAGCCGGTCCAGGTTTCCCCCGAGTAGCCCCGTTCACCCTCCTTGTCGAATTGGTATCCGTGGGCGATTCCCCAGTCGCGCACCAAGGCCCACTCCTCATAGGTGACTGGCGTCGTTGCCATGTAAAAGGCGGAGACGTAAACCTCATGCACCGGACGGCTGGGCGCCATCCACTCCTCGGGCTCATCTTTGTGGTCCCCCATGGAGAATGTGCCCGCCGGGATGAGCGAAAAGTCCTCCGGCCCGGACTCCGGTGCGAAGTCGGTCACATCCAAGCGAAAAAAGGAAGGATTCGAGAGGTCCGAGAGCGCGAGGCCGCCATTTTCGTCGATCATTTCCGCAGAGATTTTAACATCTGTCCAAACCTCGCCGTCGGTAGAGTGCTGCAAGGTAAGCTTTCCGCTCATTGAGGAGGAAGCGGCCACCGGCGGCAGAGCGGCGGCAAAGCCAAAAATCAACGCGGGAAGAGGTATTCTTTTCATCGGTCGTTCCATTCGTTCGGGTGTTGTTCTTGTTTCTGGTGAGTAACGCCTGCCGCAACTGCGGTGCAAAGGAAGTTTTTGAGCCATGGCGTTGAAGGTTAATTGTCGTAAGGGTCGCGCCGCACCCGATAGAAGCGGGCATCGTGGGCGGCCGGTGGTGCGACCTCCACCGAGAGCGGCCAACCGGAGCCCTCCCATGGGCCGCTGTGCGCTTGCCACTCGTCGAGATCGGAGGAGGCTTCGGTCCAATAAAGATGACCGGGGAGGGTGGGGAACTCCAAGCGGGCGCTGCCGTCCGCGTGTGCGATCCATTCCGCTGCAAAGGGCTTCTCCGGCACCCATGAAGCGTGCAGGTAGTCCATGCTCACATTGTCATAGCCCCGGAAGTAGAGTCGGAGGCCCTCGAAGGAATCGAAGTAGCGGTAGAGCGGCGCGGTTTCCGGAGCCTTTTCTTCCTCGGGCAGGGGCATGAAGCCGTCGCGCACCCAATGGACGCCATCGTCGGCGGCATTGATCCAAAGCTCTTGGTAATGCGGGGCAACGACGTAGCGGAAGCGCTGCCATTGGGTGGAAGCGAGACCGCGCGAGCTGCGCACCCAACCATTATGGGGCCAGGGATCGCCCACGCCCGGACTGGGGCCGCCGTTGGAGGCGCTTCCGCCCGCCGTCGAGGAAAAACCGGCAAGCCACCAAAGAGGGTTGCCGCTGCCGTCGTAATAGATCTCGAATTCACCTTCGCGGGCGTAACCGCCGCCATACATGAGGAGGGCGGTGGCGGCGTTGAACCCCGTCGTATCGCTTCCGCGCAGCCGAATCTGGTAGGCCGGACGCCCCCACCATTCGGCGGAGAAATCGTAGACCTTGTCATCGCGCGTGAGGTCGAGGCCGTCCTCGGGATAATCATGCACGAGGGTGATCCCAACGCGGTTCCATTCCCCACGGATTTCATCGATGAGGGAGTGCCAGCGCACACGGAATTCAACCACCAAGGTGCCCTCCCGGTGTTCCAAGGGCTCCGCGAAGCGCCGGTCGAGGGCGGTGAAGGAGCGGGACCGGGTTTCACTCTCCCATGGCCGGAGCCCCACGGAGGCGATCCCGGCGGCGGAGAGTTGCACGGTGTTGCCGACGATCTCGAAGGCGGATCCAGAGGCGGGTTGGCCGACCCAGCTCACCGCCGTGCTGAGGTCATCCCATGCATCGAGGGAGGAAAAGTTCTCTTCAATGAGCCATTGGCTGGCGGTCGCCGTGGCGAGGCCCCCGAGAAAAAGGCCGAGGGTGGCAAGGAGGGGCTTCATGACCGGTGATTGAAGAACAACGGGACGGGAATTTATTTTTGATAAGGGATTCTTACGCCAGCTTCGCGCGGCCCCTTACTCCTGCCGGCCCACCCGGAAGAAACGGCTCCCGCCATGGAAGGCCGGGTGTGTATCGATTTCTTCTCCGGTTCCCTCGATGGGGCCGCCAATGGGCACCCAACTGCCGTCCTCCATTGTCGCGGAGGTTTCCACCTGATAAATGGCCCCCGCTTCAGCGAAGAAAGAGAGGGTGATTGCCTGAGGGTCCGCCCCCCGCCGGATCCAAAGACCGGAGCGCGGAGAGGGCAGGTTGTGCAGCGTCGCGGTGACGGGTCCGCTGCGGGTGTGCTCAACGCCCCACTCGGCACTCCAACTTCCACTGACCGGGTATATGCCCTCTCCGTCCGGTTCGCCAAAAACCACATCGAGGGTGACATAGCCCGCGAGCGAGCCGCCGTTCTGCCAGTCTCCCGGAACCCAACGATCGGAGTTGAGAATGACCAAAGCGGTGCCGCTGATACCATCCGGGGTCACCACGAGGGAACTCGGGTCGATCTCATGATAGGCTTGGTTGAAGCGGAAGGCACCACCAACGCCGGCAAGGACATGCTCGCCATCGTGATCGAGAGAAAGCGTGATGTCCCTCAAGCCGTCGTGACGGGGCAGACAATCCACGAGATGCAGGTGAACTCGTTCCTGGCCTTCGGGAAGCGGCCCGAAAAACGTCACCGGCTGATCCGGGAGCCAGTCCGTGGGCCAGGATTTTTGATCATAGCCACCTTCGCTGGATTCATGAAGCGCGCCGTTGATGGAAAGCGGCTCCTCCCATCCGGGAAAATAGCGCGACCATGTGCCGGTCCATTCACGCCCGTCCGCGCGTTCCATCCGAAGCGTTGAGGGCCATGAAAAGGTTACGAAGTGGAATTCCGCATCGGTCTCAACGACGGCGCCCACAGGAATCTCTTCCGGAAGGATCAGATCGGTCCAACTATCCATGCGGTAATCCGTGGTAAGGACGACACCCAGCTCCAATCGTGGGGGCGATTCGATTCGCCCGCCCCAAAAGCCACGGTTTTCTCCGGCAAACATGAACGCCCGTACCGGACGATGAAATCCGGCCCACGCGCCTTCGAAGAGAAGGTCCGCCCGGGCAGTTGTGACGACAGACAAATCGAGAGCGGCGATCTGCCGGTGCCCCCGGATGTAGACCTTGCCGCCCGCGTAGGGCATCTCCCAAGGGTGCAGGTAGTCCGTCATCTTCTGGATGCCGAATCCTTCATACGGCACATCGTGGAGATAGGTGAATTGACCGTCTCCGTGCAAATGGTAGACCATCAAGCCTGCCCGGCTCCCCGAGTGTGAAGAATCCATTTGCACAAAGAATTTGTCTTCGGCGATGAAGGGCATGCCCTGGCCGCGGATTCTCGGCGTATCCGGTTCATGGATAACCGCGCCCGTGGCGAGGTCGAAGGAAACGAGGTAGCCCTCCTCTGGGCGGCGGCCGGTGCCCACGAGCAGGTAAACGACCCCGTCGCGAATTACGCCTTTGCGCTCCGCGCCGCGGTCGTCTTTGACCTGGACGCGGTTGCGGGGGGTATCCTCGAATTGCCAGAGCCAGGTGAGACCGTCGAGGCCGATGGCGTAGCAATCGAGGATGGCCTCGTCGTTGCGGCTGGGGGAAAGGTTGAGAAAGAGATGATCTTCGCCGACGAGGAGTTGACCGGGGTTGTAGCCATCGGTGGGGAAGGTCCAGAGGATGCTCCCGTCGACAGGGTCCAGCAGATGAACGCCGTTGCGGTGCAGGCGTCCGGCGTTGTTGCAAATGAGATAGGTTTTGCCCTCATGCGTCCAGGGGATAGGGGTGGCCTGCGGGTGCAGAACGGCAGGGGTTTCCCAAAGAACGCTGCCATCGGTCACACTCAGACCGATGAGCCCGCGCTGCATGTCGGGAACAACAGCGACATTGTCGATGATGATGGCACCGGAGCGCCTCATGCCGAAGGGGCCGCTCGTCTGGGCCGGGATCGTCCGTGTATCCAGCATCTCCTGCTTGAAGGCACCGGCAATGGCGTTCCAGTCGGGGATGGTGAAGCTCCAGCGTAGATCACCCGTTGCGATTTCGTAGGCGAAGACCTCTCCGAGGAGGGTGACGGTGACATAGAGCCCGTCACGCGCGGCGGCATTGAGGCCGTTGTGGTCCCGTTTTGAAGAGAGGAAGTTGAGCGAGGCGGAGGGTTGCATGCGCCTCCAGAGCTTCTCGCCGGTTTCGGCGTTGAGGGCGATCGTGTGCCAGTCGGCGTCGATGCGGAGGTAGTTGTCCTGGAGGATGGCATTGTGCGCCGCATCGCGGAAATACCGTTCGGTGATTTTGGAGTAATCCGCCACAACCTCGCCGGTTGGCTGACTCCAGGAGATAAGGAGCACGCCGTCGGTCAGAAGGGGGCTACCGGTTTCTCCGTAGGCAGGGTCAAAGCCTTCCTCGAGCAGGGAAACGGCTCTCCCGCTACCCCCTTTGCCAAAGCCGGTGTGGATCGCGTATCGCCATGCGACATGCGGGTGTCCGGGCTCGGTCGTCAAGGTTACGCCGGGTTCACTCGGGATGGCGAAATGATGATCGGGCGCGTGCGCGTTTTGTTCCGGGGCAGCGGTGGCCACTGCGGAATACGCAGCCGCGAGAGCCATCCCTAAGGAAAGGCCTGCAAAACGGAGGTGTGGGAATATGGCGGGTGTTTTCATTGTGTTTTCTTCTGAGAGATTGTTTGAGGGTATTACGGAAGGGGGACGGCCAAGCGGAAGAAGCGGCCCTCGGCGGCCGCCCAGCCATCCAGTTCGACCGTGACCGTCTCGGAGGTGGCATCGCGGGGCGCGGTGCCGAAGGTGATATCTTCGCCCGGGGGAAGGCTTTCCCAGTTTTGCAGATCGCTAGAGGTCTCCACATGGATTTCTGTGAAACCGGTGCGCCGCACAAAGTGCAGGGTCATTCCGCCGCTGCGCTCTTCAACGCGGAGGAAGTGGGGAGCCATGGAAACGGCGGCGGCCTCGGCACCGAGGGCGAAGCGCAGGAGATTGGGGATGCCATCGCCGAAGGGCGTGGCGGTGAGGGCGCGGGCCTCCGCTGGCAGAGCGTTGGCCCATGCTTCGTATCCGGGGGGCAACGCGGGCGGCCCCGCGAGCGAGGGCAGGCGAACCGGACCGACGGCGGCGGAGGCACCGGTGTCGTCATCGGCGCAGTTGATGGCCACCGCGCGGTAGTAGAGGTCCATCCCGCGCGGGGTAAGGGTGTCAAGCCATGCGGGAGGGTTCCACGGATGCGCCGCGCTCTGGCGGGGACGGTAGGCGACGGCGGTCCACGCTCCGTCGGTACCGATGCGGCGGTCGATGCGGTAGCCGATCTCGTGGTCGGTCGTGTCCTCGTATGTGATCCACACAGCGTCGCCCTGGATCTCGGCGGTGACATTCAAGGGAGGCGTCAGCGCTTCGGACGGACACTCCAGGAGCCCGCCGTCGGGATCGGTGCTGCTGCCGGTGGATGCATCCGCTCCGGTGTTGCCGACGACGGACACGTCGTGGGTGGTGTTGCCGCCCACGACGCCGACCCAGCGGGTGGTTTGGTTCCATGCCCAGAAGGAACCGTAGTGCCGCACATTGTAGCCAGCCATGTATTCGGGACCGCTGTTGCGCGTGACGGCCCACGAATACAGCTGTGTTCCGCCGTGATCCTGGCAGAGGATACCCTCGCCGTCGTTGGCATGGAAGGAGCGGGCGGCGGCAAAGGTGTTGCCGTCGACCCACAAGGGCCCGGCGACGAGATCGAAGGCGCGGGAGAGGGTGTCGGAAATACTCCCGGAGCCTCCGCGCTTCACCTCCACGTAGCCGTCCATCGTCATGAAATACTCTTGGCCGGAAGCCGGCCCGTATTCTTGCGGAAGGACGGGGCCGAAGACCGCGCGCGGATTGGTGTTGTTGCGCACCACGGCATAGGCCCCGCCGATGTTGAAGCCCTTGCGGCCGTGGTTGTAGACGTAGTTGTCCTGCACGACCACGCCGGGAAGAAAGTAGACGTTGTCGGAATAATCGGGGGTGCGACGGCTCTCCGGGACAAAGGGATTGAGCAGCTCGTTGTTCACGTCGACGCCCGACACGTAGTTGTAATCAAAGACAATCGTGTGCTCCTCGTGGATCCACTCGTTGGCGTTGTTTGACTGCTGTGGATTGCGCCCGACGAACTGGCGATAGAGGAAGCTGCGCCGGCTCTTGGGCATAACATTGTTGGCGATGAAAACCTCGGAGCCGTGCACTTGGATGCGCGCGCCGAATTTCTGCGTGAAGTAGCCGTCCGGCCCGAAGTTGCCGTTCGGACGGGCCTCCATGACGGCGTTGTTCACCGGTGCGGAATCTTCGAATACGCACCCAAAGACCAACCGTCCCGGTCCGGCTCCGTCACCTACCGGCCGCCGGGCAAAACCGGACCCGGCGAAAAAGTCCCAGTGGTAGGTGCCGTCGGCCACACGGTCCGCCCAATCCGGATGAACCACCCCGGACTTCCATCCGCCCGCGTCGGCATAGGTCGTCGTTCCGTCCCAATCGAGTTCGAAACCCCAGAAAATCCATGCCCCGGCAAAGTGGATCCACGCCACGCCGATGTCGTGGACATCGGCGACTCCCTCGTAACCGCTCGGAATGAGCCCGACGAAGTTCCAGTCGCGCGGCGTGTCACCCGAGGGGGTCACACCGGTGCCGGCGCGCTCGGTGAAACCGAAATGAAAGCGCGTGGGCAGTTCCAGCACACCGTCCTCACCCCCGCCGTCGCCCCGTGCCCAGCGGTCGCCGGTTGGGGTGGCCCCGCGGAGGACCACGCCCGAGCGCAGCATGAGTCCGCGGCCTTCGGGCCCGTCGGCGGGCATGTCGGTGAAGTCGTAGTCGCCCGCCGGGTAGTAGAGCACGCCGCCGCCCTGCGCGTGGAGTTCGTCGCGGGCGTTCTCAAAGCGCTCGAACTCCGTCGCTCCGTTGGTGTAGGCGGACATGTCGATGACGTTGTCCCATGCGATGCGGTCCGACCAGGCCGGATAGCCGTCGTCTCCGGCGTAGTGGGTGGCCACGGGATTGTCCGAGGGAACGGCGAATAAAAAAGCCGGTGCGAGAAAAAGGGCGGCGGGGATCAGTGGATACAGGGATTTCATGGTTTTTGAAGAAGACGAGGTGGGAGGATGAAGAAGAGGAAGAGGGGAGGGAGGCTCAGGGCATCTCCACTTCAAGGCGGAGAAAGACGGGCGCGGGCAGATCGACAGGAAGCGTCACGGTGACGCTTTCGCTCTCGCCTTGCGGCGCGATCTCGAATTGAAGCCCGGCGTCGGCTTGAAAGGTTTCCCATGTCTCCATGTCCGTGGAGTGCTGAAGAACCATACCACCAAATCCAGCGCGACGCGTGTAGTGAATTTTCAAGGCTTCCCCGTCGTCCTCGACGCGGGGCAGACGCCCGGCGATGTTCCCGCCCGCCGCGCTGCCGCCGAGGGCAAAGCGCAGGAGGTTCGTCACTCCGTCGTTGAAGGGCGTGTCCTGCGCGCCGCGCTGTCCTTCCGGAAGGTCCTCCGCCCAATCCGCGAAGGCGGGCGGAACCGGCGCATGGGAGAGTTGGAAGTAGTCCACGTCGGCCGTCTCCGGATCCACGCGGATTTCCATGCCTTCGCCGCCGGCCGTGAGCCGCATGACGCCGCTGCCCCACTCTTGGTGGACAATCGGTTCACCCTCGACCACGCGGTAGCTGTCCCATGAATGGAAATCGACCTCCTCGCCATCGCGCCAAACCCGCGCGGGTACTCCGGCCGTGTCCCAAAGGTGGGAACCGTCCGACCAGTCTCCGGGATTGAGGAGAATCGATCCGGGCTCGACGTATTCCATCATCAGCGTGTGCCCCTGCGTCGACGTGTAGGCAATGCGTCCGCTCGCCGGGGAGGTCAGGTGCCCCGCGTCGAGTCCTGCTTCGACGGCTGTCCTGAAGGCGGAGAAACTCCCGTGGTCGCGCTCCACGCCCAGCTCGAGGACAACGGCGCCGAGTTCCTGCGAAGGTACCGTCCACCGGTACCGTACATGGGTTCCCGCGCCATATTCGGTCTCGGTCAGGCCGGATGCGTTGAAGGGAATGACGGCGAAGTAGACCCCGTGACCGAGATTGACGAACAGCCGGTCGCCGTCCGTCTCGCGCCCGGCCTCCGCCGGAATCACCTTGAAGAGGGTCTCCGCTGTGCCGAGCGTACGGAAGATCCGCATCATGACATTGCGCTGCTGACCGATCTGCTCGCGCGGGTGCCGCCCCGCGGTGTTCGTGTAGGTCGAAGTCCCCGCGTTGCCCGTGACCTGCAGGCCGCCGTTGTCGCTGCCCTTGGCGACGATGCGCCACAGATTTTGCTCGGTGAAGAAGCCGCTTTGCGTCGGGATTCTGGCCGCGCGGTCCGGCCGGTAGGTGGCCAAGGAGGAGAGTAAGTAATTGTCATCGAGGTAGAGCGTCTCAAACTCGAACCGGCGGCTCATCTCCGTGTCGCCCTGCCAGTCCTCGTAGCGATTCACATCAAGGTAGTAGAACGGCTTGGCCGACTGAATTTCCACCGGCAGGGCAAAGTTCCGGCGGGCGATATCGATAAGAACCTGCGGAGGGCGGTAGTCCGACCACATGAGGTAACCGATGAAATCGCGGTAAAATTCTTCGTGGACATCGGACAGTGCATACGTCGGGAAATAGCTGTCGTCGACGAAGTAGGCGTAGATGGCATTCCAAATGCCCCCGGCGAAGGGTTGGTAGGCGTTGCTCTTCGCCCGCACGTCGGCGGCGCCGTAGGCACCGTCCATGTTGTGCAATGCCGCTTCTGTGAGCATCCAGTCCGCTATCGCCCGCGCCTGGCGGCGCATCTGCTCCGTCGGCCCGAAGTCGTAAAGATTCAGGACTGAGGTGAAAGAGTGGATCCAGTAATTGTTCGAGTTCCACTCCACCCGACCGGCGTTGAACAGAGCGCGGGTGAGGTTGTCGATATAGCTCGTGTAGTAATCGCGGCTGCCTCCACGGTCCACCCCCGGATTGTCCGGGTGGTCCCCCATCTCAAAATCGTCCACATCATACGCCCAGATGAGCCCGCCGATATGCATCATCCAATTGAAGTTCTCGGAGTTGAAAAGCGAGGGCTGGAAGAGCGTGTCGTAGTAGCGGTCCGGACGGGACAGAAATTCCGTGAAGCTCAACGCAGAGGTGGCGCGGTCGCGGGCCTGCGTGGCCACTTCGGGCGGCAGCGGGACCGTGGGATGGTCGCGGAATTGGAAATAGTAACGGGTGTAGCCGGGTACCGAGAACGCCCTCTGAAACGACCCCGCCCCGCTGCTGCGGAAGAGGGAGGAAGCGCGGCCTTCGTGCTCGCTCAAAACCGCCGCCGGGTTGTCCATCTTCTTCCAAACCTCCCCCAACAGGGGCGACCATGACCCCTTTCCGGCGTCAATGCTCTGGTTGCCGTTGCGCACCGACCATGTTTGGCTCTCCGCGACGGCGGCCGCGCGGTCGAGAAATTCTGCCTCCCATGCCGCGCTGGGTCGGAAGTCGGCACCGTCTGCCGGGGTTGTTTGCCACGCCCCCGCGTGGACGGCGTTGAAGCAGGCCGTGGCCGCGAACGCGCCAAAGCCATATGCGAATTTCAGGGTGTGGTGAACTGTCATGGGGAATTCTATTTCAGGGTTGGGAAATCGTGCAGACAAGGGTGGCGTTGATCAGATCGGGCACAATTGGCTGCGGGTATTGGAGTCCGAGTAAGGGAGCCCGAAGGCTTCGTGGCGATTTCTTCCGAAACGACAGGCATCAAGGCTCCGTCACTCGAATACGGAAAAAGACAGGGTTGGCCTCCGGTGTCTCCACCTCGATGTGCAGATCGTTGCCATCGCCAGTGCGGGACTCGCCCCAATCCGCCCACGCCTCCTCATCATTTAGAGCGGTCGACACCTGCACTTGGTAAAGTGTTCCCGGGCGGGTGCGGAGCGAAAGAATGAGCCCTTCACCATGGACGGGCGGCGCGACACGGACGGACGGCGGCGGCAAGCCACCGCCCAGCGTCGCCACTTGGACCTCATTGGAATATTCCAGAATGCCGGCGTCATTGGTAGCACCCACGCGGAAGGTGTGGGCCACGCCGGGTGAAAGACCCTCGATAAGCGCGTCGGTGGTGTTGCGCCCGACGGTCATGATCTCGGCAAATTCGCTCCCGCCGGATTTGGCCTCGATCACAAAATGTGATTCATTGGAGGCGTTGTCGCGCCAGCGCAGACCGACCTCGTTGGAGCTGATGAGGCTGGCTTTGAGGCGGTCGGCCGGCGCGGGCAGGTCGGTCGCGGGCGAGGCGGTGGTGAAGGTCGCGATGGGGGAATACGGTGAATAGCCCGCCGCGCTGAGCGAGCGGACGCGGACTTCGTAGAACGTTTCCGGCACGATGTTGATAAAGACGTAGCTGGTTTCCTCCGCCGGAATACGCTGTATCTCCTTGAAGCGGTCATACGTGCTCCACCCGACGGGCGTGAGTTCGAGGGTGTGCAGGCCCTCCATGTCGGGATCGCCGTCCCACTCCACGCGGACGATGTTGCCGGCCAGTTCGGTTGTGGTGAGGTTTGTCGGCGCGGCGGGCGGTGGTCCGTAAACCGGCGCGCAGTCAACGGGACGGAAGAGCATTTCGTCCGGCACGATCTGCCAAGGCATGCCCGGACCGCTGATCCGCATTTCCAATACGGGCAATTGCCCGCGCGGATAGCCATGAATGAACTGGCAGACAAAACGGTGCTTGCCGGCTTCAAGCCCGATCTCGCCGCGCTCCGGCCATGCGGACCATGTCCACGTGCTGTTGTCGATGACCACGCGGTCGTTGATGAAGAGTATCCCGTGCTTGTTGGCGAGATACTCGAAGCGATAGACGCCGTCTTCCGATACCTCAATGTAGCCGGAATAAATGAAGGCAAAGTGACCCTCTCGCGGATCGAACTCGGGCAGGGCCTGCGTCACCGGGTTCATGTTTGCGACCTTGCCGTCCCGCTCAAAGACCATTTCCGTGGGATCGGCGAAGTTGCCCCACCAGGAAAAATTGCCCGTGCGCCGGTAGAGCGCATAGCAGAGTCCCGGCTCAACCTCGATGCCCGTGGTGGCCGCTTCGAGGGCGACCGGGGGTGTCGTTGCCACCGCGAGAGGGGACGGTTCGGAAAGGCCGTCTTCATTGTAGGCGCGCACGCGGAAGGTATAGGGCATGCCTGCCTGCAAATCGGTTGCCAAGTGGCTGTCGGCGTCCGGCGGAAGATCACCGAGCGATTGGAAGGACGGTTCATTCTCCGCCCGACCTTCAAGCAAGTAGCCCAGAACCGCGCCATCCGCGGGCGTCCACGCCATGCGCACTTGTGTCGCCGTGAGCGCGCGCGCCGTCACATTCGTCGGCGCGTCCGGCGGTTCGGGCGCCAATGCCGCGCTGGCCACAACCGCCGTGTAATCGGAGAGGCCCGTACGGTTGAAGGCCGCCACCCGGTAATCATAGGCATTGCCTGCCTCCAACCGCATGTCGCGGAAGACTGTGCGCCCGGGGAAAGTGCGTGCCACGGGCTCGAAAGGACCGCCGTTGACACTGCGCTCGACAACAAACCCGTCTTCGTTCTGGGAATGCGACTCCCATTCCAATAAATTCCCTGTTGCCGAAGCGGAAACCAGCGCAAGGCCGGAGGGCGCGGCGGGAAGCTCGGCCGGTCCGGGTGCGTTGATAATGACGAAATACCCGTCTCTCGAACTGGCTTTTTCAGGTTGCAGGGGATTGTGGAGATAATGCCCCACGCTTCCGCCTGTGCGGCCTGCCGCCACGATGACCTCCGCCCCGTTGATGCGGCGTACGGCGATGGCGTTGAATATCCCCTCGGAGAACTTCGCGGCATAGAGTCGCGTGCCCATGTCGGCACTCATGAAAAACATTGTCGCGCCCCCTGTGTAGCTCGTTCCCAAGGGATTGAAGCACTGCGTCCCCGGAGCACATTCGATCTCGGGCGGTATCGGAAAACCCGTCGACGCTCCCCCCGCGACATAGATCCGGCCATCCGGTCCGACGGCCTGCCGTCCGGGATGTTCGTACTGCACGCTCGATCCCGAGCCGCTCATGATGCCGGCGAAAACCTGCCATCGGTCGAGGGCGCCGTCCTCCACGTTGTAGCGCCCGAAGGCAAACTTCTTTCGGGTATCCTGCCATGCCAGCGCTTCCGCCGTGTGGTAGCGGTCGCCCCCCACCGGATCGCGCCGCAGACCGGTGTCGAAGGGATCGAAAAACAACGGGTTGTCATATGCCTGGCCGGTGTAGGTCGGAAAGAGATACAACTCGCCGTCCTGCCCGATGGCGGTGGAGTAGGGGCGCGCCATATTCCACGGATTGATCGCGATTCGGTCCTTCAACTGCGGATCGTAGCCGGTGTAGCGGAGCGCTCCGTTGAAGCCGAAAGCTTTGTAGAAAGGAAGGTGGTATTCGCCGACGCCGAGCCACTCGATGTTGAAGCCCGCCACAATGAGCATGCGGTGTTCCTCGCTCACCGCGACATCGCGTAAACCGCGCTCCGGGTAATACCGTTCGAAGAGGAGGCTGCCGTCGGGGTCGTAGAGCCGCACGCGGTGCGGTTGGCCGAAGTCCATGCCGGGTTCGCCCACGACCGCGAAGTAGCCCTGCTCACCCGCGTCCACCTGGAGCCAGTGCGCGTCGGCGTTTTCAAAAAGAATCGTGTCGGCCGCCGGATTCAGCTTCATCACCTTGCCCGTACCCGTCGCGCTTGTGTCGCCCGGCCGCTCCACGGTCACATAGAGGTTGTCGAGACCGTCGAGGGCGAGGTCCACGAACCGCATGTCCTCCGTGAGCTTCGTCACGGAAACCACCGACTGCCCGTCCGTGGAAAGGCGGATAATTGTGGCGATACTGTCGGGATTTGCGCCGTCGAGGTAGACTGGAGTCACTCCGGCATAAGCGTCAAAGCTCAGGTTCCCGGCGAGCACGAGCGTGCCGTCCGACTGGATGGCAACGGACGTCAGCTCGTCTTCATCACCGGGACCGCCGAGATACGAAGAGGATAGAACATTATAGTCCTGCGCGGAGACCGCGAAGGCGGTGAGTGCGAGGACGGAGCAGATATGGAGTAGGCGTTGTCGTTTTTTCATAGGATTCATTGATTGAGGATTGGGAGACTGAAGCGGTAACGTACCCGATAGAAGACGGGCCCGCTAGAGTCAGTCCGGCGGCATTCGTAGGTCACCGTCTCGGTGAAGTCCGAAGGCCCGGGACCAACCGTGACGGGCACAAGGTCGTCAAGGCCGACACGGGTCCATGGGCCGGAGAGGTTCTCCGCCCATTCGACCGATTGTTCCACGCCGCGCCAATGATAGCCCCGCCCCGGCCGGCCCGTGCCGCCCCGCCGCTGCGGCAGATCGATGCGAAGGCTTCCGTCCGCGCGGGATACCACCGGCGAGACGTTGCGGGGCGTCTCCGGATCAAGTCCGAAGAGATAGGTTTCCAGCAGGGAGGTGCCGTTGCCGTTTGGGTCCGAGGCAGCGAGGGTCGCCACGGGCGTACCCTCCGGAAGGAGGTTGTGATCCAGCGCCCATTTGCGGAAACCCGCCTCGCCGCCGTATGGTAGGTCGTTTACCGCCTCATGAATGACGGCCCAATGCTGTGGTTCGAAGGAGTGGCCGCTGGTCGTGTTCCACTCAAGGACAAGGTCCGTGTCTGCGTCCACGCCGAGGAAGTCCCAAACCGGTGCGGCGGCCGTGCGCACGGCGAGAAGACCGGTGAAACCGGCCCCGTAGGAGTTGTTTTCCGAGAGCAGAACCCGGCGTGGAGCGACGGCCGCCACGGCGAAGTGCTGGTCGAAGGGGAGACGGAAGTATTCATTGGGGCTGCCGTCGCGGTCGATGGCATTGTAGCGGTCGAGAAACCAGTGCGGAAACTGGTGGCGGAAAGTCGGTGCCCACCCCCATGTGCTACGCGTCGGATGCGCCCCGCCCGTTCCCGTCTGGTGCGGGGCGACCAAAGCAACCCGTTCGTCGAGGGCCGCCGCCCAGAGAGCCGCTTTGCCGCGGCGCGAATACCCCGTGAGAGCGATCCGGTGCGGATCGATCTCCGGAACGCTTTCGAGGTAGTCGACGACGCGTGCAAGGCCCCACGCCCAAGCGGCGATAGTTTTCCAATCTCCCGTAAACCCGGACGACGCGTAGGGACCGATGAGCGCATTGGAAAACCGGTTTCCGTCCACTGCGAAATCGGTAACCGCCACCGTGGCGAGGGCGATCCCCGCTTGCATGGTGCCCGGCAGATCCCAGCGGTTGGCGCGGCTTCCGCCCGGTTCAATGAGTTCGTTGCCCTGTGCGTTCAACGCCGCGACGACGGGGACCGGTTTGTCCTCGACGTTCGGCAAATAGAGGTTGATGAGCAGGGGCTGCGTCCCCGGCGGACCGTAGTCACCCCGCACGACCATCTTCGTCGCAAGCCCCTCAAGGAAGTCGGGCTCGACAGAAAGAACGGTAAACCGAGGGTCTTGCGGTGGTCCCGGCTCGGTGCCGTATTTGTAGTGGCGCATCATACCGAGAATCTCAGGGCGTCGGCGTTCAGCCCAGTCCGCACTCGTCGCCAACGCCGGGCCGAGAACATCGCCGGATTCATGATCGAAGAAGCGCAGTGGATCCGGCAGGCCCGGAAAGTCTGGATGCGATGCTGAGGCTACCGTGAGGATATACGGTAGGTCCCCCACATCCGGCCATTCTCGGGAGTTTGCGGAAAGGCACGTTGCCGCGGCGGCGGCGATGATGAGCGATCTGGCAAGAACTGGCAGGGCGGGGGACATTTTGCGGGCCGCTTCGGCGGCGGAATACGTGTTTCCGTTCGCTTTGCGGTATTTGGATCGTTACGGGTTCATTGGGAGGGTTGAGAAGGAAACAAGGCGGTGAAATTAAAGTGCGGAGGAGGTCGCTTCAGGGCTCAAGCGTGTAGCGCAGTCGGTAAAAGACCGGAGAGCCGGCGGCGGTTCGCCGGTCTTCAAGTGTGACCCATTCGAAGGTCGGTGAATCGCCGGACTCCACGGAAAACAATTGTAGCTCCTCCGGTAGGAATGGTATCCATGGACCGTTTGGATTGTCGGCCTGCTCGAGGCTCTGCTCGACCCCCCGCCACACGTATCGGCTCCCCGGATGCCCTGTTCCGTCGCGCCGTGTGGGTATGCGAATGCGGAAACGGCCGTCCGCGTCTGCTTCGAGGCGGAGAGTCGCCCGTTGAAGTGCCAGTGGATCGAGTCCGAGAAAAAAGGACTCCAGGGCGCGCACGCCGTCGGCGGTAAAGTCGGTACGGGCGAGATCGGCCGTGGCTACGCCGGGATCTTCCGCACCTTCGAGATTCAGGGCGACCGCCCACTCGCGAAAGCCCGCTGCGCCACCCTTTGGCAACGACAGGACGGTCGCGTGCAGGGCCGCCCAGTGATAAGGTTCGTGGCGGTGGGTCGAATTCGGGTCCCACTCAAGCACAACGCCAGTTTCCGCATCCGCGCCCAGAAACGACCACACCGGTTGCGCTGCCACACGAATGGCGAGGGCTCCGTTGAAGTCGGCTCCCGAAGAGCTGTTTTCTGTGAAAAAGGCCCGTCGGGGGGCAATGAGAGCAACCTGAAAATGCTGGTCGAAGGGCAGACGCTCGTAATCGGATAACGGCATTTCGTTAAAGGCGGGAAGGAACCACCATGTAAAAGAGTTCCGGTAGCCGGTGTTGTTGCCCCAACCGGGGCGGTTGGGCACCGGACCGCCCGCGCCCGATTGATGCGGGCCGACGAGCGCGATCCGCTCATCGAGGGCTCCGGCCCACAGGGCCGCTTTGCCCCGGCGGGAAAAACCCGTCACGGCAATGCGGTGCGGGTCGAGTGCGGGAACCGTCTCAAGGTAATCCACCATCCGGCTCAAGCCCCATGCCCATGCTCCCTGGGTGCGCCAGTTGCCCGGAAAACCGGCTTCCGCGTGGGGTTCGATGAGCGCGTCGGCATGCCGGTTGGCGCTGTCGGCGGCAAAATCATCGACGGCCGCGGTGGCGAGGGCAATTCCCGCGCCGAGCGTGCCGGGAAGGTCCCAGCGACCGGCCCGCGGTCCTCCCGGTTCAATCGCCTCGTTACCCTGCGCATTCAAGGCAGCGATCACCGGGACCGGCCCCTCCACCGCGTTGGGCATGTAGAGATTCATCACCATCGGACGCGACCCCGGCGGCCCGTAAACACCCCGCACCACTTTCTTCGTTGCTGTGCCGTCGAGAAAGCCGGGCTCAACGGAAATGACGGCGAAGGTTACATCTGTCGGCGGCGGCGGTTCATGGCCGTACATATAGTGCCGCAGCATATCGAGAATCTCGGGGCGGCGCTGATACCGCCATGCGGCCCCGTCTTGCACGGCAGCGCCAAAGGGACTTCCAGCGGCATGGTCGAAGAACTGCAGAGGATCGGGTAATCCGGGGAAATCCGGCGCCGCCGGCGAGGTCACTGCGGGCATGGCAGGTAGGCTCGCCGCGTCCGGCCATGCGTAGAGCGGTTCCGCGGTGGTCAGTGCCGCCGTCAAGGCTGCCGTGACGACCGCGATGCTCTGCACGCACGCGCGGGATTTCATTGCGGAAATGTGTTTCAGGGTAGGGAAGACTGATAAAGGGGGGCTGCATCAGCGGGTCGGCTGATGAGACAGATGTCCGGGTTTCTTGCGGAGGCGCGCTCCGTTGCGCAGGGGTGGTCGAATCAAACCCGGCGGCGGCGCACCCGGAACGCCAGCCCGAGGGCGAGCAGACCGAAGAGCGCGGCGTAGGTCGAGGGCTCGGGGATGGCTACGGTAAGGTTGTCCATGTGCATGTTCGCGTTGCCGGTTACATGGCCGGCACCGCCGATACGGAAGTAAACCGTGTCGCCCTGAGCAAGGGTGTCGCCGATGTTGAAGACGTAGCGGTTCCATGAGAAATCGCCGGACCCGCTGAGTGTGTCGACACCGATCGTGGGCAGACCCGAGTCCGGATCGACCGGACCGACACCCAACCCGTCGACATCACTGGTCGCTGTGTAGCCGGCCATGTGCGCGACGGTCACGGGATTGCTGAAGTCCGGAGAGAAGCTGTACTGCACCCGCAGTTCGTTGCCTCCGTTGAGACGCCAGCCAACGTCGAATCCAATGCTGCCCAGTGTGAACGAGTTGTCTGCGGCGGTGATGGTGAAGTGATGGTACGTCGTGTCGAGGTCAGTGAAGCGGCGCCCGAAGGTGCGGCCGTCCTCGCTGTTCGGCAGATCCTGGGCGCTTCCGCTGAGATAAGGTTGTCCGCCTGCATAGCTGCTGCCGTCCAGGGCCGGGCCGGGGCCGCTGCTGTAGGGTCCGGCTTCGAGCGCGGCCGAGTTGGCGAAGGCAGAGGCCGTTGCGCCTGTTGCGACGGACGTCGGATTGAGGTCGCTGGCAAAGGTCCACTGCGCGAGGATGTCCGTCGTCGGCAGTCCCTGCCCGCTTGCCAGACCCGTGGAGAGGCCCAGCGCGAGGACGAAGGTGAGGAATTGTTTTTTTAGTGTCATAGCTGTGTCCTTTTTGGAGTGTTTGTTCTCTGCCGTGTTTGGTTTTCGGAAAACCCGCTGGTCCGGTGCCTGGGACGAGCCGGTGGTTCCGGTGAAAATCGATTCAGGTTTGGTAGTTGGGGTGCACCACAAGCGGGATCCGCGCTGCCGGCTTCGGGGAAATGGGTTTCTTCGCTTTCAAAACGTCGTTATGAAACCACGCCATGTAACCTCCTGGAAACCATTTTTCTTCTGGAACAGTAAAGCCGTTGTCTTCGCGGGGTGGCGGGCGAAATGACGCCTTTTGCCGGAAGCCAGCCAACCTTGAACCCCATGCTGCCGGGCGAGAGTTTGATGTGATGAAGCGGCAGCTCTTAAACATACCGTAGGATAACAAGAAATCTCTCATGCAGATACCCTGCGGCAACTGAATTATGGCTGATTTTGAGAAAACGCGGCGAATCTGCCCATTTCTTTTTTCCGGCTGGACAGCTGGTGCTTCATGGCGTCCATCTTGCATGCATGCCCGGCACAATTGAAGAACCGCCGCGTCGCACGCCGTTGATTCACGAGGCGGATGTGTGTGTCCTCGGCGGAAGCTGCACAGGACTCTTTGCCGCCGTGCGCGCAGCCCGGCTCGGTGCGAGTGTCGTCCTTGTGGAGAAGCAAAACTGTTTTGGCGGCGTGGCCACTCTGTCCATGGTGAATGTCTGGCACAGCCTGCTCGACACCGCGTTCGAGCAACCGATCATCGGAGGCCTGACAAGCGAGGTGATCGAACGGCTTGACCTGCGCGGAGCGGGTGAGCACCGGGAGCGCAGCGCCAGTGCAGGCTATGTCTTCAACTCCGAGGAGCTCAAGATCGTCCTGGACGAAATCGCCGTCGAGCACCGTATCAAGCTTTACCTGCACACGCTGTTTGTGTCCCCGTGGATGGAGGACGGGCACCTCTCGGGGGTGCTTGTGGAAAACAAGTCGGGGCGCGGCCTGATCCGTGCGCGCCGATTCATTGATGCCACGGGCGACGGCGACCTGTGCCACCGGCTCGGGCTCTCGACCCATGTCTCCGATGCGCCGCAACCTTCCACGACCTGCGCGAAGTTCGGCCATTGGGAAAATCCGGACGGGGCCGCGCTTGGCAAACTGGTCGCGGAAAACCGAGAGGCCTATGGTCTGCCCGAGGGGTTCGTCTGGGGATGCCGCATTCCATCCTCGGCGCTCTACATGATCGCGGGCACCCGTATCCCGGGCATGGATCCGACCAGCGCCGACGACCTCACGGCGGGTGAAATCGAGGGACGGCGCCAGGTGAATGTGCTGAAAGAATTGATACGCAGGCTGCCCGGCGGGGAGAAGGCCTCGCTCGATGCCTTGCCCGCCCGCATCGGCCTGCGCGAATCGCGCCACATCCATGCCCGCCACCGCTTGACCACGGAGGAGGTTTTGCACGGTATCCGTTTTCCTGACGCCATAGCCAACGGAAGTTACCGCGTGGACATCCACCACCAGGACAAGCCCGGCATCACTCTGCGCTACCTCGATGGGC
>SLLG01000096.1 GCA_007134215.1 Opitutales bacterium | reverse complement strand
TGGAAGTGGTTGGACAACACGCAGTAGGCGAGCAGCTCCACGCCCGAGAAAGCGGCGGCCCGGCGCATCGCCGCCGCCAGCGCGTCGCGCTCCGGTTCGCCCAGCAGCCCCAGCTGCCGCGCCACCCGGCACACACAGTGGAACGCCGCGCGGTGAGAACTCTTGATCCGAAGATGGTAGCCCATAACAGACCGACACACTATCTGTCCTACCACACGACGCAAGCCAAATTAAATAATCCCGAGATAATTTATGTTTTCTTATTTTCGAGTTATAAATGTCGTCATAATTAAGCTTTAAATTAATTAGTTGACAGCGGGTTTCGGAGCGGGGCTTTCGACACCCGGCGGGATTTGTACTTGATTCCGCAGGGTGGATGAATTGCGGTCGATGGCTTGCCGAGTGAAACCGACCCGAGCCGCCAGACGTATAATCAAGGAAGTCAGGGAATTCAATGAATTGGATTTTCTCCCTGTTCGGCGCTACGTGCGGGGTTATTCGAAGCGGCTTCTCGGGGCGGACTTTCGGGCGGGGACGAATGTAGCCCTTCTCGCCTTTCCGCAGGGAATGGCGTATGCGATGATCGCCGGGCTGCCAATCCAGTACGGCATCCTGAGCTTTATCGCGGCCTCGCTCATCGGCCCGCTCTTCGCGAGTTCGCCCTACAATTCGTTCGGTCCCTCCAACGCCACTGCCGTCCTCATACTCGGCGCCTTCCTAAGTCTGCACATGGACGGCCCTGTCATGCTCGTGGCGGTTCCCCTCCTCGTGCTCATGGCGGGGATTTTCCTCGTACTGGGGTCGTACCTCAAGGTGGCGCGTCTGATCCAATATGTCTCGCGCACGGTCATCACCGGCTACATCACGGCGGCGGCGCTGCTCATTATCGCGAACCAAATACGCTCCGCCCTCGGGTTCACGATCCAGTCGTCGGCGTCATTTTTCGAGGTCGTCTACCGCACGGCGGCCAACCTCGGAAACACGCAACTCCCCGCGCTCTGCATTGCACTCCTGACCGCCGCCGTCTATTTCGGGCTGCAACGAACGGTTCCGAAGCTGCCGAATGTCGCCCTCACCCTCGTTCTTATGTCGGCTACGGCCTTTGGCTTTGCACAGTTCGGGTGGGAAACGGAGACGCTCGACAGCCTTCGCCTCGAGGAATTCGGACTCGCAACGTTGACGATCAACTTCGAGATCGTGCAGACGCTTGCGAGCGCCGCCCTCGCGCTCGCCCTCCTCATCACGCTGGAAGCCTGCTCTATCGGCAAGTCTCTTGCAGCGCGTTCCGGCACCCGCTTCAAGCCCAACCAAGAGATGTTCGCCCTTGGTATGGCCAATATCGGCAGCGGTTTGGCCGGAGGAATGTCCGCCTCGGCCTCGCTCACCCGTTCCAGCCTCAATTTCCGCAGCGGCAGCAAAACCCCCTTCGCCAATCTTGTCGCCGCTTCTATCGTCGCCTTTCTCCTCGTTACCCTGAGCGGGTTTATCGAATACATACCCCGGCCCGCCCTTGCCGTCGTGGTTATCGCCATCGGCCTTTCGCTGATTTCGAAGCACCAGATCCGCATTGTGACAAAGGCGACCCGCTCGGACTTCATCGTTTTTTTCGCGACGGTGAGCGCCGCGCTCCTGCTTGCCCTCGATACCGCCATTTATCTCGGCGTGGCCGTTTCCATCGTGCTCTTTCTGCGCAAAGTCTCGGAGCCGGAGATGCTCGAATACGGCTTCAACCCGGAGGGTGAATTGACCGCTCTCGAAAAAGAACAGGGCCGGGCGCGCCCCGAGGTCTCCATTCTGCACGTCGAGGGCGAGCTGTTTTTCGGTGCCGCCGAACTCTTCTACGAGCAGATGCGCCGGGTGTGCGAAGACCCGAACCTGAAGGTGGTCATTTTGAAAATGCGACACGCCCACCACCTCGATGCGACGAGCGTCATGGCCCTTGAGGAACTGTGCAAGCTCATGCACGAGCAGGACCGCGTGCTCTTGATCAGCGAAGCCCGGCGCGAAGCCGTGGAGATATTTCTCCGCAGCGGCATTGCCGAAACCATCGGGCGGGACAACATCTTCGCCGACGTTCCCTCCAATCCCACTCTCTCCACGTCGAAAGCCCTCCGCAAAGCGATGAAACTCCTCGACGGGCAGGAAGCGGATGTGAAAATCTTCGTCGGGTCGACCTCGAAAAAGAAAAAACAGCAGGAGGACTCCGCCGCAGAATCAAAGAGCGGCGGCGACGGAGCCTCCGCGCAAACCTAGCCGCTGTTCATTCCTCTCCGCCGGTCCATTCCACGCGCAGACGGACAAATCCCTTCGTAGAAAAGCCCGGCGGCAGCGCGACCGAGGCGTTTCCGGAGGTATCGGGATTCAGGGAATCGACGCGCGAATCGAAGACGACCGTGCTCCAGTCATTGAGGTCCGCCGAAACTTCGGCGACTACGGCGGTGTCGGCGGGAAACGAATGCACCGGAAAAACGAGACGGAGAACGGCATCATCACGTTCAAGGACCGGCAAGCGCCCGACGGGCGGATCATAGCGTCCCATACCGAAGGCGTGGCGGACGAGGTTGGCGAAGCCCGAATGCAGCGGATCGGCGAGCGGACCGGACACCTCCGGGTCGGCCGCTTCCTGCGGATCGGGAAACATGAGCGTCCGCCAATCATCGAAGGTCTGCGGGACTTCTCCGACCCGGATTTCAAGAACGCTCCCGGCAACCGAACCCTCTGCGAATTCCGCCGTCTCCGGCACGGCGTGCAGGGAAAATCCGCCCGCGTAGGGAGCGTAGGCGTCTTCCCCGAAGCCGACTTCCCCCGCAGGGTCAAGATGAAGGACCCGAACACGCGCGCCCGCCACGGCCCCCGCGAGGTCGTGACCGCCCGCGGTAAAAAAGGCCCCGCGGTAACGCTCGCCGGGCTGTAGAGCGTCACGTTTGATGAAGATGTCGATACGGTTGACGAGCGACAGCGGTGCATCGAAAGGAGTCTCTCCCGTCAGCCGCAGGACGGCGTTCCCGCTCGCGGCTTCGTGACCCCACAGCGGCGGGCCCTCACGGGAGAATCCAAAACTGTAGTGAAGTCCCGCTACCGACGGGACGTTGAGCACCGCCCCGTCAAGGGAGACTTCGCCCGTGCCGCTGAGCGGACCGGCGGCCCCGTGCCCGCCGAGGATCGTTTCCGTTTCAAGAGTGACCGGCGAACCGAGAGCGCCACGCAGGAGCAGGCGGCCCCGCAGGAGGGAAACCGGCGCGGTGTAACCGGCGCCCGGCGCAAGCAGTTCGACCGTGCCTCCGCCCGACTTCGAGAAGCCGTATTCACCCGTGAGTGCGCCCGCGATTTGAAGGTGGTTGCGCGTCCCGTCGACATGAAGGCTCGAGGGTCCGGAGAAGTGGAGTCCGTTCGTCACCCGGGAAACATTGTCGTTGGTGCCCGGGTCCATGCGCAGCGCGCCGAGAATTCCAGCTTCCTCGCCGACGGGAATGTCGCCGCCGCGCCCGACGCTGTTGAGCGCGACGGAATCCGTGCCGAGGGTGTATTCGCGCGGCTCATGCAGAGAACCTCCGGCGGAGACCAGCCGCAACTGCCCGCCGGGATTGACCTCGACGCGCGATGCCTGCGCGGGCGAAGCCGGTTCCGTCACACGCACGACGCCCCGGTTCACGGAGAGTGTACCCGTAAATAACTTGCCGCCCCCGGTGAACGAGACCACGCCGTCGCCCTCCTTCACGATGTCCCCCGGCCCCGACCATTCACGGCGTAGGCGCAGCGCGCCGTGGTCCGGGTCGCCGACACGGTTCGCCACCTCGACGACGAGGCCGGAGGCAAGGAAGGTACCCGCGTCGACATCGAACTCGACAAAACCCTCGCCGTCTCCCGTGACCACGAGCGAGGCGGGACCGGAAAGCGCTTCAAAGCGGAGGCCGTTGCCCGTGCCGGCGTCGCGGATACGGTTGCGGTGCGGGCTCGACGCATTGTCGACGAAAAGCGCGCCGACGGTAACGGGTGCGCCGAGTTCGACGTTGCGGTCACCGAGAGAGGCAGCGCCGATACGTGCCGAGGCACCGGCGCTGTCCGGATAGGTGCCGGACGTCCAGTTTACGTCCTCCGTCCAGAAGGCGGAGCCGCCGGGGATGAATGTCGGATCGGTTCCGGCTGACGGTTCGTCGAGAAAGAGCGGAGAAGCGCCGCCCGACGGATTCACGGTGCCGGAAAATCCGTCTGCTTCGACCCGGACGTGGAGGAGAGAACCGTCCATGAGTGAGCGCTCCTCGATCCGCCGGAGACCACCGGGCAAATCGTTCGGAAGGACCGCCCCCCAGTAGCCGTCATTCGTCGCCACGATCTCATCGTAGAACGTCGCATAGCGGCTATCCGTGCCACTGCCGGTGATTTCCACCGGTACCGCCGCGAGCGGCCGCCCGTCGCCTTCTGCGTTGTCGAAGAGAACGGCAAAGTTGCGGGGCGGCGCGGAGCTATCGCCGATGACACCGCTGCCTTCGCCCGTTGATGTGCCGATGCGGAGCACCTCCACCGGAGCCGCCGTCGTGAGGTAGTGGAAATATTCTTCACCGTCGGCACCGTCGTTGAGGAGCACGCGCATGAAGACGGTGTCACCCGGCGTGAAGCGGGCGTTGCCCGTGGGCTCGGTAACAAACCACGCTGTGTGTGCGCCCTCGGCATCGGTTGTGAACGTGAGGTGGCGGCTACCGTAGTCGCCCGCGCGGAAGCGCGGCGAATCGGTGTTGCGTGTCCAGTCCGCGGATTCACCCGTGATGAGGATGGCGTTGCCCGCGCCGTTCTGCGTGGGCGGATCGCCTGCGGTGACGACGCGGTTTCCGTAGCGATAAACCGTGTCGGGCAGAAGCCCCTCAAGGCGCAGGCGGAAAGCGAAGGGCACACGATCGTTATTGTCGTTATTCGCATCCAGGTCGCCCTGAATGAAGCGCGGCATAACCAGTTCCGTTACACGCACTAGGCGGAAGGGATCCGATTGCACGGCGGGCAGACCCCCGGCTGAGGCGGTGAAAACGAACTCCCCCGCTCCGTCGACCGACAAGCCTTCGAAAACCGCCACGCCTTCGACCGCCTGCACAGCGGCCGGGCCGGTAAGAGCGCCGTCCCCGGAGAGCGAGAGACTCACCTGCCCTGTGAACGTCGTATCGGAAAAGCCCTGCGCGTCGACCGCGCGCACGATGACGGAGGGCAAATCCCCGCTCTGCCCCCACTCCGGAGGCTGTTCGCTGAAGACGAGAGCCACGGCCGCGTCCGGATCTCCCGAGGCGACGAGGATGTCATCAAGGCGCAGCTCCGCGCGCGGTCCGGAGTCGCCGAGAACATGGTAGTACGTCCAGCGCAATTCGACGTAGGGCCGGTCCTCGACGGCGGCCGGCAGCAGGACAGGACCGAAGACCGCGCTGTGGCCCGCCTCGTCGTGGCGGATATATTCAACCGGAAATCCCTGCGCGTCGGGCACGTCGAGGAAAGGCTCCGAAGCGCCCACGCGATACTGCAGGCGCAGGGCATAAACGCGGTCATTCGGCGTGACGGTGCCCGCCGTCCACTGCACATACACATCCGTCTTTCCCGTCGTATCCAGGGCGAGCCGTGCGGATCCGAGGTAGCCCGCGCCCTCCGAGTCCTGCGCGTTGGCAGTGTTGATGAAGGACACACCCTCCGCACCGAGCCCGTTCACGCGGCTGCGGCTGGTGAGGTTGTAGGGAAGCACCCAATACCCGTCCATTTCCGCGGTGAGGCCGGGGTCGCCCGCGGAGGTTTGCTCGAAAATCATACTGTCCGGGTAGGTTCCGGCGGGGGAGTCCGGACCCCAGTATCCGAAGGAGTATGGCCCGGCGGCGAGCGGATGCGGAACCACCGGAGCAATCGCGTAGGCGGCCTCGTTGAGGGCGCTCCACTCCCCATTGTGCAGGACACGTGCCTTGAGCACGGTGTCGGCGTCGATGGAGACCTCTCCGCCCGCGACAACCGCCGACGGGGAGACCGCGCCGCTTCCGTGAACCCGCGGATCGGTACCGTCCACCGTGTAGTAGATTGTGCCCTGCTGCGCGGAAAGGGCGACCGAACCGCCGCCGACAAAAGCGGCCCCGTGCGGTTCGAAGACCGGCGCGGCAGTCTGCGGGTAGAGACCGGCGTTGCGGAACTGGTTGAGGACGATACCCGTCCGCTGCGGCAGGTAATTGTCCAACAAGCGATTTCGCTCCGGTATCCAAAAATCATTCTTCGTGTAGAGTCGGCCGTACGGTCCGGTGACCGGATGCTTGTCGCGGCGATAACTGCCCCAACGAGCCGATTCCGCGATGACGGCCGTCGCCACGCGGGAGGCGAGGCGCGCATAGCGTTCGATCGTGCGGGCCGGGGTCAGCGCGCCGTCGTTGAAGAAGTGACGGTGAACATGATCGGCAAAAAGAAGCCGGTACTCGGCATTGGCCCGCAACGCGGCGAAGAACTGAGCGGCGTCCCGCCCGTCGGCAAGGCGATTGTCGAAGAGTCCTTCCATGGACCGTTCCGAGTCCCAGCAGAAAAACATAAAACCCTCGCCGGGCGCGCGGCGGCGGATGGCATTCCAGTTGTTGTGCGGCCAGTCGTGCATGCCCGCCCACAGGTTGACGATTATGTAGTCGGTGTATTGCGGCACATTGAGGTACTCCTGAATCGCCCCGTAGCTTTCCGTCGACGCGAGCCCGCCGTCGGCAACAGCCCGCATGGCGTCCCATGACTGACGGTTTCCGTCGCGGACGCCCCCGTGCGTAATGGCGTCCCAGTCCTCGCGTTCGCCGCCGAAATAGTTTGCGGCAAAAGCGGCGTCGATGCGCTCGGACGGGTTGTAGAGGCCCCAGTAGACGCCGTTGATATAGAGGTGCGCATGATTGCTGTGCGAGCCGTGGCCGGTCATATCGATCTGCGACTGGCGGATAAACTGATCGCGGACGTATTGCCCCCGGCTGCGCTGGTCGCCCCCGCCAATACCGTTGGGGTGGAGCCACTCGTTGTTGTATTCCGCGCGCAGCGTGATGGTATTGAAATCATCCATAGCCGAACCGCTGGAGAGGAAAAAGGGAAACTCGAGCCGACGCGCCTCGTATTCGCTCTTAAAGAGCAGGCGCAACGAAGCTTTGGGTGTGCGTTCAAACCGTCGGCTGGCACCGCCCTGGGAACGCACACCCGCGTTGATCTGAAGTCCGGGCTGGACGGCACCGGGATGAATCAGCTCGACGGAGACAGGACGCTCCCATTCGAATCCCTTGCGGGTTCGGTTGGGGTAGATCCCGTGGTCCGGGTCGAACATATCGTCCATGTCGATAACCAGCGAAATCGTCGGAATGCTTTCGAGCGCCTCCCGCATGTGCGGCGCATAATCTGGATTTTGCGTGACCTCGGGGTGCATGCCGTAGTGCACAGCCGTCCAGTCGCCCCACTGGGCGGGAAATTCGAGAGCGGCGGGATCGTCCGGCTGGGTGATGATGTCGTCGAGAAAGAGATAACTGTGCGTCATCACATGATGCGCAGGCAATGCGCCCCCGCGCACGGCAACCGCACGCACGACCGCCGTGGATTCGATCCAAACCGGGCCGGTGTAGGGAGTGGCTGCCCCGTCCAAGGGTGCACTGCCGTTCAGCGTATAGTAGATGTCCGCCTCCGGGTCCGCGTGCGAGAGCGCGAGCGAAAAAGCCTCTTCATAGAAACCGCGCTGGTGCGAGAACTGCGGCGGCGCGAGCGGAGCCGAATACGCCGTCGAAAGGTTCGGTGCGGCGGGCGTCGGTTCGGCGAAGTAGAACCACTCGCCCGTTCCGTCCGGAAACCGGCCGTAGGATGCGTCCCGCGGGACCGCCACCGGCCCGGTTTCATCGGCGCGCGATCCGTCAGGTCGCGTGAGCAGGATCGGTTCACCGGCCGCGCTGATCCGGAAATTCGCGTGCAACGGCGCATCCGGGAGCGTGGGCGGTGTTTCCTCCGGCAGGTTCGCGAGGTCGTATTTCTCAAACAGGTAGTGTTCGATCCCGCGCCGCTGGTCTGTCGGCAGGGCACGGTTGAAAAGAATCACTTCGGCGATGTAACCGTCGAAGTGGCGCGCGGAGCTGTGGGAATTGCCTATATAAAAGCCGCCGTATCCGGCCAAATCAACGACGCCCGGATCCTCGAAACGCGAGCCTGCGATCGTCCCGTTGTGGTAAAGGCGGCCCACCGGGTCGTCGCCGTCGGTCAACTGCGAGGCTCCGACCATGGCCCACGCTCCCGGCGCGAGGAGCGCGGATGCCGTGATGCTGTTCATCGCCCCGGTGCGGAGCCGCATGTTCCCGCTGCCGGAAGTCACCTCAAGGTGCAGGTTACCCGAGTTGGCGTTGGACGGTCCGGTGCCGATAATTCCGGAGGTCGTTCCCCCGTCCCAGCGGACGAGCGTAATGACCGTGAAATCCTCCAGCGTGGCCATTCCGGAAAAGGCGGTGTGCGGAAGCGACAACTGTTGACTCGTGCCGTTGAAACGCAGGGCGGGCAGCCCGTTGACGGCGGCGGGATGGAAGGCAGGCTGCGCGTCTTCGTCCCCCTGCAAGGCGTGGTTGCCCTGCTCGCTCGCGTCCGGCCAGATCGCCACGGGATCGCCGCCAGACAAGCCCGTGAGCGCATCCGCTTTATACCAGCCGACGAGGCCCGGCAAGGTATCCGGCGGAACGGCCTCACCGTCGGGAATGACAATACCCCCTCCGTTGCCGCCGCCGTTGTCACCGTTACCCCCGTTTTCCACGCTTCCGCCCCGGCGGTCCTTGCCCGACGCCCAGACGACCAAATACTCACCGGGGGCGATGGCACCCGCCGGAAAGATCCAGCGGAAGGGATTCTCCGGATCGTCCGAGAGGCCCCACCCCTCCAAATCGACGGGAACGTCCCCGGCGTTGTAGAGTTCAATCCAGTCCTCGAAGTCACCGTCTTCGTCGGCCACAATCGATCCGTTGGAGGCGACAAACTCGTTGAGAACAACTGAAGCAAAAATGCCGGGCGCCGCGACCGGTCCAAAAACGAGGATACCGAAGGCTGTGCTTATCCGTGTCTGCCGGAACAAGCCGGACAAGGGAAGATTGGGGAGTTTCATGCGGGGGAGGGGTTGATTACATGGGGGGAATCTGACTGGTACACCAGCCGTCGACGGCCTTCATCCATGCGGACGTGTACAGAAAACGCAAGCCCCGCTCCAGCATCAGCGTGTTTGAGGCGGGAAAAAGTGCGCGGCGAACAAGCGGCGAAGTACCACCTCCAAAGCGTTCGCACAATCCGGTAAGTTGCCCGACGGATGGTATGGCTCCGGCGATGCGTGCCACCGTAATCCCGGCCCGCCGGCGTCAGATGTGAATGGCTTCGTCGTAGGCCGAGGCAGCGGCCTCCATGAGGGCTTCGCTCATGGTCGGGTGGGCGTGGATCGTGGAGTGGATATCCTCGCCCGTGAGTTCCGCCTTCTCCGCGAGAACATACTCGCCGATCAGCTCGGTGGCGTTTTCGCCGATGATGTGTGCGCCAAGCAGTTCGCCGTGATGCGCGTCGAGAATGAGCTTCACGAAACCGTTCGGTTGGTTGATCGCAACCGCCTTGCCGGAAGCGGAGAACGGAAAGCGGCCCACCTTGTATTTAATGCCGTTCTCCTTGGCCTTGACCTCGGTGAGGCCGACACTGGCGATCTGCGGGTTGCAGTAGGTGCAGCCCGGATAGGTCGTTACCCGTTTCGGCTTGGCGACGCCGAACATTCCGTTTACAGCCTGCACGGCTTCATAGGTGGCCACGTGCGCGAGCCACGGCGGACCGATAATGTCGCCCGCCGCGAAGATTCCGGGTATGCTGCTCTCATAGCGGTCGTTCACTTTGATGTAGCCGCGGTCCATGTCGAGGCGCACGCGCGGCGAGAGAAGACCCTCGGTATTGGCTTCGACCCCGATGGAGAGGAGCACGGTCTCGACCTCGAGATTCTCGCGTTTGTCGCCTTTCACGAGATCGAGCTTCACGGAGTCTTTGCCGACCTTGATGTTCTCGACCTTCGTTTTGGGGCGCACGTCGATGCCCTGCTTTTTGAAGGCGCGGTGGAGGGCCTCCGAGATCTCCTCGTCTTCCACCGGCACAATGCGGTCGAGCATCTCGATGAGCGTGGTTTTCGTGCCGAGCGTGTTGAGGAAATAAGCGAACTCCACCCCGATGGCGCCCGCCCCAATAATGGCGATGGACTTTGGCTGCACCTTCATGGCGAGGGCCTCGCGGCTGGTCATGACGTGCTTGCCGTCGACCTTCAGGCCCGGCAGGCGCCGCGCCTTGCACCCGGTCGCGATCATCGTCCGGTCGGTCTTGAAGAAAGTGCCCTTGTCGCGGCCTTCGACGATTTCGACGATTCCCGGCACTGTCACGCGGGCCCGTCCGACAAAGTACTCCACCTTGTTCTTCCGGAAGAGGAATTCGATGCCCTTGGCCATCTGGTCGGCGACGTTGCGCGAACGTCCCATGACCTTGGCGAAATCGACCTCCGGCTCACCCACGGCGATGCCGAACGATTTTGCCTCGCGGATGTGGCTGACAATTTCCGCCGCTTTGAGAAGCGCCTTCGACGGGATACAACCCCAGTTGAGGCACGTGCCGCCCGCACGTTCGTATTCGACGCACGCTACTTTTTTGCCAAGTTGGCCCGCCCGGATGGCCGCCGCGTAACCCGCCGGCCCCCCGCCGATGACCACAAGATCGTATGTTTCACTTGCCATAAGATGTTTCTCTTTCGGTTGAAAAGGAATCCGCGCGACCGCCCGCCAGCACGGTATGCACGTATCGCAATGGTGCCCCGTTGCGATGACAACGCAAATCCTCCCCGAATCCGGTGGAACCACACCACACGCGGAACGCGGAATGTCTGCGGCGGTTCCGCACAGTGCCTTCCGACAGACCTGAAAACCTCACCGCCCCCGAGCAACGGGACTTGCCCGCCGCACGGGGGCGGTCGGCGGATCAGGTGCCGCGGGCCTGGAGGACATCGCGGATGGCGCGCAGGAGACTGTCCGCCGAATAGGGCTTGGGCAGGAAGTGCTCCACCCCGGCATCGGCGGCCCGCGCCATGCGCCCGTTGGCCGCCATACCGCTCGCGGCGATGACGCGCACGTCCGGATTGAGCCGCCGCAGCACACGGATCATGGACGGACCGTCCATGACGGGCATCGTGATGTCGGTGAGGACGACATCGATTTCATCGCGGCGCGGAGCGTAGACGGCCACGCCCTCCGCACCGTCGCCGGCGAGCAGGACTTTGTAGCCGAAGACTTCGAGTGTCTGGCGGGTGATCTGCCGCACGGACGCTTCATCGTCCACAACGAGGACCGTCTCCCCATTGCCGCGCGGCATCTCTTCTTCCTCCTCGCTGTCGTCGCCGTTGGTCGACTCGAGGGAGGCCGGAAGGTAGATGCGGAAGCGTGTGCCCACGCCGGGATCGCTGTAGACCCGGATGAAGCCGCCGTGGCTTTTGATGATCGAGAGCGCCGTGGACAGACCGAGCCCCGTGCCCTGCCCGATGTCCTTTGTCGTGAAGAAGGGGTCGAAGATCCTGTCGATAACCTCCGGCGGAATCCCTGTGCCCGAGTCCTCCACCTCGATGCGCACGTGCGGTCCCTCCGAGGCTTCGAGGTTCATGGAGGCGTATTGTTCGTCGACAACCATGTTGCCCGCCGTGATACGCAGATCGCCCCCATCCGGCATGGCGTCGCGTGCGTTCACGCAGAGATTGAGCAGGACCTGGTGCAACTGGGTGGGATCCCCTTCGACCGTCCAGAGATCCTTCGGGTAACGGCTCCGCACGACAATGTTCTTCGGAAAGGTCTCCCCGAGGATTTTTTCGATGTCCGACACAATATGGCGCACCTGCACTTCGATGCGTCGGCCTTCCATGCCGCGGGCAAAGGACAGGACCTGGCTGACCATGTCGGCCCCGCGCCGCGCGCTCTTGCGAATGTTTTCCAGCAGGTCGAGCACACCGGGGTCTTCGATGCGGAGTTTAAGCAGATCCATCGCCATCATGATCGGCGAGAGCACGTTGTTCAGGTCGTGCGCGATGCCGCCCGCCAGCGTGCCGATGCTCTCCATTCGCTGCGCACGCAGAAACTGCTGCTCGAGCTTTTTGCGGTCCGTGATGTCGGTGTTGATGGCGAGAATGGACTTCGGCCGGCCAAAGTCATCCTTCACGAGCGTCCAGCGTCCCTCCACGGTGATGCGCGTGCCCGCCTTGGTATATTGGCGGATTTCCCCGCGCCATTCTCCTTTCTCCATGACGGTTTGCGTGGCAGCAAGGAAGTCCGCCGGTTCATGGTAGAGTAATTCCTTTCCGGAGCGCCCGACCGCCTCTTCCGCCGTCCAGCCGTAGAGCCGCTCCGCGCTCTTGTTCCAAAACAGAATATTATGGTCTAGATCGCGGGTGAGGATGGCGTCCGTCGCCTTGTCCAGCAAAGCGGCCTGCTCCGCCAGTCGCGCCTCGCTCTCCCGGAGGGCCTTGGCGCGGCGGCGGGAGTCCACTGCAACGCTGACAAGGTGGACGATGCGCCCGGCCAGCTCGCGTGCCCATTCGTCCGGGGCGCCGGGCTCCCTGCGGTACATGGCCACCGTCGCCACCGCTTTGCCGGAGGCGTCGATCACGGGCCACGACCAGCACGCCCGCAGGCCGTGGATGGTCGCCGCCTCGCGGTAGCCTGCCCAGCGGGGATCGGCGGCGATATCCTCGGTGACGACCGCTTCGCGCGAATACGCCGCCGTCCCGCAGGAACCGGCCCCGGGCCCGATGGCGACGCCGTCGACCGCCCGCGAAAAAGCGGCGGGCAGCCCAGGGGCGGCCCCCGTGCGCAGGCAGCGTTCCGCGCCTTCGGCGTCTTCCACAAGCAGAATAGATGTGAGGGTGCCCTGCCCGAGTTCGTCCGCAAGCTTTGCAATCGCCTCCAGAATTCCGCCGAGCGGCGACTCACCCACGATCCTCTCCAGAATTTCCGTTTCCCCGAGGCGCAGTCTTTCCTGATACTTCCGCAGCGTTATGTCACGGAAGTACACGGCAAGTCCCTCGTGGGAAGGGTATGCCCTCACTTCGAACCATGTATCCAGCGGCGGAAAATACTCCTCGAATCCGACAGTGACGTTTGATTCGACGGCGCGCCGGTATTCACGCTCGAAGGTGGAGCCGACCGCTTCGGGAAACTCCGTCCAGACGTTCCGCTCGAGAAGTGCCGTGCGGGGGCGCCGAAGCAAGCGCTCCGCTTCGGCGTTTACATAGGAAAAACGCCACTCCGGATCGAGCGTGAAAAAAGCATCCGTGATACTCTCGAGGGTGCTGTACAGCCGGCTCGCGAGTTTCCTTACCTCCGCCTCGCCGGCCTTCTGCACGGAAATGTCCTGAAAGGCACCGTGCACACCGGTGATCCGCCCGGATTCGTCGCGGACCGCCTCGCCGATGGCGCGCACCCATACGCGTTTGCCCGCCGCGTTAATTATCTCCAGTTCGAGGTCGTAGGACTCGCCGCTCTGCATGCACGCTTCGAATGCGGCGCGGATGGCCCCGCGGTATTCCGGGGCATAATAGCGGATGCCATCGTCCACCGCAGGCGAGTGCCCGGGCGATTCCCCGTGGATAGCCGCCGTCTCGTCGGACCAGAGGACACGGTCTCCGCTTACATCCACATGCCAACCGCCTAGTTTCGCCATTTCGCCGGCGATTCGCAGGAGCGCCGTCGAGCGCATCAGCTCGTTGCGTGCCTCCCGTTCTTCCGTGACATCGTGGATGAGGACAATCTCCGCCCGCCGTCCCTCGAAATGCATCGTGTGAGACGTTATGCGGGCAAACCGCAGAGAACCGTCCTTCCGCAGGTGCTGCCACAAGCCGGCGTCGTCCCGGCCTTCGGTCACTCCCTCCACGTTCTCGCGCAACCGCTCCTGTTCGTCCGCCGGGTGAAGGTCCTCGAGCGTCAGTTCCAGCAGTTCCTCGCGGGAATACCCGAAGTGCTCGGCGGCAGAGGTATTGGCGCTAAGGATCCGCAGCGACGCCAGGTCGTAGATCAGCATCGGAAGCGGATTCGAATCAAAAAGTTCGCGCGAACGCGCGTCGCTGCAATGCGCTTTTGCCGCCGCCCGTGCCCGGTCCGCCGCGTAGAGCACGGCCCGCTTCAACTCGTCCGCGTCGAGCGCGTCTTTCATACGGTAGTCGACCGGCCCGAGACAGAGCAGCGCCTCCCCGAGGTCCGCGTCGCCCGCGTCGCAAAGGACGACAAGACCCGCGCCCGGTTCCACCTCCCAAAACCGTCCGACGCGCTCCCGCCCGTCCCCGTGGAGAAGCGCGGAATCCACCACGACCACGCGCACTTCACCGTCCGCGTCTGCCACCGCCTCCTCGAACGCCGTGCTTCCGGAAAACACCGTCGGCACGGCGGCAAACCCCGGCACGCCGCGCAAAAGCTCAAGCCACCGCTCTGCCTCACGCGCCCCGCGCGCGGCGACAGCAATCCGGGGCGAAGTCATAGCCCTCCGGCCCCCGCCGTTTTCCCGCAGCCACTGCCGCTGTAAGCCTCAAGGCTGATGCAGCCCATGGTCGTCCCTCGCTTCATGCGCGACAGATAGAAAAGTACACTTAACGGAAAAACAAGCGAAAGCGACCTGCCCGCGGGGGGAGCCCGGTGGTTCGTTACCCACACGGGAGCCGCGCGGAAAACAAGAATTCAGAGGGCTTTCCGGTAGCGCTCCACGAAATTCGCGAGCACCCTGCCCGACGCTTCCGCATCGACGGCGTGAGCGCGGCGGATAAGTTCATTGGCCTCGGATGGGTCGAAATATCCGTGGTGCGCGTAAATCCGGATGCGCAACTCGAAGCTGTCGCCATCCGATTCGGGATGAAACTGCGTGGCATAGACGTTTCGCCCGTGGCGGATCATCTGGAACGGACAACGCGGCGATGTGACGAGGTGTGCCGCGCCGCACGGCAGGGCGTCGAGGGCTTCCTTGTGGCCGACGAGGGCCGGAAACCGGTCCGGCACGCCCGCCAACAAAGGATCGTGGCGACCCTCGTCCGTCCGCGAACATTCCGTCCCGCCCACCGGCTCGGCATAGCGGGCGCGCGTAACCGGCGCGTCCAGATGCCGCCCGAGGATGCCGATCCCCGCGCAACAGCCCAGAAACGGAAAGTCCAGCCCGGTCACAGCCGGCATGAGCGCCAGCAACTGTTGCTCCATGCGCACCTCGACCGGGGCCTTCTTCTCCGGCGGATCGCTCACGCAACCAGGCCCGCCCCCGAGGATCACGCCAGAGAACATATCGAGGCCGAGCGGCTGCGGCAGGTCTTCCCTATCCAGGCGGATACGCACGGTCTCCGAAGCTTCGAGGTCTCCCCGACGCAGCATCGACACATACTCTTCGTCCGCCGCTGCCGTTTCGGGCCGGAGTTGAAGGATTAGAAACGGTTTCGTTCTCGCCATGGCACAAAACGCAAAAACGACGATGACTCCAACCACGTCCAGCACGGGGGTCGATGCAATTGTGCCCCTCGCCGGGCGGCACTCCACGCATCCTATACCCCCAGCCGGACAAGGGATTTACAATTTTTCATCTTTTCAACCAAATGCTGCTCGCTACGGTCGCATGCGTCTCAGAAAGACGGCCGCCCCTCAAATCGTCAGCACGAGCAACTGGGCGAGGATGATTTTGAGAATGAGCGCGAGCGGGTAGATCGCCGCGTAGGCGCTGTTCACGCTGTGGGCCGAGGCGCGCGTAAGGGAGTAGGCGTGGGCGCCGGGCTGGGTCTGCATGGCGGAGAGGGCGCCGAGGAGGAAGCCTGTGCGTCCGCGGAAGGCAAGCGCCGCCGAGCCCAGAAAGACCGCTTGCGAGAGGACCATGAGCCCGATGCCCCAGAGCATCCAGACCGCCTCCGCATGCGGCAACGCCGCCTCCAGTCCGGCCCCGGCCTGAAGGCCCGCCCCGGCGAGAAAGAAGAGCAGCCCTGTCTGCCGCAGCGTGAGGTTCACCGTGATGGGCAGGTGCCACACGAGGGGGCCGGTGCGGCCGCGCGCCCCGAGGACGAGGCCCGCGACAAGCGCGCCCCCCGCCACCCCCAGCCGCAAGGGCGACTCCAAAAACGGCAACGGCAGCGGCACGAGCCCCAGCACCATGCCCGCGATGATCCCGACGACAAAGCTCATGTAGCCGCTCTCTGTCGACGTCGTGAGAGAGTTGCCGAAAATACCCGCGACATCCGCCTCCTGCCCGCTGCGGATGACGGCGCGCACGCGGTCACCCAGTTGCAGGCGCGTGTTTCCCGCCACCGGCAGTTCGACATCACCCCGCCGGATGCGGCTGATGACGATGCCGCGCTCATCGAGCCGCAGCTCGCGCAAGGGAATGCCCACCACCTCCTTGCGCGAGACAAAGAAGCGCGCCTTCTCAAAGCCTTCCCAGCGCACTTGCAAAGGCGCGTCGCTCACTCGCCCGACGAGCGCCTCCATCTTCCGGTGCCCCTCCGACCGCGCGATCGCCACAACGCGGCAGCCCGGCGCGAGAACCGTCCCGGGATGCACGAAATCGATGCGCCCCTCCGCGTCCTCGTAGCGCGAGAGCGCCAGTTCCGCGGCCTCCGCGAGCGAAGCCCCGGTCCACGGTGAACCGCCGGGGCGCGTCTTTTCCACCTCGTAGGTTTGCGGCAACGGCGGGGCGCCCTCGTCGCGCGGTGCCTCGTCGCGCGGCGGGAAACGCGTCACGAGCACATGCAGAAGGAGCAGCGTCGCTGCGATCCCGATGGGATAATGCAAGGCGTAGCCTAGGATGATCTGGTTGGCCGCGTCGGCATCGGCCCCGAGCTGCTGGGCCGCCTCCCCCGCCGCCCCGAGCGCCGCCGTGTTCGTCGATATGCCCGCGAACATCCCCGTCGCGAGGGCGGGCGGCGCGCCGAGTCCGAAAACCAGAAACAGGCAGCCTGCCACGAGGACGCCGACCGACGCGGCGAGGCACAGGCTCAGCGCCATTCCCTCGCTCCGGAAACTGCGTAAAAATCCGGGCCCCGCCTGCAATCCGAGGCAGTATACCAGCAGCGCCAGACCGAGCGGCGCGATGACCGGCGGAAAGACCGTCTCCGGCCACGCGTAGCCCGCACCCAACCCGACAAACAGCACCGCCGCCACCCCGAAACGCAGACCACCCGGAAAACGCACCTCGCCCAGCAAAAATCCAAGCGCGATCACCGCGAACAGCAAAAGCACCGGGTTCTCCCCCAGAAACACGCCCGTCTCTTTCAGCCATTCCGCCATGTGCCGAACGTCATCCACCCGCCCCCCTGTGGCAAGCGGAAGAACCGCCGGCGCCCGGCGCCGCAAGTGTTACATAACAAAAGGACGGCGTCGCGCCTCGCCGCGGAAAGGAGCCTCCTGCTTCCCGAAACAGATCCGCCGTGCCTGCGCGCACGGCGCTGAGGATTGGGGGTACGAGGGATTACCCTGGAAGGACCGGTGCCCGGCGGCACCGGTCCTTCTTTTTCGTCGATGGCGGCCAGGTATCTATGACGATTTTACTCGACAAAACGGATGTATGGGTGCAAACTGCGAGAGACTTAGGAAATGAACCTCACTACCGCTACCCGCATACTTTTGAAGCCGCCCGGCAGGATACATCCCGGCGAGGGTTTCGGCTTTACCGGGTGTACCGGTTGACCGCGGGGTGTGTCCGGCGACAAGGCGGCATCCGGCGGCGCACCGCCGGAGCACGCCCTCTGCAAATGCAGCGAAGCGAAGAATCCGGACGATTGCCCCGCTCTCCCGTCCCTTCGTTCACCGGTCGCGCTTCAGCTCCGGCTTTTTTCTCAAAAATATTCACACACAACGAAAGGATTCTCTCCATGAAACCCATTTATATCACCAGCGAAGACCTTCAGGTACTGCAGAAGCTTGTCGCCGAGCGACTGCGTGCCGCGAAAAAGACACCCGTCTCCCTCCACAAGCTCGAAGGTGAACTCAACCGCGCCACCGTCGTCGACACCGACGGACTGCCGCCCGATGTCGTCGCGCTCCATTCGCGCGTGTCCCTCCGCGACCTCGAAACAGGCGAAGTCGAGGAATGGGTCCTCACCCTCCCCGAACACGCCGACCCCTCCCGACAGCGCCTTTCCATCCTCGCCCCCGTCGGCACCGGCATCCTCGGATTCGCCGAAGGCGATGAAATCGAGTGGGAAACCCCGGGCGGCGTCCGCCGACTGCGCATCGAAAAAGTCGCCCACGAAGCCCCCGTTAAAACCGACATCCTCGCCGCGATCCTCGGGTAGGCACCAGACCATCCGTACGCACCGGTCGATCACGCCGGCACGTTACGGTGCGGACTCCGTTTTCAAGTCAATTCCGCACGCACTACCGTCTCTGCTAAACCATGATCATAGATGTCCACACCCACCTAAACAACTACGACGAATCCACCGCCAAGCCTGTGGAGAAGACGCGGGACGAGTTGCTCGAAACGATGCAACGCAACGGTGTCGACTACGCACTCGTCCTGACTTCCTATAAGGTCAACAAACACCGGCCCTCCGTCTCCAAAGTGCTTGAAGTGACGGAAAATTACCCGAACCTCGGTGTCATCGCCGGGGTCAGCTACATTGGCTACAAGGAGCGCGACCTGCGTGAACTCGCCGATTTTCTTCGCGACGGGAGAGTGAAGGGCTTAAAATTGTATCCGGGATACGAGCCCTTCTATCCTTACGATCCGCGCTGCCGCGTGCTCTACGACCTCGCCCTCGAATTCGACGTCCCGGTCATGATCCACACCGGCGACACCTATGCGAAGTCCGCCAAACTGCGCTACGCCCACCCGCTCAACGTCGACGATGTCGCTGTGGATTTCCCCGAATTGAAACTCGTCGTCTGCCACCTCGGCAATCCGTGGATACGCGACTGCATGGAGGTCGTCTACAAGAATACCCACGCCCACGCCGATATCTCCGGACTCGTGCTCGGTGATTTCACCTCGAAGTACCAGAAATTCATGCACAAGCAACTGAAGGAGATGATCTTATTCGCGGGCGACCCCAACTACCTTCTCTACGGCACCGACTGGCCCATCTCATCCATGGAGTCCTACGTCAAGTTCATGAAATCCCTCAAGCTCGCGCCCGCCCTCAAGGAACTCATCTACTGGCGCAACGCCGCCTCGCTCTTCAAGATACACCTCCCCGGGGCAGCACACTCCGCGAATTTGTCCGGCAACTAATCCCGCGGAGCGCTTCGCCCCAGTTTTTTCCTCCGCTCAAGACGCCTTCGCCGAAAGCCGCAACATAGCGCGCCCCCGACGGCGCGGCGCGAACGGAGCGGAGCGAGCGAGTGAGAGGAGATCGGATCGGAGATGAGATCCTCGGAGATCCCGATCCTCGGAGATCCCTCGAAATAGATCCTCGAAAAAGAAATAACCTCAAGAACGCGCGGAGGCACCCCCGAATCCAGTCGACTCCCCGCGTCAAAAATTTTATTTGTGAGTTAGTAAATTGTATTTTTTAGCTATGAGTTGTATTTTGAGTTTGCGTTCGACGGGGGACAGATTAGGGTTCCCGGAATCATGGCTTACCATCTGCGTATCAAGAGTTCCCACCGCGCGGCGTTCCACTGTGTTTGCCGTATCACGCGGCAGCTGGGGCTGCTGGGCGAACCGGAGCGCGACGCGCTGGCGGCGGCGATGCGCCGGGCCGCCGC
>SLLG01000209.1 GCA_007134215.1 Opitutales bacterium | reverse complement strand
TCCGTCGTGTCCCATGTGACCAGCCCGGACGGAGAGACCGCGAAATCGGGTGGCTGGACGTGGCCCGCGCCGGCCTCCGCGGGGCCGGCGAACCGGAACCGCACCTCGTTTCCATCGGGGTGGGCATGCGGTATCTGGAGCGAGGTGACGCCTCCCCATGGCATTTGCACCACCGGGGGCATGCTCGAAACCGGCGATTTCTCTCCTTCACCTATGTGGATGAGCGTTTCCAGCCGGTAATTTGAATTGGCGGCGTTTTGCAGTCCGCTCAATCGGCAACAGCTTTCCAGCCATGCCATGTGCGTGCCGGGCCCGGGAAACGTGTGGGTGACATGGGCAACTCCGTATAGCCAGTCTTCCTGAATGTTCACTGAAGTGATCAGATACGCGAGAGGCACCGACACATTGCCACCGACGTTCAGGCTTTGGTAGACGAGGATATCGCCCGGCAGTTTGCTGTTGTCGGGGTTCTCCCATTGCCGGAAGGACGAGACCCCGTAGGTTCGCCGATAGGCGACATCGATTCGGATCGTCACCGTGTTGGTCGGGTTGCCGTCCGCATCGAAAACCGGCTCCCACGACATTGTGCCGGAGCGGAAGTGTGAGAGGAGGAGCGGCGGATCGAGTGTTGCGAGAGGATTGTCGGCTGTGATCCGGCCGGTTGCGTATTCAAGGATCCAGTCCCCTCCGAGCGCCGCCGTGCCCGTGGCGTTGGTGGAGGCGGCCACGTTGGTACCGGTCAGCGCCGCGATACGGTCGACAAGCCGTCCGCCTCCGCCCGCTGCCACGTCACATCCCCAGAGCAGCAGATCGGCGCCGGGTTGCAGCGCGTCCGCAATCCGCGCAAGATCGCCGGCGTATTCCTCCACATTACCCAGCGTCAATGCGGCGTTGCCCAGCGGCGCCAACACGCCGCTCGCACCGTGCGAAAGTATATGCACGGCGGCGACGCCTCGCCGCGCGGCGAGATCCGCCGCGATTTGCCGCACCCCGTCGCGGTCAGGAGCGAGCACGACGACTTCATCGACCCATTTGCGCAATTCGCCGGGAACAGTCGAGGCTGTCCAGACCGTGGAATCGACGTAAACGATAGTTGAGCCGCCGCGCGGCGGTCCCGCTGTTCCGGTGGTTGTCCGGAGTTCCGGGAACCGGTTGTCAGGGCTCGTCACAGGATTCGTCGGTTCCGGAGCCCGCTCCGGGGGCGGAGCGAAGAGCGGATTCCCGAGCGGAAAGCCGCTCCACGCGGCAGTCGCGCATGCGCAGGCAAGGATTCCAAACGCGAACGGCACTGTTTTCATGGGTTTCTCCTATAGGGCGTTCTATCGCAACTGCATCCGCGCTCGCGCCGCACTGAAGGATGCAAACCATCCCGCGGAACTCAGGTGAGACCAGGTGAGACCAACCATCGAGCGCTTGAATAATCTTTTTCGTTATCATCCGTCGGGCACGGATGTCAACTCTTTTTTTCGGGTTTGCCGATTTACCGGAATCGATGTGACGAAAATGGAGGGACCTCTCCTGACGGCTTACCTCTTGTGCTGCTGCGGTGGATTCTTGCCGATCCTGTTCAGGTATGCGAGCAACTCATAGCGGTTGGTCACACCGGTTTTGCGGTAAATGGACGAGAGTTGCCGCTTGACGGTATGGATGCTCTTGCCGACCCGCCGGGCGAGTTCGCGGTTGGTTTCACCAGAGAATGTGGAAAGGAGCGCAATCTCCGCCGGATTGAGAAGGGGGTGAGACGGTTTCGGTTTCCGGTCGGCTGACCTGCGGTTCTCGATTGCGCTGTTGTCTCCGCTCACTGCAAACTCAACGAGAAAACGCATGGCATGCGGATGATGCACGCGGCACGGGAGGAGACTGAGTTTCGCTTTCCAGTGCTTCCGGGAAGGACATTCATGTATCCAGATTCTTCGGTGTAAAAGGGCGTAGCGGGACGGGTTCGCGTGCCAGCGTTTTTTGCGGGACTCAATGAAGGCAAGGATGTCGGATGCGGGCTGATCGTTGCCGGTTTCCGCACGGCTTTTTTTGGGCCAAACACTCTGGATTGCGCGGGCTGCCGAGGTAGCGAACAATACCCGCGCCTCCCAGTCGAGAACGAGAAAGGGATGGCCTGTGCGTTGGAGGAGGGCGGCGAGAGCGGAGCGGAGGGCGTCATCTTTCGTTTTGTCTTGTATCCGCTGGAGTGCCGCGGCGAGGTGTTGATGGAGTGCGCGCAGGTGGCCGATGTCCTTGCCACGGCCTTCCTGCGCCCATCGGGCTTTCCGCAGGATGAGAATTCCCGAGAACTCAGCTGCCCTTCCGAAAAGCAGCGCTGTTTCCTCCGGTTGCGTGCTTCCGGGAGCGCGCGGGTTTTCCTTGCCCTGCGGAACACTTCTCCAACAGACGCCACCCGACCCGGAATGCGCCACCGGCGGGTCGAGCCACGCCCGTATACGCAATGCTTTGGCCGAATCGATGCACCAGTTCTGCTGCGACTGATCTCGGGCGTTGCCCGCATGGGCGATTGTCACCGGATGATGCGGAAAGTGGGATAGGCTTACGCGCGCGCCGAGACATTCGAATGCGATACGGCGGCAATGCCTCGTGAGTTCGTTGAAATCTTGGCAACGATGAAGGTCGATGAGGGCATCGTTGTGTTCAGTGATGCCGGTCTCGCAAACGCGGATACTCGGATGACGGGTTGGCTTCATGCGTAGGTCCGGATGATTTCGCGGCGGGACAGCCCGCCCAACTTAAAGCGCGCGGAACGCAACTGTGTTTTAACCGTGTGGGCTGATTTTTTCAAGAGAACTGCCATCTCCCGGTTGGACCGGCCCTCGAGGAGCAGGGCGAGGACCTGACGTTCCGCAGGCGTTAGTTTTGCGAGCGCGTGGAAGAATGCGGGATTACGGTTTGAGAGCAAAGGTGAGTTGGGCGATTGCGTGCCACCCGTGAATTCGACGAGAACTAGCGGTGGATTCCGGCTCATCCGGCGCACTGTCGCACGTAAGTGCCCGCCCGTGTGCCGGGTGACAAGGCGGCGCGCCTTCGTATCGCGCCGCGCGATGCGTGCCGCACAATCGAGAATTTCGTCCGGAAGTTCCAGTGATTGGATCGAAAGGGAAGCGCCGGAATACGGTTCGCGCCCGGCGGTGCGCCACGCGTTGTTGATCCGTGCCGCCGCAGGGCTGAAAAACAAGACCGAACCCGTGGCGTCGAGGAGGACGAGCGCCGCCGGAAGCGGTTGGAGCGCTTTTTTCATTGCCATGGTTGTCGCGCGCTCCGCCTCGAGGCGGCGCACACGCAGGAACGCGGCGCTCAGGTGGCCGTGCAGGATACCTGTCGTGTCGTGTGATGTTTCCACAGCGCGGAAGGCCTGTGGCACGCGGTGCACGAAAAGCGCGGCGCGCACCCTCCCGTTTTCGCTGAAGCGGAAACAGAGGTGGGTTCGCCCGGCGCCTGCCTTCCCGGGTTCCGCAAGGACGAGGACCCCGCCGGCGGTTGGCCCCGCAAGGGCGGACGTCAAGCCGACAAACGGCAAACGCGGCCCGAAGTAGTCACCGGTTCCCCGCCGCGTCCGGACGCGGAGACCTCCGGCAGGACCGCCGCCTTCGAACGGCGCAAGGCTCAGGCTGAGGTGGGCGAAATTGAAATACCGGTCCAGTAGGGTGCGTGCGGCACGCAGATAGGCGCGGTATCCGTCGACACCGTGCAGGCGCGCCATCGCCGGACCCGCGGTACAGTCGAGCGCGGTCGGGCACACGTTTTCCGCGCGCGTTCGTTCGGACGCTTCCGGCTCCGTGGCGTTGATCGTTGGCGCAGGCATTTGGAGAGGGCGCGGCCTTTGGTTTGCATAGGATGGCCTGAAACGCCGCAGCGATTTTCACTATCCGCTGTGGAGCATGGGCATGGCAACGGAAATTCTCCGAATGCGGGCTGATTTCATACTTTTGGGCAATAGACGCACGTGACGGGATTTGCTAAAATACTGACCTTGTTTCTCCTTTCACAATCTCTTCACCTCGGTCTGCATCTCTCTCTTCTATCTTCAGGTAACGAAGGCTGATTCCGGAATCCACCACCTCTGCGGTTCCTGCCCGTGCGGCATGGATGCGGCGAGAATTCCTCCGTTTTCCACGCTCCGGATGAAGGCCAAGAACAGGATATCAAAATGAACAATATGCGTCGCTCTCTAATCCAAATGAAAGAAACCGTTACTACAGCTTCATCGCTCCTCTTTTACAGGCAATGGCGGAAATGTCCAACACGACCTGTTTTTACTCGATTAATACGAAATTTGCTGCGGAGAACACTGTCGGCGGGTCTTTGTTTGATTCTCGCGGGGACGCCTCTCGCCAAGGGCCAGGACGAGAGCGATTACCACTGGAGCAACTCGAGCGGCGGGGATTTCCAAAACCCCGGGAACTGGGTTCCATCGGGCCCACCAGAGTCGGGTGACAATGCGATCTTCGAGATGGAAATTGAGCTTGAAAACCCAGTCGGATTCGATGCCCCCACATCTACCGGAGGACTCTTTGTTGGCAATGGGGCGACTGTGACATTCGACCTGTTCACCGAGTCGGCGGGCGATGAAGAATTTGAGGCTCATATTTACACGATCACCAACCAGTTCCCGCCGCCTTTCGTTATCGGCTATAATGCAGGCACGCATTCCCACCTGAAGGTCAGGCGTGGAACGATTTTTGCGCGTTACGTCGTGCTTGGCCAAAACCCCACCAGCGCCACAGGCGAGCTGACCCTAGCCGACGGAGCCATCCTAAATATGCAATCAGCGTCGAATATCGGGGCCGAAGGTTCGGGAATCCTCACCGTCCTCGGCGGAAGCACGCTGGACACCGACTCAGCTATCGTGCGTATCGGCAATGCGACTTCATCCGAAGGAATCGTAACGATTACGGGCGCCGATTCGATCTGGCAGAGCGAGGGGATGGTTGACGTCGGCGTCTTCGGGGACGGGACACTGACCGTTGAAGACGGGGCGACCATGACAAGCGCGCAATCGAGAATCGCCAGTTCATCGCAATCGACAAGCTCGGCGACAGTTACGGGCGTGGGCTCGCGTTGGGGCATCACCGAGTCGCTCTACATCGGCGGCTCCGAGGATGGAGCCGGCGGCCAGGGGGCGGTCACCGTCAACGATGGCGGGCTGCTGCTTGCCGATGTTTTGACTGTCTGGAACACCGGCGGCCTTGATGGGAATGGCGTCGTCGAGGCCGACGTAGAGTGCCTCGGCACGCTTCGTCCCGGCGATGATACGACGGGACTCGGCGTAATGAGCATCAAAGGAAATCTTGTCCTCGACTCTCCCGGCGAGCTTTTGATCGTCCTCGGCGGCGCCGACGGCTCGCTCGGCCAATACGGCGCGCTCGATGTCGAAGGTGGCGACATCCGCCTCGGGCCGGCGAGCGGCGACATCGGTGGAGTTCTCGAAGTGAACCTCGCCGGCGGCTTCGAGCCAGAGGCCGGCGACAGCTTCCAGATTCTGAACTGGCAACCGGGCCACGATTTGACCGGCACATTCGCCGAGTTGAATCTCCCGGGTCTTGCCGAAGGGTTGGAATGGGATCTCGACGCACTTTATGGTGAGGGCCTGCTCGTTGTCGCGGCTGAAGAAGGCCCGGTGACTCGGCAATGGAAAGAAGCGGTCACCGGTGATTTTGACGATGCCGTCCGATGGGACCCTGAAGGTTCGCCCGGCGAAGAAGACACCGTCGTCTTCGGGGTTGATGGCACGTATGCGATCGATTTTTCCGACGACGCGACGACCGATAGCCTGAGTATCGGCGACGGTAGGCTTTCATTCAATTTATACACCGACCTAAACGACGATG
>SLLG01000133.1 GCA_007134215.1 Opitutales bacterium | reverse complement strand
CCTGAACCACGACTGGATCCTCGGCGGCGGCAACGGCCAAGCCCTTCCCGAATGGCAAAGCACGGTCTGCGCCGCCGAATCCGAGTGGCGGGAGAAATCCCAAAACCATGGCCTGCTCATCTGGGATGAGGTAAACGAGCAGGAGGCGCGGATGGCCATGGACTTGCGGGAGTGCTCGCGGAGCTACCACGAGCGCTACGTCTCCGTGCGCTGGGCCACCGGACAGAACCCGCTGATGCTGGCCCGCTTCGACCTGCTGGAGCACCAGCCCGGCCGTAAATGGTGGTGGACCCAGCTCTTCGCTCCGGAACTGAGGTGCGAGATCGTTGAGCGCGGGTTCGACCTCTATGCTGCGGATGGAGCCCGCATGCAGGTGCGTTTCCTCGGGCACGAGCCCGACGAAATCATTTGCGGACGCGCCCCTGGCAGTTACCGCATCTTCGGGGCTGACCGCATCGATTATCCGGGGCGGCCTTATGTTCGCGCCGTCTTCGGTGGAGGCCGCGAGCTGCAGCATATCTACACCGTCGCCACCCTGCAGAAGGGGGCGTCCCCGCCGATCGAATCCATCGACTCGGGCGTCGGTCTTCGGATCGGCAATGCCGTTTGGGAGCGGCCCTTCGGAGCGGCGATACCGCCCGGCTTTGCCCTCATGAAGAGCCGCAACCTCTGCCAGTTTCCGAGCGGCCGGGAAGATTGGGATTTCCCCTTCCCCGTGCCTTCGCCGTCGACCGGACAGTGAGGTTCCCCGGTAGCCCCTTTCATCTTGCGAACGCTTCGAACTCAGATCAACGGGTGGCGCACTGGGCCGGTGGGTGTTGACAACCGACGAGAAGTAAGTTTTTTCTTACTTCATGCTTACCAAGGTATCGAGCAAAGGCCAGATGGTCATCCCAAAGTCGCTGCGGACCATGGCGCGGATCGCCCCCGGTGATGAATTGGAGGTGGGTTATTCGGGGGGGATGATCGTGCTGCGGAAACCGGAACCCTTGGACACCGCGCGGATTCGGCGTCTGTTAAAGGAAGGACGAAAGCTGCCCGAGTATGCGGAAGAGCATGAGCGCGCCGTGGATGCCGCCATCGGGCGCGTGCGTCGGCGAGCCGATCGAGGATGAGGGTGGTTTTCGACACGAACGTCGTGGTGAGCGCGTGTTTTTGGCGGGGGCCTCCCTTCGACTGCCTCGCGGCATGGGCCACCGGCCGCGTGCGTGCCGCGATCAGCCCTCCGCTTTTGACCGAATACGAAGAAACATTTGAGGAATTACTTCCGGATTACGGCGACCGCTTGCACGTGGACTGGGTCGCTTTGCTCCGCGCGAGTGCAGAAATGGTGTTTCCGGTCGAGCGGGCCACAGGGGCGACACCCGATCCCTTCGATGAATTGGTGCTCGAATGCGCGCTTGCGGCGCAGGCCGATGCCATTGTGAGCGGGGACAAAAAGCATCTGTTGCCGCTTGGAGCTTACCGGGGCATTCCCATCCTCCCGCCGGTTGAGTTTCGGCGGCGAATGGTTTAAATGCCAAAAACGGAAAGTTTGCCGCGCCATGAGGCGGGCAAAACAACGGGGGACTATCGAACCGAAAGCGCGGTCCCAGACTTGGTTGACAAGCCCATTTGATTTAGACTAACTTGGTCGAATGAAAGTAAAGATCGGCGAACTGAAAACGCACCTCTCCAAGTATGTGCAGTCGGTGCGGGATGGTGGAGAGCCGATCGAGGTATGCGTGCGCGGGAAAACGGTTGCTTACCTGACCCGCAAAGGCGAATGTCGGAGGTAGCTCTCCGGCAGGAGAACGATTTGACACAGCGCTTGGCGCGGCGCGGTCTGCTCTTGCGGCGGCGCGGGCGCGTGTCCGACCAGATCCTGGCTCCTGGAAAACCGGGGGACGGGCGGGAGGTGGGGAACACCGTAGTCGCCATGCGCGCGCAGAAAGATTGGTGAATGAAGCTCTTCTACGGCACCAGCGCATGGGTGCCGCTCATTCTCAGCGAAGCGGCCTCGGCGACCATGTGGGATGTGAAGCAGGGGGTTTCCGAAGTCTGGGCCTGGAGTTGGATGCGGCGTGGAACCTCTATCCGGATCGCGGGCGATGCACCTGTGTCACGCCGAACTCCGGGAGTCAGATGACAAAGCCGTTGTCGGCATTCTGAACAGTTGGGACACCGATGCTCTGCTCTGCCTCGAACCGCCTCGCCACGATCTCGACGGATTGCGCGATCACAGCCGGGGAGCGCCCCCGAGGCCCAGCGTGGCGCGCTGCTGCAATAGTGGAACCGGATGTGGGGTCATGCCAGCCCCGCGAAATCCTTTCCAGCCTGGCCCCATGGGCTCTACTTCGCAGCAGTCTGCTACCCCTACGACACGCAAAAAGTCGAAGCCGACAAAGCCTTGCCGCGCCCCTGGCAAGTGATTGCCCGGTGGCCCGGCGGAAGGAAGCTTCTGAATCAGGGTGTGTCCAAAAATCAACGGCGGACGCGGCGACGCCAGACAACAAAGCCGAGGGCGAAGAGCCCGAAGAGCGCGGCGTAAACGCGGGGCTCAGGGATGACCGTGAAGGCGATATCATTGATAACCGGAAAACGTGTGTCTCCCCCCACGGCGGTCACCGTGAACGACTCAATGGAGTTTCCAAGAGGCGCTGTGACACCGAGCCACCTATGGCCATCAGGATCGAAAGCGTGATTGAAGGAGCCTGAAGTCTCCGAGCCATTATCAAACACGGCGGTATATGAAAGACTCACTGTTCGATTCGAATTGCCAGTCCAAAAGAAGCCGAAGCTATTGACACTGTAGGTGTCGGGTGTAGGATCTCCCGTAGCGGTGGTCACGGAACCAAGATTGAATGTCGTGGAAAAGGTCACATTCTGAGCATCATACCCAAGGGCCAGAGCGTTGTTTCCTGACATGGCCGGCCTACCTGCATCACCTCCCCTAAAAGAAGGCTGGTTCGATATCACATCACCCGTAGAGACGTTGCGGGATTCAGCAGTTCCATTCAGGCGCAAATCACCGAAAGTGATCTGATAAGAGGTCATCGCGCCGCTCAAATCGTCCAGCATAAGTCTGCCGCCCAGGCCAGCCGAATGTTGAGCTGCCACATTGGTAAAGAAGGGCGTGTACTCGGTATAATTGGCAGAGCGTTCATCTGCCGGGACATTGACCAATGTTGGTTCATCATTGGTGTTGAATGTCCCCGTCGTGGGGATCACGATCTGCGCATGGACGCCGAGGGGGAGTATGGCGGCGGACGCAAAGAATGCGGCACCCGTGAGGATCTTGGTTTGTCTAGACATAGCTATTTTGGGTTAGAAGATGAGATTGGAAGCCAATGATACCCTTTTGAAACTGAAACATCTACGCGATTTCCCGTATAAGTTTTTTGGATTTGCGTAAAGCGATTGAATGCTGACGATGGACGTCGGAACAATGGCAGTTATCGCGCGCAAACGTGTGATTTTACTGGTCGAGACCCATTTCGGTTACGGCCGCTCCATCCTCGACGGAATTGCCCGCTACCAGCACACCCATGGGGCTTGGGAATGTTGGTTCCGTCCGTGGCAGACCTCACTCCCCCCCGACCTGGAGACGTGGGAGGGCGTCATCGGGCGCGTTCGCTCGCCGAAAGATGCGGCACCCTTTCCGCGCGGGATCCCCCTTGTGAACGTGTCCAACGGCGGAACCGAACCACCCTGCCTGCCGACCGTCACACCCGACGACCATGCTATCGGCGCGGCGGCCGCCGCCGCGTTTGTCGAGCGTGGATTTCGCAGCTTCGCCGCCGCGGGTCTGGCCAAGCGTCTGTTTGCGAATGAACGGATCGAGGGTTTTCAAGACGAACTCGCCCGCCACGGATTCGGACCCGCCGCCGTGTACCGCTCGGAGGATGTCTTGCGCAATGAAGAGGCGGAGTTTGCCGAATGGCTGCAGCCCCTTCCTCAACCGCTTGCGATCTTTGCCTGCAACGATGTCACCGGGCGCGAGGTCCTGGAGATCATTATGAAACAAGGGTTGCGCGTTCCGGATGACGTCGCGGTCATTGGCGTCGACAACGACCTGCAGGTTTGTTCGCTGAGTTTTCCGCAACTCTCCAGTGTGCGCACCAACGCGACACAGGTGGGCTTCAACGCGGCGGAAATGCTCGCCCGCATGATGGAGGATTCCAGCTACACCCCGCCCCTGCGCACCCTCGTTCCCCCGGTCGGCGTCGTCCACCGCCTCTCCTCGGATATCTTTGCCGTGGACGATCCCGTGGTGGCCCGCGCCCTCGCCTTTTTGCGCGACAACCTGCGCCGCGACATCCATGTCGATGCCCTTGCGCACCACACAGGCGTCAGCCGCAAAACCCTCGAGTTAAAATTCGAGCATTCCCTCGGCACCACCCCTGCCCGCGAAATCCGCGCCAGGCGCGCGCGGATGGCGCTGGAGCTGCTGGTTTCCACAAGACTCGGGATGTCCGAAATCGCCGAAAGAGTCGGCGTCCGCGACCAGTCCGCCCTCAGCATCCTCGTCAAAAAACACGCCGGCATCTCTCCCCTCGCCTACCGCAAGAAATACCAGGTGTGAGGGGGCGCAGAGACATCCAACAACAACACCGCCGCATCGGAGACCATGGCCGCGCGGGCGTGCCGAATCATCGACCTGCACGGCTTCACCGCCCAATTGAAATCGCTTCCCTCAATCCTTAACCGGCCCTCGAGGGGTGCGGACACAAGGTCTCGCACCTACTTTGGCACACTGGCTCGGCACCATTGTGGGGCCAGTGGTTTTTCATCCCTCGTCCAAAACCCTTACGCAGCGTTCGGCTAGATGGACTGGCTCAGTCCGCGGTGGATAAAAGCATGCGCAGGCGGATGAAGACGGCGCCGTTGTGCGGGATGATCTGGCTCCAGACGTGATGGGTTGCGCTGCCGTCGTCATGCGGAACGGTTTCGGCGAGTCCCATATCCGCCGGGCTCCAATGGATCAGGTCGGTGGATTCCTCGACGATGCACTCCACGTCCGTGCGATCCGCGCGGGTGCGGTAGGTGAAGAGGAGACGATCCCCCTCGGGCGTGGACACGTGTTCTGTGCTCGACCTGTATTCCTCGGGAAGAACCTCGGTGGGGGCGATGCCGGCGAGGTATTTGAGCAGGTTGGGGACACCGTCCTGCAAAAGCGAGGCACCGGGTGCGGAAGCGCCTGACCCGTCAAGGCCGTTCTCGTTGAGCCAGGCGGCATAGGAGTCTGTGTCGGGCGGAGGTGTCGTCCGCGCAACGATCTGGATCCCGGCAGGGCCCGCCCGTAACCGGTTGTTGGCTGTATCCGCAAAGGTGGTCACGGTAAGGTTGCGGAGGCTCAGGTTCTCAAAGACGACATAGCTGGCGGGCGTCGTGGCCGCGGCCTTTGTGGTCGCGGTGGACTGCACGAAGACCCCGTTCCACGCGGTGTCCTCGACGCGGATCCAGAAGTTCTCATCTTCGACGGTCACCCGGAGGAAATCCGGAATCCACTCATCCTGATGCACGCCCCAATAGACATACACGTCGTAGCTTTCGAAGGGGATGTCATAGAACTCAAACTCGAGCGTGGCCACCGAACGACCGGCATAGCCGGACATCATGATGTGGTCGGCCGTATCTCCCAGTTGCGGTGTTGAGTAGCGCCAGATTTCGGGAAGATAGATACTGGCACCGGATTGCAGGCCATCACTGCCCATGAGGGTGTGCGGCCCTCTACCTTGCGGGCCGAAGTTGTTCCAGTTGGCCCTGGGGACGACGCCTGCGGTCTGGTTGGCATCCAGGCTATTATCCGTGTTGAAGATATTGATACTGATGGTGTCGCTCACCGAGATCGGT
>SLLG01000240.1 GCA_007134215.1 Opitutales bacterium | reverse complement strand
TCCGGGTCGAGGTGCGGAAGCAGTCGGTTTTGAAACGCCGCGAAGCGGTCGCGCTCTCCCCACGCGGCCCACACCGCCGGGCGGTCGCCGGAATACGGCGTATCGTCGAGAAACCAGCCCCAGAAGCGGCGGAGGTGCTCCGGCTCAAGGTCCGGCGGCAACGGCCCCGTCCCCGCCGAGACTAGGTCCGCCTCCGCGAAGAACGCGGCGTCATCCCCCACAAACGGACCAAGCAGTATCAGGCGGTCCCAACGTCCGGGACTGTCCGCCTCGAGGAGCACGGCTCCGAGCGCGCCGAGCGACGCACCCGCCACCCAGACTTCCCTGTATCCGTCGGCGACCCGCGGCAGCACATCCTCCCGCATCCGCTCGCCGAGCGTCTCCGAGACGTAGTAACCGAGGTGGGCGTCCACCAGAAAAAAATCCGCCTCCAGCCCCGCCTCCCGGAAATCGGCGACCCATCCGCGCCGCGCGAATACATCCATGCGGTCACCGCGTCCCGGAAGGCAGATGACCGCGATTTCGGCCGCGCCTCCCGGATGACGGTCCACCTCCACCGCCAGCGGAGCAACCGGCGTCCGCGGCATCATGCAACCCGTCACCAGACCGCACGTGCAGGCCGCCGAAAGGACGAAGAACAGCACCCTTTGCATGCCGCTACCCTCACGCCCGCCGCGTGTATGGCAACGTCAATTGCCGCGGAAGACTCGGTTCCAAGAATACCGCTCCCGCAGGGAAAGCTTGATGTATCCTGTATTGCCGGTATAGACCTTGGGCCGGTTTTTACGATGAGTTCTGGCGGAAAGCATGCGGGCGGTGCGGAGACAAGGGAGGCTGCGGCATATGATGTCATCATCCTCGGCGGCGCGCTGTCCGGCGGTTCTGCGGCCTACCTGCTGGCGCGGGGCTCTCCCGGGAAACGCATCCTCGTGATCGAGCGGAGTCCTTCCTTCGGGCGGCGGGTCGGCGAGGCCACGGTGGAGATCAGCACCTATTTTCTCACGCGCGTGCTCGGGCTTACGGAACACCTGAACCACGCGCACCTCAACAAGCAGGGGCTGCGCTTTTGGTTCCACTGCTCGCGGGAGGACGAGGCGGACCGCTGCAGCGAGGTCGGCCCCGGCTACAATGTTCGCTTTCCGAGCTACCAGGTGGACCGCGCCAAGCTCGACGAAGAAGTCCTGCGCCGCGCCCGCGAAGCCGGCGTGACGGTCCTGCGACCGGCGGAGGTCAAGGCCGTGAATTGGACGCCGGGCGGTCAATCCACCGTCACCTACACCCGCGACGGGGAAACGCACACCGCGGCGGCCCGCTGGGTTATCGATGCATCCGGCGCGGCCCGCCTCATGGCGCGCGCCAAAAAGTGGGTGCGGCCCAACACCGACCACCCGATCGGCTCCATCTGGAGCCGCTGGCGCGGGGTCGGCTGCCTCGACGGTCTTCCCTTCCGCGAAGAACACCCGCGTATCGCCTCGCGCGGGGTCGGCACGCGCTTCACCGCGACCAACCACCTTATCGGCAACGGCTGGTGGTCATGGTGGATCCCGCTCCACGGGGGAGACATGAGCGTAGGGATCGTGTGGGACGACCGCCTCACCGCTCCGCCGCCCGGGGAATCTCCGGCCGACCGGCTGCAAGCTCACCTGCGCCAGCACCCCCTTGGACGCACTCTTCTCGAAAAAGCGTCGCCGCTGCCCGACGACATTCACTACCGCAAGAACCTCGCCTGGCACTCCGAGCGCATCGTCGGCGACGGTCTCTTCCTCGTCGGCGACGCCGCCGGCTTCATCGACCCCTTCTACAGTCCGGGGATGGACTGGATCTCCTTCAGCGTGACCTCTGCCGTCCACCTCATCCGGGGCCATTGGGATTGCGCGGCGGACACCGCGGCCCGCGCGGAATGCTTCAACGCCGATTTCACCGAATCCTACAGGCGGTGGTTCGAAGCCATCTACAAGGACAAATACCTCTACATGGGCGACTACGAACTGATGCGCCTCGCCTTCCGGCTCGACCTCGGCCTCTACTACCTCGGCGTCGTCTCACAGCCCTACAAGCGCGGCGAACCCGCCCTCACCCAACCGCCCTTCACCGGCCCGCGCGCCGCCCTGCCGTTTAGGCTCATTCGCTTCTACAACCGCCGCCTCGCCCGCATCGCCCGCTCCCGCGCCAAACGCGGCACGTGGGGCCGCCGGAACCTCGACGGCGTCTTCGCCTTCAACAGTTACCGTCTCGACTGGACGCTCCCCGTCCGGCTACTCTTCGCCGCCGGCAGCTACCTCAAATTGGAGTTGACGGAAGGTTGGCGCACTTGGCTTTCTCCCGCAGCAAAGGTCCCGCAGGCCGTTGCGCAGCCGTCCTCCGACACCTGACCCGCGCAACGCCCGTAGCAAAGACTCTCAACGGACATGCTCAAAGAAGAACTCAAAAAGCTCCTTGTTGAATCACTGAAACTCGAGGACGTCGACCCCGCCTCCATCGGCGACGACGAGCCGCTCTTCGGCGCGGGCCTCGACCTCGATTCCATCGACGCCCTCGAGCTGGTGCTCCAGCTGGAAAAGACCTACGGCATCAAAATCGGTTCCAGCGAGGAATCGAAACGCGCGCTCGCCTCCATCCGCGTCCTCGCCGAATACATCGAAAGCCACCGTACGGCCCCGGCGGGAGACCGCTGAACCGCGCCCCCCGGATGCACACCTACCTTGAGGCATTGGACTGCCGCACGGCGCTCGGGAACGCCGACGCAACGGTCGCCGCACTCCTCGAAGGCCGCGTTGCGCTCCGCCTCCTGCCCGTCAACACCGACCCCGCGAGCGACCGCGTCCCTCTCGCCCCGCGCGGCGACATCTCCTTAGGGACGCCGCCGCGCTGGTGGGAAGACCTGACAGAATTCCTCGCGGCCGTTCCCGGCGAAGAATGGGGATCGCCGCGCAAGCCCATCCTTCTCTCGAGCAGCAACTTCGGGATCGACCGCCTCTATGCCATCGGCGCGGGGGCGCCGCCCGACGCCGGGGCGAACACATGGGCCACCGCACAAGGGATCGCGCGGCACCTGCGAAGGCAGTTCGGATGGGGTCCCAACCTCCACATATTCTCCCACGCATGCGTGTCGGCCCACCTCGCCACCGCCGCCGCCGACTCATGGCTGCGCGAAGGCGTCACGGAAAAAGCACTTGTCGTGAGTTTCGACTACGTGGGCCCCTTCGTCAGCAGCGGGTTCCATTCCCTGAAGATCCTCAATGCCGGAATGCCCGCGCCTTACGCCGACCGCCCCGAAGGTTCCATCGGCCTCGGCGACGGCGCCGCGTGGGCCATCCTCTCGACCAACCCGGCGCAGTGGCGCATCGAAGGCTTGTCGCAGTGGAACGAGATGCACCACTTCACCGCCAACGACCCGTCGGGCAGCGGGTTCGACAAAGTTGTCGCACCCCTCGCCCCGCTTCTGGAAGGGCGCGCACTCTGGATCAAGGGCCACGGCACGGGCACGCTCGACGCCGGCCGGCTCGAGGCGGAGTGCATGCAACGCGTCGTCCCCGGTGCGCCGCTCGTATCATGGAAGGGCAGCATCGGGCACACCCTCGGCAGCTGCGCGCTTGTCGAGCTGGTCCTCGCCGTGCGCGCGCACGACGGCGGACGCATACCCGGCACCACCGGCACTGACGCCCCGGTGTTCGCGCCCAACGTGGCGACCGGCAACTTCGACGCCGATCCCGCCCGCTCCGTCCTCCTCCTCTGCAACGCATTCGGGGGTGCCCACGGTGCCCTCCTTGTAAGCCATGCTTGAGCGTCCCATAAAGTCGGCCGACGCCTGTTTTCCGGATGCCGCCGGAATGCCGGCGACAGACGACATCAAGTCGGCCGTCCCGCGCCGGCACGGGCGCCGTATGAGCGGCCTCGGCCGTCTCGTGTATTGGCTTTTTCGCGACGATCCGCCGGAGCCGGAGGACGCTATCGTCTACGCCACGACCTTCACCGAGGCCCGCGCCCTCGAAGCCTACCTTGCGAGCCTCCCGCACGCGAGTCCACTCGCCTTCCAGACCTCCATCCATCCGGGCGCGGTGCAACAGGCCATGATCGCTCTCGGACGGCCTGTGCGCACGCTCCTGCCGCTCGCCGGCGAAGAAGACCTCTTCACCCGCATGTGCCTCACCGGACTGACACAAAAGGCCGCCCGCGTCTTTCTCGTCATGGGCGAGGAACGCGCGGACCTCCTCCTGCGCCACGGTCTCGCCTCCGCCACGACGTGGGCACTCTGCCTGCGGCTCGGCACCGGAGGCAAACCCGCCGGAATGCTCCGCTGGGAGCGCTCCGCCGCCGCACACACGAGCGGCGAAACAACCCCGCCGGACGCACCGACGATTGCCCGCGCCGTGCACAACCGCGCACTCTTGAACTATCCCACTCCGATGGGCGGAACACTGCGCCTGACGTGGAACACGTGAAGAGCGAGCGACGCAACCCCGGCCCCTCGTGGGGTTACGCGTTTCTGCAATCCGCCGCGCGTTGGATGCCCGCGCCCCTCTTCCGCGCGTGTCTGCGCGCTGGTGCCGTCGCCGGCTGGGCCTGCATGCCCCGCGCACGGGAGTATGAGCGCCGCTACTGGGAAGCACTCCTCGGGCGCCCGCCCACCCTGCGCGAACAGTGGGCCCACTTCGGCGATTTCGCCGAGACCCTTGCGGCAAAATTGGCGCTCGCTCAGGGAGTGCGCCCGCGATTCCATTTTCACGACTCGGAATCGAGCCGCGACTTCGCCGCAATCTGCCGCGAGCCGGGGGCTGCTCTCTTCGGTTCTTTCCACGTCGGTGAAGCCGACCTCATGGGCGCGATGCTCGCCGAGTTCGGGCGAACCGTTCACATGGTGCGGCTGCGCGTGGGCAATTCCCGCGACATCCGGACCCTTGAGCAATCGCTCGCCGGTTCGCTCCGCTTCATCTGGGTGAACCAACCGGACGAGATGCTCTTTGCCCTCAAGAACGCGCTTGAAGCGGGCCACGGTGTCGCCATGCACTGCGACCGCCCGGCATTCGGCGCGCGCAAGGAAGCCTTTTCATTTCTCGGCCGCCGCCGTTGGTTCCCTTTCACGATCTATCACCTCTCCGCCCTCTTTCAGGCGCCGGTCGGCTTCGCCTTCGCCCTGCGGCGCGACGGCACCGGATCGATCCCTGTCGTGACCGCCCCCGTCTTCCATCCCGATCCCGGCAGGGAGGCTACCATCACAAAGGCGAAAGCCCATTTTCAGGAGGTCCTGTACCTCCTTGAGACGCACCTGCGCCACGACCCCGGCATCTGGTTCAACTTCGAACCGCTCAACGAGCCTGTATCATGAGCGGCTCACCACACCGGGACTTTCCCCGCGCACAGCCTCGATTCAGCCCGGGTTACTACTTTCTCCTTCTCTGTTTCGGCGCGGGGGCGGTTGCCTTCAATATATATGCCGCTATCCGTGTTTCTTTTCCACATACCGAACGCACACGGGAACGCACGCGCGCTGTCGTCCGCTCACTATTCCGGATGTATCTGCGGATGCTCCGTATCCCGGGGAACTTCCAGTGCACTGTGGACGCGGACACGCCTCCGCTGGAGAACCTGCGCGGCACACTTGTTGTCGCCAATCATCCGGGCATGCTCGACGCGCCGATCCTCTTCGCGCGCATTCCCCGTGCCATCTGCTTCTTTAAAGCGAGCATGCACCGCGCGGTGGTCAGCGGCGCGGGCGCACGGCTTTCCGGATACATTCCGAACAACTCCGGAGTGGACGGCATACGCAATGCGGTCGGCCACCTCGCGTCGGGCGGCAACGTCATAGTCTTTCCCGAAGGAACCCGCAGCCCGGCACAGGCACTCGGTCCGTTCCATTCCGGCTACGGGCTCATCGCAAAACAGGCGCGGTGCCCCGTCCTCTGCCTCCTGATCGAGACAAACTCAAACGTGCTCGGGAAAGGACAACCGCTTTGGGGGCGGCCGCTCCTGCCCGCGCACTTCCGTATCCGCAGGATCCTCCAAACCCGACCCGAATCCGGTGAATCCGTTTCGGCCTTCTCGAATCGGATTGAAGAATGCTACCGGCGCGAGTGGCGCCCACCGCCCTTTCCGGAGGACCCTGCATGAACCCGGACGGTCCGGTTTTCACTGATTGGCGCACCGCGGGCGACGGATCCGTGTCGTGCCGCACACAAGTTCCCGCCGGTCCGAACTGCGTCGAGGGCCACTTTCCCGGCGCGCCGATCATCCCCGGCGCCGTCCTTCTCGGCTGGGTATGGGCAGCGGCCCGCGGGCACGGGTGGAACATCCGCCCCGCCGCGGTCTCAACACGATTTCTCCATCCGGTCCTGCCCGGCGACAGACTCACCTTTTGTTTCCGTATTCGGGGAGACAACCTCTCCGTCAACCTCCTGCGGGAAGGCAGACGCACCGCCGTGTATCACCTACCTCTGGTGTAGCCAGTCGCCATGGAATTCCGTCCCGTCATTCTCATTCCGACCTATAACTCCGGTCCCCGCCTGCGGTCCACAGTGGAGGGAGCGTTGCAGCAGGGCGTTCCCGTCCGCGTCGTCGTCGACGGGAGCACCGACGGCAGCGACCGCGTCCTGGATCCGCTGGCGGAGAGCAGCGGAGAGCGGCTCCGTGTGCAGCGCCTCGAGGAAAACGGCGGCAAAGGGCGGGCCGTTCACGCGGGTGCCCTCGCCGTGCGTGACGAGGGCGGTACCCACATCCTCACGATGGACTCCGACGGGCAGCATCCGCCGAACGCCGTTCCCCTCTTTGTCGCCGCGGCGGAGCGCTACCCCGGCGATCTCATCATGGGCGATCCCGTCTTCGGCCCCGACGTACCACCCGCCCGCCTCAAGGGACGACGTCTCACGATCTGGTGGACGGATCTCGAAACCCACCGGTGCGGCCTCGGCGACACGCTCTTCGGCATGCGGGTCTATCCCCTCGAAGGACTCCTCGCCGCCTTCGGGCAGACATCGTTCGCACGCGGATTCGACTTCGACCCGGAAATCGCCGTGCGCATGGCATGGGCCGGCCACAGGCCGCGGCAGGTGCCCGTGCCCGTGCGCTACTTCTCCAAGGACGAAGGCGGCGTATCCCATTTCAATTACCTCCGGGACAACATCAAACTCACCTTTCTGCACTTCCGTCTCGTCCCGGAATGGTTGCTCTTGCGGCGAACCGCGATGCGTGCGAACCTGCGCCAATGGAAGGGAGAATGATGAAACGCCTCCGCGCAATTTGTATACTCCTGTCCCTGCCCATGGCCGGCGCGACCGCCGACAAAGAGCCTCGCGGACTGGAGTCGCTCCTCGGCGCGCTTCAGGAAAAGCAACGTGTCGAAGCCGTTTTTTCGGAACAACGCCACAACCCCGTCCGCCGCGTCCCGTCACGTTTTTCCGGCGTCCTCCGTCATGACCACTCGCACGGGCTCAGCCTCGCCTATGAAAGCCCTCGCGAATCCGTCATCCTTATCCGCGGGGACGGCGTCTGGCGCAAGCGGCCCGGCCGGGGACCGGAGGCCATGCCCGCCTCCGGCCAGAGTGACTTTCTCAGCACCGCCCTTCCCGCGATCTTTGCCTTCGATCTACCGCGCTGGAAAGAAGCGTTCGATGTCACCTTCGAAGCAACGGCCGAAGACGCATGGACAATTGAGCTAACTCCCCGCTCCGAACCCGGATCGGAAGACCTCGTCCGATTGATCGAACTCGATGGCAGCGGTTTCGAGCTGGAGCGCATCCACATCCGGCGGCCGAACCGAAGCCGTATCGAGATTTACATTGAGTCGATCTATCACCCGGAGACATGGGACTCCGCGACATTGCGTGAGGCATTTTTCACAGAGGACCTTGAATGAAACCGTGGGTCCCGGCAGTGCTTTGGTTTCTTCTTCTCGCCCTCGCGGCCCTCGCGCTCATCCGCCTTCCATGGGGAGAGCGTGTTTCCACAAGCGTCGCCGACCTCTTGCCGCAATCCGAAGAGCCCGAGGGCCGCATTGCCCGCGACTGGGTTCGCTCCGGCCGTGCACGCATCGTCTGGGTTATCCTCGAAAGCCCGACGGAGGTCCACGGCGATGCCGCCGCCTTCCTGCGCGAAGCACTCGCGGATTCTCCTATCGTAGCGTCCGTCTTCCAGCTCGACGAAACCGAGTGGATCCAGCCGCAGGCCGCATTCTGGTGGGAGAATCGTTTCGGTCTCCGTCTGCCTGCATGGTGGGAAGAAATTTCCGGAGACCGCGGCAGCGACCCGGCGCGCATGGCCCGCGATTCGGTAACGCGGCTGATTGCGTTTCTCAATGAGCCCGACTCCTTCGCGTGGGAAGAGACGCTCGAAGGGGATCCGCTCCTTCTCGTCACGACAGGGATGGACGCCCTCGCCCTCGACACCCGCCGCCAACAGCCCGGTCCCGGGGATACGATCTCGTCACCGTTCATGATCGAGCTGAGCGCCGATCCGCTCGCCGCCGACACCCAGGACACTTTCCTCGCCGCGGTCCGCTCGCTTGAAAAGGAACTGGAAAACCGCTTTGCCGGCACTTCTCTCGTCTACAGCGGTATTGTCCGCTTCGCGCATGCCAACCGCACAACGCTCGTGCGCGAGATCTCTTTTATCAACATCGCTGTCGCGGTATCGACCTTTCTTCTGCTGATAATCCTCGTCCGTACCTTGCGTCCCGTCATGACGGTAGCCGCCGTTGTCGGCGGCGGCATTCTCTGCGGTCTTTCCGCCGCCTTTCTCCTCTTTCCGACACTTCATGTGCTCGCGTTCGTCATGGGTTCGATCCTCATCGGCATCGCGACGGACTATGCGGTCCACACCTCGACAGGCGGCAAGCCGCTCCGGCGCATCCTCTTTCCGCTTCTTGTCGGTTTCGTATCCACCGTTGCGGGTTTTGCGCTTTTTTTCGCCGCGCCGCTGCTCCTCCTCCGCCAGACAGGGGTGTTTGTCGCGTCCGGCCTCACCGGCGCGGTCCTCACGGCGGTCGTCCTGCGTCTTTCCTGCGGAGCGGACGCGTACACTCCGCTATTCCGCGGCGAAGGCCTCCGGAAGAAATTACGCCCTGGTGCACCGGTCATCGCTGCTGTATCCGTCGCCGCGCTTGCGCTCGCGGCGTGGAGGATTGAGTGGGTGGACGACCTCCGGACGCTTGAAGTTCCCACACCCGAGCTGTATCGGCTCGATGAGGACATCCGCGCTGGGATTTCCGGAATCGCCGACGGCGAAGTGTTTCTTGTCACCGGCAACGATTGGCGGGAAGCGCGGGAGAACATTGCCGGGCTGGTGCATGCCCTGCCGGAGGACGCCCTGCCCGGAGCCCGCGTTTGGGAATGGATCCCCCGGCGGAAGGCGGCAGAAGAGCTTACGGCATGGCTGCGGGAAGAAGGGGAAGGGTTCCCCGCCGCCCTTCGGGAGGCGCTGGAAGCGGAAGATTTCGACGCCGAAGCCTTCGAACCTTTTTTCACGGATTGGAAGCGATGGCGCGGCGAGGCACTGCGCGAGGGCTATTGGAACGATCTCATTGCCGCCACGGGTGCGCACCTTCCGGGGCCGCTCGCGTTGCTGTTTTCACCTGGCGGAGACGGAGCGCCCGCATGGTTCACAGTTACACTCAAGGGGGAGACAACGGACATCACCCAAAAGCCCGGTGTCTTTGCGCTCTCGCAGCTTACGCAACTCAACCGCCTCTTCTCCGACTACCGCAAGCACGTCACACACCTCGCCCTCGGCGGATCGGCGGTGATTCTCATTGTTCTCTTCGTGCTCCTTCCTTTCCGGCTGGCCCCGCGCGTCATCCTCGTGCCCTTTGCCGCCGTCTGTCTCACCTTTGCGCTTCTTGCCTTGGTACGGCCGACCCTCGGTCTCTTCGACCTCGTGGCTCTGTTTCTCGGTGCCTGCCTCGCCCTCGACTACGCGCTTTTTGCCGCGCATGCGCAGCGGTTCGGCGATCCCGTGCCGGTATCCATCCACCTCTCCGCGGCCACAACCGCTGCCGCATTTCTCTGGCTCACAGCAAGTTCCGTCCCCGCCGTCCAACACCTTGGCCAGACCGCCGCCCTTTGCGCCGCCGCCGCATGGACTGTGACGGTACTGCTCAAGCCGGTTCAAGCCGAACCCGGCAAACCCCATGATTGACACCATCGATACACTTGACCGGCTGCTGCCGCACCGCCCGCCCATCCGGGTCGTGCGCCGGATCACGATGCACGCGGCAGACCGCTGGACCTGCCCGCTCCACCTCCGAACCGATGACTGGACGGATGGAGCACCCGCGAACGGGATTCCCGCATTCTGGGCGGTCGAGTGGATGGCGCAGGCCGCCGGACTCGGTCTCTCTCTCGCGGAAATGAGCGACACCACACCCTCGGGGCGGCTTGCGCTCATACGGAGCTTCGAGGCGGCAGCGTTCTCTCTTCCCTGCAGGGAATCGTGGTTGGTCGACATAGAAAAACGCCGCGACGGAGGCGACGGACTCTGGCTTTTTCGCGGGGAGTTGACCGATGCGGATACCGAAGCCCCGTGCGCCCGTGCTGAATTCTGCCTGTGGGTGCAATCCTGAACGCTGCGATATGGCCACAACGGTGTGGAAGCATTGGAAACGAACAGCCGCCCGCCTCGCGGATGCACCGGCGGTGACCGACGCGGGCACGGGGAGGTTTTGGTCGTATGGGCAACTTCACGACATGGCGGAGGCACGCGCCGAATCCATGCACGGCCTCGGCGTGCGGCCGGGCCACGTCGTCGTGCTTGCACGGGAGAACGGCGCGGCATGGCTGGCCGACTTTCTTGGCCTGCAAGCGCTCGGTGCCGTTGTGCTTCCCGTCGACCCGCAGGCGGCCGCCGCCGAAACCGCCGGAACCAATGCCAGTGCGAGGCTTCTTGTCGGCGACAGCACGATACCCATGTCGGGGACCCGGCGCCACCGAAACAGCCTCTGCCTCATCAAGGCGACCTCCGGCAGCACAGGCGTATCCAAACTGTATGCCTTTACCGACGAACAGATGCTTGCCGACGGCCGGCAAATTGTACGGGGAATGGACCTACGCCGGGCGGATATCAACTACGCCGTCATTCCTTTCGGCCATTCTTACGGTCTGGGAAACCTCGTCTTTCCGCTAATCGCGCACGGGATCTCCGTCGTCACCGGCCGAGGCTTCTTTCCTGCGGATATACTGCGCGACCTGCGTGAGCACCGCGCCACCGTCTTTCCCGCCGTGCCGCCTCTGCTGCGCGCGCTGTCCGAAACCCGACATCCCGGCCTGCATTCCCTGCGCAAGGTGATCTCGGCGGGCGGCAAGCTCGATCCCGCAGTGCGCGACCGTTTCAGTGCGAAATTCCAGGTGCCGGTGCACAACTTCTACGGCTCCACCGAGACCGGCGGCATCTCTTTCACCCGGCGGATCCCACAGCCAGGCGAGCCCGCCACCGTCGGCGAGCCGCTGCCCGGCGTGAAGGTCACGATCAACCGGAACGGGGTTGTCACCGTGTCCAGCGCGGCGGTCTACACACGCGGCAACCGCCGCCGAGAGGGAAGCCACGGGATCGTTACTGTGTCCGACCGAGGTTCCTTCAACGCGCGGGGTGAACTCATTCTCAGTGGGCGGACAGACCGCGAAGTCAAGGTCGCCGGCCGCCGCTTGCGCCTCGCCGACATCGAAAGCGCCGCCCTCCGCGTACGCGGCGTGGACGAGTGCTTCGCCCACGCCTTGAACACAGAGGGCGCGGACAGCCGGATCGGCATTGTCGCCGCGGGCCGTGCGGACCCGGTCGCCCTGCGCCAAGCCCTCGCCGCCGCCCTGCCTCCGTGGGCGCGGCCGAAGAAGACCGTCGTCGTGCCAGCGATGCCCCTGACCGCCCGCGGCAAGTGGTGCCGCCCGTCACTGCTGCGCCTGCTCGGCGAAGAGCCCGGCGGCACGGACGCAGATTGAGGATCGACGCCGAAGGCGAAACAGCTCAGCCCGCCGGGCTACGGCGCGGGTTCAATGACGACCCGGTAAAAGCGGGCACCACTGGCCGGTGTGTCGACGTCGACCTCCATTTCCGCGCCGGTACCGTCGATCACCGCGCCCCAGTCTTCCCAGCCGTGGGCATCAAGAGAGTCGTTCTGCTGCACCTGATAGCGCATGCCTGTCTGCGAGACGAACCCGAGCCGAACTGCCTCGCCGGACGTTTCGGGCGCGGCAACGCGCACGGGTGGGACGACCGGCGGAGCGACGGCGTCGACGATCTCCACCCAGCGGTGGGTCGAGGCGCTGTGCCCGTCTTCATTGGTGACGGTCAGACCGACAAGGTAGGTGCCCGGCGCGGAATAGGCGTGGGTGGCGGTCGCGCCTGAAGCGGTCGCGCCGTCGCCGAAAGTCCATGTGTAGGAAACAAAGTCCGAGGTGCTCTCGCTCGCGACGGCGTCGACCGACAACTGTCCCTGCGCCACTTGCGGTGCGAAGGCGGCGCGCGGGCGGTCTTCACTGAAGGGCATGAGGCCAAAGACGCCGGTGATGCCGTTGTAGCTTTCCTGGCCCCACGCCGGAAGGTTGGCGGTAGGCATATCGTTGCCCCCCGCGCTTGTGCCGGAGCCGTTGCTGTGCTGGCCGACAACGAGTAGACCGTTGCTCACCGGCCAGACGCCGCGCAGTTGCACATTGTCCGCGCCCTGTGGGTTGGCATCGATATCCCCGTCCGGGTATGTCCACACTCCGGTCAGGGTGCTGGAATAGGCCAAGGCGTCCAGCATAGGTTCGTAGGCGCGCACCCACCGGTTCCACGGGCTGCTGCCCTCGTTGAGGATGGGGTTGTGGTGACCGAGGCGGCGCGGGAGCTTCTGGAAGGCATTGCTCGTCGTGACCATGCGCGGCCCCCATCCGACCATGTAGACGCGCCCATCGGGGCCGACACGCAGGGAGTTTTCCACAACGCGCGTAGTCGTCAGGTCGGGCCAGCCGGCGTTGTGGTTGGGCCACCCGTCGTGGATCGGCTCGGGATAGGCCTGGGTGGGCCAGTTGCCCTTTCCGCCGATGATCATACGGAAGAAACCGGCCAAGTAGGAAGCCGCCAAAAGCGTGCCGTCGTCGCCGGTGAGCCGGGCGATGTAGCTGATGTGGATATTACCTTCCGTGCCCGTGAATCGGTTTTGGAACGCCGAAGCAGTCGGCCGCGCGTCGATATTGTTGCCACTCCAGAAATTGGATACGTTGTTGCCGTGGCAACGCCCGACCACGACGACGTTCCCGCCTTCCGAAAGCGGCACCGAATAGTCGATATCCATGCCGTCGATGTATTGGTCGGGCGGAGACACCCATGTGGTGTCTATCTCGCCGTCGCCCGTCGTATCGGCAGCCTCACGGTAAAGACGGTTCCACCACTTCATGCGGCCCTCGTCGTCGTAGGCGATGACGGCCGGCTCGAAGTCGGGCTGCTCGTGACCCGCGCCATGGTCCCAGAAAATCGACTTGATGTTGAATCCGTAGTAGAAGTGGTTGTTACGCCGGTCGACGGAGATCGCACCGATCCAGTGGCGTCCCTCGGGACGGTATCCATTGTATCCGTAAACCCGTCCCCCTTCAATACGGATGGGTTCGCCTGTTTCAAAAGAATGACGGATCATGATATCGATGGGCCATGTGCCCTGGCGGATGCCGCCGTTGCCGTCGGGGGTGATAGCGAACAGTTCTTCGTCGTCCCACGACTGGTTGTCGGTCGGCAGGCGGATGGCGCTGTAGGCGGCGCCGGGCAAGTTCTCGCCCACGCCGCGTTCCCAGCTCCCGCTCACGCTGTGGCTCGCGCGCAATTGCGGCAGCGAGGTGCGCTCGCCTTCAGGATTGAGGAACCCGACCTGCGCGTTCCACTCGCCGCCGTAGGCGTAGACCACGCGTCCGTCGTTGCCCACATCCCAGAGTTGCTGGGTATCGTGACCATGAGAGGCGGAGACCGGAAAGACCCAGTCGAAGGCGGACGGCGTGCCTTCAACAAAATTCGCATCGAGTCGACCGATGAAATACCCTCCGCTGATCTGCCCGGAGACGTAAAACATACCGGTGGGTTCGCCGGGGATTTCCGTCGAGCGCATCCAGCGGAGGTTGGCAACCGCTCCCGGCGGCAGATGGACTGCTTCGAGGATTTCCTCGGTGTCGCCGCTGAGGCGGAGGATAAACGACACCCGCGAACCGGAGGGTGCGGGCAGGCCGTCGACGGGGATCTCCGTGCGGGGCACAGACGCGTCGACCCAGTCGAGATTATTGGAAATGCCCATGACGAGGATCGTGCCGTCGGACAGTTCCTTGACGTCATGGAAACGGGTGTTTTGGCCGCCGCCCGCGTAGGTGACGACGTGCGGGGAAGCGGCCAAGGTTTGGAACGCAAGAACGCAAAGCGCGCCAAGGAGAATGAACAGGGGGTGTTTCATTGTATTTGTGTTATCGATGTTGTATTGATGTTGTAGGGAAATTCTTGTAGAGGCGCACCGGCGGAAGAAGCCATTCAAGGAAGCTCGACGCGCACCCGCAAAAAGCGGCGTGGTTCGGAAGCATCCACGCCCTCCGGGCCGGTCACTGTGACAGATCGGGTTGCGCCGTCACTGCTCTCGACGACCATCGCCGGACCGGTCCATGATCCGGCAGCCGGTTCGAGGGTGGCCACCGCCGACCATGTGGATGGATCAAGATCGTCCGATGCCTCGACAATGAGCCGCGCGGTCGAATCAGCGCGGCGGGTAAAGGAAACCGAGAGTGCGTCGGGTGCGCGCGGCAACCCGGCGTGGGGGACCGGCAGCAGATCAAGGCCGAGGGCATACTCGGCGGCGTTTGCGTAGCCGCGGTCGCCGGGATCGGCGGCGGGCGCGCCGTCCGGATTGTCAATGTCGCCGTAGCGGGCGACGCGCCATGCGTCGTACCCGGCGGGATCGTCGCCCGGCAGCGCGGGCGCGCTCATCATCCGGTCGGCTTCGGGGTCATAGGCGAGGCGGCGTCCGTCGACCTCCAGCCATGCGTCCATGCCGCTGCCGCCGATCTCCGCCGCCGGGGGCACGCCAGAACCGGTGACCCATGCCACCCAGATGTCGCCCTGCTGCGCCTCGGTGCTGATGGCAAGGTTGCCGTTGGCGTCGGAGACGGAGGCGTTGGCCGGATGCAGCACCCACCCCTTGAGGTAGGCATCGCCCTCGCCGCGCAGGAGAAACGTCGCCCGTCCGCCCTCGCTGCCGAGGGAGAGATCGATGCTGTGGGCGCGGGGCATGGTGAGGTTGGCGTGCCATGTGACCGTGCGGGTCTGGTTCGCCTCGAAGCGGTCGAGCGAGCTGAAGAGCGCCCGGCCCTCGACGCGCCCTTCCGCGAGATCGACGAGGAGGTGGCGGTGAATGTGGTTGAGCCCCACGACCTGATAGGCCGCTCCCCCTCCGACAATAATGTAGGCGTCGTCCAAGGTCGCTTCGAAAGCCACACGCTGGCCGGTTTCGTTGTTCGTCGGGCGCTCACCGTCGACAATGACGGATGTGTAGTTGGTCGGCGTGTCCGTCGCCGTGGACGGGCCGTGGAAGAAGAGCGTACCGTTGGAAAAGAGGCTCATGGCGAGTGCCTCCTCGCTGTTCCATGCCCGCCCGTGGTGGTTGGTATCGGCAAACAAATACCCCAGCGTGTCGTTTTCGTCCTGCCAGCGGTTGCGGTACCACGCATAGCCACGGTTGTCCTCGATGGCGGCGGGCCACACTCCGGTGGGGTCCTCACTCTCCAGCTCCGGGTCATAGAACAGGACAGCCCACGTCGTTCCGGCGCGGTGCTGATCGTATTTGAATTCCGGGGCAAGCGGCGATTCCACGCCCGTCACCCGGTCGTAGAAGTGGCGGTAGAAGGGAGCGTCGCTGTGATTGCGGGAATACTCAAGGAAGAGCGATGTGAGGCCTTCCTCGTAGAAGTCCGGATTGCTCACCCCGGTCGGGAGGTAGACCGGCAACTCGCGGCGGAATTGATCGATAGAGCTGTAGGCGAAAGACACATTGTACATGAAGGGCCGCCACGGCGTGCGGCCACGCAGCGGTTGGCTGAGCGTAGTGTTGCCCAGCGCCTCTTCCAGCGCGAGCGCGGCGGGATAGAGGAATCCGCCGCCGTAGACCTTGTAGCCCAAGCCTTCCTGCGTGTACCCGAGACTCCCGTACCCCGCCGTGATGTGGCTGCTCAGGGCCGAGACAAGGGTGTTGAAGCGGCTGCTCCGGTTGCCCTCCTCGCCCGCGGCGAGCATGAGAGTCAACTCCGCACCGCGGCAAACGGCGACCCAGTTGGAGCCGCCTGGATGCTGAAAATTGGGATGACTGAAGGAGGGCCACTCATCAAGACCGCGCAGCATTTCGCCGTAGACCCAGTCGCGCTGTTCCTGCGTCCAGCCGTTGGCCGCCCAATCGTAGGCGAACGCAAACCCGGTGCTGACCATGGCCCGGCGCAGACCATTGCTGCCGACGATTCCGTCGGACGTGATTCCCTGCAAGGCCTCGAAGGCGATTTGCGCATAATCCGGATCATCCGTGATGAGGTAGAGTAGCGCCGCCTCGCGCGCCCGCCATGAGTAGAATGAATTGGGATCATCCTCATGGCTGCCGGGCCGGTAGGCGCTGAGCGGTCCCGTGACGCGGTCCTTCATCGCCTGTATCGCCCCGGCGTGGTGCGAACCGGGCGGCTCCATTCCGGCACGCGCCCGGCCGATGCGCTCCGGGGTGGCGAAGAGGCGCGGTGCGTGGTCGAGGACGGAAAGGTCGAAGGCGGCGGTCGTTACAGAGGCTTCGCCCGGGCTGCTGAACGTGATCGCGTAGCCCGTGTGCGCCACGTCGAGCCACAGCTGGTCAAATCGGACAACGCCGTTCGCATCGGTGACAGCGGTTGTCCCACTGCCGTCGGCAAATGGATGCGGCGAAAGCGCGGCATTGACCTCGATGAAGGGCAACCGTGTACCGTCGGCCAGCTCCGCCCGCACACGGACGGCAGGAAAGAGACGAACGGCCTCTCCCGAGGTCCACTGATTGGAGGGCTGGTTTTCCAGAACGAGGACTTCCGCTTCCGGTACGGCGACGCCCGCGAAGTGGGCGGACTCCACCGGGTCCGCCCCGTCCGCCGAAAACGTGATGCGGTAGTCCGCGGCGGCCGTGTCGAGCAGGAGGTTGTCGAAGCGCGCGTAACCGTCGATATCGGAGGTCGCGGCGACAGTCGCGCCGGACGCAAAGTCATGCGGCGAGAGCGTCGCCGTCACCTCCACGCCCCAGCGCACCGGCTGCCCCGCGCCGTCGAGCACGCGCACAACGGGGGCCGGTGCAATCGCGTTCGACTGCCCGAGGTGCACGGGCACAAAGGTGTCGCCCGGCTGCCCGGTGAGCACCAGTTCCGCGGGCGTGCTGTCCACGGGAGCAGGACGCGCGCTGAAGTGGAAATTATCGTAGCGCGCCCCCGTGCCGGATCCGATCCCGCCCCCGTCGGCGCTGTAGCGCAGGCGCACGCGGGCATCGCCGGCGTTGTTCAAGGCGGGCACGCCGGAGAGATCGAGCTGCACACGCGTGTATTCACCGGCGAAGTCGGCGTTGTCGAGCGTCGTGTATGCCGTGTAGGTGCTTCCGCCGTCGGCACTCCACTCCACCGTGGTCGTGGACGGAAAGGTGGAACTGGTGTAGTTAAAGGCAAACGAGACCAAAACGTCCCGGTAGTCCGTCGTGTCCGCGCGCAACTCGACATAACCGTTGTTCCAGCGCGATCCGCGGTTCATGGCGATGGAACCGCCCGCGGGCGTGCCCGGTGCCGCGTTCACGAGCGTCCCCTGGCCGGGATACCGCCAGAAGTTCGTGCCAGTCGACGAGCCGCTATCGACCACAAGGATACCCTCCCCCGCGTCCGCGGCGAAGGTCTCCTGAACTCCGTTGGTCACCGACTCCTCGGTGATGCTGTTGAAATTCCACTCCGCGAGGATGTCGCGGGCGGGAGAAAAGGAAACAGCAAAGCATAGGGCAAAAGCCGCAGTGCCTGCGCGCCAAAGCTTCAGGTAACTCATCGTCGGGGAAACTTTAGGGGGTTAATTTTAGGGGGAAAGTCAGTCCCGCAGCGGAAAGCATGGAACCAAGAACGGGAATGACAGAGAACCCGAGTCCGCTTATCAAGCAAAACCGAAACTCAAGCGCTCAACCGACTGTGCTCGACGTAATCACGGCACCACCCCGATGGCCGGCAAAGACCTACGCGCCCCCCCCCGTGAGCCTCACTGAAGCTTCAGCTTACGTCATGCACCGCGCCGCAGTCAAAGCGGATGGCCCCCTCGAATCTTCGGGGAAAATCGGCTGCGTTGTTGACCCCGGGCCCAATCGCGCCCGCGGAAACCCCGCGGAAACCATGTGATCCCCCTACCGCGCCGCCGCCGGCTGCCGGCGGCGGGGTTGCGTCGAGCGGCCGTGGCGTCCGCGGCTTCCGTTGCGCGCCGGAGCTGCCGCGTTTTGCCGACGCAGATCCGCCGCCGCCTTGCTTTCCAGGAGTTCGACGAGCCGGGCGGAAACGACCACACGGCTGCGCTTTTCGCCGTCCTCCGTCGTCCACTGGTCCTGCTTGAGGAAGCCGGAGACGAGCACGGGGGCTCCCTTATCGAGAATATCCGCGACCCCGCCGGGGTTCCAGAATTCGACATTGAAGAAATCCGTCCGCTCCTCGCGGTCGGAGCTGTTTGCGGATTTTCCCGCGGCGGCCGGGCCGGATACGGCGAGGCTGAACCGGCACAGCGTGGAATTTTCAAAATCCCGGATTTCGGGATCAGTGGCGATACGCCCGGAGAGATGAACTGCATTCATGACAGACCTTGGATGTTTACGGTTAATGTTGCGCCCTTCCCGGCATACCGGTGAAAGACAATGACGAACCCGTTAAGTATACATATGTTCATCCCGGTCAAGCCTGTTTTGCCGATTTCTGAAAAAAAACCGCGCGTTGCCGCGGCAACTCCGTCTTCGGGCCGTGCATCCGGCGGAACCCGCGGGCGGGCGCCGCCGCACGTTCCCGGTTGCCAAATGCGGTCAGGTCCCCAAGCCTCGCCCTGAACCACATTGATTCTTCCCCGGTCCACCCATGAACGATTCCCGCAACGAAAACAAAAGCACCCCCAAGCGCCGTGAACTGCAAAAGTATCAGGCAGGCGTCTTCCTGATCATCCTTTCCATGGTGCTCTTCGCCCTCGGCCTGTTTCTCCGGCAGGTAAACTTCCACATCATGGCCGTCTTCCTCCTCGGCGCGGGCATCGTCTTCCAGTTCGACAAAAACCGTCCGAAGGGACGCATCTGGTGAGCGGGGGCGGAAACCGGACAACAAGCGAAGCGACAGCGCCCCGCGGCGGTCCGGGCCAAGACGGAACGAAGTGGAGGCGCGGGCCGGAATCGAACCGGCGATAGAGGATTTGCAGTCCCCGGCCTTACCACTTGGCTACCGCGCCGATAAACAAACCTCGAAGAATCGACGCCCGCCGCCGCCGCGTCAACGGCGAATGCAAGTTTTTCGCAGCGCCGCCCTAAGGAGCGCAGGAGATCCTCCGTAGACGCCGCCGCGAAGATTCCTCGCTCCACCGTTCGAGATCGGCGGTGCCGACTTCGCACCACAGAGAGCCGCCCGCTCATCCCACTTTTTACTTTCCATCGGTCCCGTCGCACCCTTAAGAATGACCTCCATGCCGCCCGCCGCGCCCACGCCCGCCCCCGGAGCCGACCCCGTCGACCCCTTCATCGCGCGGTGGTCGGGCAAAGACGGCGGCGAACGGGCCAACTACCAGCTCTTCATCCACGAACT
>SLLG01000372.1 GCA_007134215.1 Opitutales bacterium | reverse complement strand
GCGGAGAGAAAGGCGCTCTGTGCAGCGAGCACGGCGGCGGCAACGGGGTCATCGCATGGGGCGACGACGAGGGGGTTGTTGCCGCCCATTTCGAGGGCGAGGATTTTTCCGGGGTGGAAGGCGTTCTGTTGTTGTAGTTTTTTGCCGACGCTCTCTGAGCCGGTGAAGTAGATACCGTCGATCTCCGGATGGGCGCCGAGGGCGGCGCCGAGGGTTCCGCCGCCGTGAACGACATTGAGGAGGCCGTGCGGCAGACCGGCCTCGCGCCAGAGGTCCGCCATAAGCGCGGCGGTGCCCGGAGTATATTCACTTGGCTTGAAGACGACGGCGTTGCCCGCGAGAAGGGCGGGGACGATGTGGCCGTTGGGGAGGTGGGCGGGGAAGTTGAAGGGCCCGAGCACGGCCACCACCCCGTGCGGGCGAAATCGCGTGACGGCCCCGCCGCCTTCGAATTCGCGGCAGCGGATGTCGTGCGCCTTGATGGACAAATCGACCTTGGCGGCGACGGCGGCGGCTTCGGTGCGGGACTCCCACAGGGGTTTCCCATTCTCGGCGCTGATCATGGCGGCGAGCTTTCCGGCGCTGTTTCCGGCGGCTTGGGCAAAGGCGCGTGCGTGCGCCGCGCGGTCGGCGAAGGGGCGCTTGCGCCAGTCCGCCTGCGCGGCGCGCGCCCTGCGGATGATCGCATCGAGTGAGGAGGGATCGGTGCGCGGTCCGCTCCAGACGGTTTCGCCGGTGACGGGATCGCGGGATTCGATGACGGATGGATCAGTTGGTGGATCGGAAGAGCGCATAGGTGACGGTATCGCCGTTGGCAACTAGGAGCGAATCGGCTTCGCATGGGGAAATGACGATTTCGCGGCGGCCGTCGGTAGGGAGCCGGGCGGCGATGGCGCGGAAGTCGAGGGCGGCGTTGGCGACAATGCCGTTGCGGGGAAGACCGGGGTGGGGCGCCGGACCAGAGGCGACGACGGCGTCCCGTGCGGCGCGGACCGTCCGCAGCGCGCGCACCTCCGCCTTGAGGAGGGGGCCGGCGTCGAAGATGTCGATTTCGCTTGTTGTGTGGAATCCCTCGCTTTCGAGGAGCCGCCGGGCCGCGAGGGTGTCGTGGTGGACGTGTCCGATGACGTTGCGCGCGGCTTCGGGGAGGAGGCAGACGTAGATTGGATGCTTGGGCATGAGCGCTTCGATGAACGCTTTTTCGCCGAGACCGCTGAGGATGTCGGCGGTGTAGTAGTCCTTGCGGAAGAACGGCGCGCCGACAGCCTCCCAAAACGGGGATTTCCCGTCCGGCCCGATGTAGCCGCGCAGTTCAGCGATGACGGACTTCTCAAAACGCTCCGGCCGCTGCCGCATGAAAAGGAAGCGAGCGAGCGAGAGCGTCTTACCCCATCCCGAGCGGCGGTGGTCCGGGTGCAGGAAGAGGCTGGAGATTTCGGAGGGGCCCTTGTGGCTCTTTTTGAGGTGGAGCACACGGGTGCGCGTGTCGATGCCGAGGGGCGGGTAGACCTGTGGCTCCGTGCGGATATCGTAGGTGTAGAAGGGATCGAATCCGCCCACGCGCGCGATCACTCCGGACGTCCCCACGACTTTGCCGGAGGCGGATTCCTCGAGGACGAAGAGATAACGTTCCGGGCCGGGCGCGGTGATCTTGGGATAGAAAGAGCGAAGCGATTCGTGGATTTTATTCTCAAGAAAATCCGGGTTCTCCGGCAGGGAGGTGAGGCCGTCGGCGATGCGCCCGACGAGGACGGCGAGATCCCCGAGATCGGACTCCCGCACGGGGCGGAAAACGAATGGGCAGGCTGCCGCGCCGTTGTCGCGCGTATTCATGACCGGAAGACATGGAAGAGTTCCGCCGGAAGCTCTGTCGCCGGGTCGGCGAGGCGGCTGAGAAACGCCCCCGCAAGGGCGATGCGCTCGCGCAGGCTGGCTGTGAGGACAAACTCCTCTTCGCTGTGAATGCGGCCGCCGCATACGCCGACGCCGTCGAGGTGCGGCAAGCCGGCTGCTGCGAGGATGTTACCGTCGGAAGCCCCGCCGGTGTCGCGTTGGCCGCAGGTGATGCCCTGCGCCCGCGCGGTAGCGGCATACCATCCATAGAGCCGCTCCGTGGCGGGGGTTTCGCTCTTGGGCGGTCGGGCCATCGCGCCGTGCCACTTGATGCGGACGCCGTCTTCGCGGTTGGCTTCGTCAAGCAATTTTTCGATACGGGCATTGAGGCCGGGAAGGTCTTCGGCCTTGGAGATGCGGATGTTCACGTAGGCCTCGGCGAAGTCGGGCACGATGTTGACGGCACGGCCGCCGCGGGCGCGGCCGACGTTGATGATAGCGCCCGGGACAGTGTCGTTGAGGGCGTGCATACGCACGAGGAAGGCGGAGAGCGCGATGATCGCATTGCGCCCGTCATCGAAGTCCCGGCCGGTGTGGGCCGCGCGCCCGCGGGCTACGGCGCGGAACACTCCCGAGCCCTTCCTCCGCCGCACAAGGGAACCGTCGGGCAGCGCGCTCTCGAAGACGAGACCGGCGGTGTTGCCCTGTGCCGCTTCGTGAAGGAGGCTGAGGCTGCCGGGCGAACCGATCTCCTCGTCGGCGTTGATGAGGACTTCCCATCCGAGGTTTTCCGCGTGCGCGGAGGCCTCGAGGAGGTCGATGGCGTGGCGCATAACGAGCAAACCGCCTTTCATGTCGGCCACGCCGGGGCCGCGAAGCACGCCCCGCTCCGGAAAGGAGCATCGCTTGAAGGGGTGGTCCGGTCCGTAAACGGTGTCCATGTGCCCGCTCAGGAGCACGCGCACGGGTGCGCCGGGACGGCAGCGGTGCCGGTAGGCCGCGCCCACCGGCAGCGGTGCTCCGGCAAGATCCTCGGCAGGGGGCAGATCCACAAGTTCCCCATGGCCGGGAAGACCGGCGAAGGCCGCCCGGATCTTCTCCGCCATGCGTGCCAGCCCTTCCGCGTCTTCGGAGCCGGACGGGGTTTCCGCCCAGTCGACGAGTGTTTCCACCAGCGCCTGTTCCTCCGGGATTCTGTCAAACCGTATGGTGTCCATCGGATGCAAAATGAGGAGAGGTGCTGCAAAACGCCAGCCTTTCAAGCGCGAAGGTCCGCATCCGGGATTCATCGCATAGCACCACGGCATGCGGCCTCAATACAGCATCCGAACCGATGTCCGGAAACGCTTCAGAGGAACGCTCCGTCACGGATAAATGGTATCTACCTTGAAAAAGGAAAAACATACAAAACTCCTCGTAATTGGCTCAAAACGGAAGAGCGGGAATTGCTTTAGCTCAGAGAAATACGGAAATACGACAAGTATGGTATCCGACCCTATTTTAAGGAAACAAATTTTGTTCTTTTATTCGGTGTACAACTGATTGAATCCATTTACCTGCAACCTATTATCTTTGGGATTTTAATCCTGCTGCGTGAGTGAGGCGGATGGCAGGGCGGCGGCTCGCTCCGGTAGGGAGACCGTGCGCGGTGTTTGTCTCCGGAGACTTATGGAATGGTATATAGCAGATTGTCGCGGAGTTTAATTAAAAATATCGATGTCAGACTTTCAGAATTTGTATTATCTCTGAGAATTTACGATCCTTAAATTCGGGGGTCTGGAGGCGGGCGGGGCGGGCTTTAGCGGGCTGTGGTGCCGTGGGGCTGGCCGTAGTAGGCGTTTTTGCCGTGTTTGCGGAGGAAGTGTTTGTCGAGGAGGGCTTGCGGGAAGGCGGTGGCGTCGGGGGCAAGGGTGAGGGTGTGGAAGGCCATATCGGCGCATATTTCGAGGGCGAGGGCGTTTTCGACGGCTTTGGCACCGGAGGGACCCCATGCGAAGGGGCCGTGGCGGCGAACGAGGACGGCGGGCACGACGGCGGGATTGCGATCCGCGAAAGTTTCGACGATGACGTCGCCGGTGGCCCACTCGTAGTCGCCGTTGATCTCGGCTTCGGAGAGGTCGCGGGTGACGGGCACGTCGCCGTGGAAGTGGTCGGCGTGTGTGGTGCCGAGGCAGGGGACGGGGCGTCCGGCCTGGGCGAAGGCGACGGCTTTGCGGGAGTGTGTGTGGACGACGGCGCGCACGCCCTTTCCGGCGAAGGCGCGGTAGAGGCGGCGGTGGGTGGGCGTGTCGCTGGACGGGCGGAGCCGCCCGGAGACAATATTGCCGTCGAGGTCGAGGACGACGATATCGCCGGGGATGAGGCGGTCGTAGACGACACCGCTCGGCTTGATGGCAAAGACGCCGCGGGCGGGGTCGAGGACGCTGACGTTGCCGAAGGTGAGGTCGACGAGGCCGGAACCGGGAAGGGCGCGGTTGGCCTCGGCGCATTCTTCGCAGAGGGCATTGAAGGCGGGATCCATTTCAGGTGTGGCCGAGGCCGTGGGCGAGGTGGTGGTAGAGGTCGTTCCAGCGGATTTCTCTTTTGATGCCGCTGACGGTGGTGTCCGGGCCGATGAGGAGGTATTCGATACCAGCCATTTCGGCGAAGTCTTCGAGGCAGGCGGCCCCGACGGCGCGGGTGTAGGCGGTGTGGTGTGCGCCGCCCGCGAGAATCCACGCGGCGGTGGCGGTGGCGAAGTCGGGTTGCGGCTTCCAGAGAGTGCGGGCGACGGGCAGGTTGGGCAGGTCCTGCTCCGGCTCGACGGCGTCGACAGTGTTGACGAGGAGGCGGAAGCGGTTGCCGAGGTCGACGACGGAGGCGTTGAGGGCGGGGCCCGCCGGGCAGTCGAAGACGAGGCGGACGGGGTCCGCCTTGCCACCGATGCCAAGCGGATGGATTTCGAGGCGAGGTTTTCCTTTGGCGATGGAGGGGCAGATCTCGAGCATGTGCGAGCCGAGGACCTTCTCCGCGCCCGTTTCGAGGTGGTAGGTGTAGTCCTCCATGAAGGCGACGCCCTCGGGGCGGTCGGCGGCCATGACTTTGAGGGCGCGCACGAGGGCGGCGGTCTTCCAGTCGCCCTCCGCGCCGAAGCCGTAGCCGTCGGCCATGAGCCGCTGCACGGGGAGGCCGGGGAGCTGGGCGAGGCCGTGGAGGTCCTCGAAGGTGGTGGTGAAGCCCTTGAAACCGCCTTCGTCGAGGAAGGCGCGCATACCCAGCTCAATGCGGGCGGCCTCGCGCAGGGCGGCGTGGGCGTCTCCGCCGGGGCGGAGGGCGGGCACGGTCTCGTAGGTGCCGAGGTATTCGGCGGCGAGGGCGTCGATCTCCTTGTCGGAAGCGGCGTTGACTTTGGCGACGAGGTCGCCGACGCCGTAGCCGTTGACGGAGTAACCGAAGCGCGTCTCGGCGGCCACTTTGTCGCCCTCGGTGACGGCGACCTGGCGCATGTTGTCGCCGAAGCGGGCGAAGCGCGCGCCCTGCCCGTCGCGCCATGCCCGCGCGGCGCGCATCCAGTCGGCGACAGCGGAGTGGACGGCGGCGTCTTCCCAATGCCCGGCGACGACTTTGCGGTCGAGGCGCAGGCGCGAGCACATGAACCCGAACTCGCGGTCGCCGTGGGCGGACTGGTTGAGGTTCATGAAGTCCATGTCGATGGACGCCCACGGGAGATCGCGGTTGAACTGCGTGTGCAGGTGCAGGAGCGGGCGGGTGAGGGCCTTGAGCCCGCGGATCCACATCTTCGCCGGGGAGAAGGTGTGCATCCAGCAGATGACGCCCGCGCACTCCGGGTCGGCGCTCGCTTCGGTGAGCGCGGTATGGATGGCGTCGGGCGTGGTGAGGACGGGTTTGGCGACGACGGGCAGGGGCAGGCCGCCGTCGTTGAGGCCATTGACGATGGTCTGCGAGTGGTCGGCGACCTTGCGGAGGGTGTCCCCGCCGTAGAGGTGCTGGCTTCCGGTGAAAAACCAGATGTTCGAGGGGCTGGGCGCGAGTTTCATAAGGATGTCATTGTGTGGGTTTGCGGCGTTCGCGGCAGATGAACGCCGGTGAAGTTTCATGGATTCATTTGAAGAAATCCGGAACAGGCAAGAGCGGATACCACGAAAGCCCGATTTGGCGCGGGGTGGCCTTGCCGCGGGCGCGCGAATGTGGTTCGAATTGTGTGATGTCTGACAATTTACGAAAGACCGATATCCCTTGGCAATGGTCGGTTACGGGCAATGCGCTGCGCGGGCGGCCCGTGGAATACATCCGCGCGGTCCTTGCGGAGGGCGGCTGGGACGGGGTCGAAGGGCACAACCACGTCTTCGCCGAAGAGCGGCGGAGCCCGGCGGCGCTTGCGTGACGCGCGGTTCTCCGGGAGGGTGTCGGCGGGGCGATGAAACAAAGGCGCATCATCCACATCGACATGGATTGTTTCTACGCGGCCATCGAGTGCCGCGACGATCCCTCCGTGGCGGACAAGCCGGTGGGGGTGGGGGGCAGCTCGGGGCGCGGCGTGCTCACGACCTGCAACTACATCGCGCGCGAATTCGGCTGTCGCTCGGCCATGCCGGTCTTCAAGGCGCGCGAGCTGTGCCCGCACCTCGTCCTCAAGCCCGTGCGTTTCGAGGTCTACCGCGCGGAGGCGCGCCGTATCCGCGCGATCTTCCGGGCCTTCACCGACCGCATCGAGCCGCTCTCCCTCGACGAAGCCTACCTCGATGTCACCGACAGCCCCGGCTACGCCTGGGATATCGCCAAGGAAATCCGCCGCCGCATCCGCGCGCAGACCCGCCTCACGGCGAGCGCGGGCATCGCCCCGAACAAGATGCTCGCCAAGATCGCGAGCGACTGGCGCAAGCCCGACGGGCAGTTCGCCGTGACCCCGGAGCGGGTGGAGGCGTTTGTGCGCGACCTGCCCGTGCGCAAGCTCTGGGGCGTGGGACCGAAGTCGGCGGAGCGCCTCGCGGCGGCGGGCGTCGAAACCTGCGGCCAGCTGCAGGCATGGAGCCTCGAACGGATGTGCACAGAATTCGGCATGAAGTGGGGCGCGGAGCTGTATGCCCTCTGCCGGGGCGAGGACGGCCGCCCGGTGGAGACGGACCGCCGCCGCAAGTCGCTGAGCACGGAGCAGACCTTCGAGCGCAACCTCGACACCTTTGAGGCCTGCCGGGCCGCGCTCCTCGCCATGCTGCCCGAACTGGAGGCCGACCTCGCCCGTGCCGCCACGCCCTACCGCAAAGTCTTTGTCAAAGTGAAGTTCGCCGATTTCCGTTCCACGACCTGCGAGCGCGCCGCCGCGAAAGTGGAGGCACCCCTCGTCGAGGTGCTTTTGCGCGAGGCTTTTGAGCGCAGCCCGCACGCCGTGCGTCTCTTGGGTGTGGGTGTCCGCTTCGTCGAACCGCCCGGAGCCGACCCCGCGCAAATCGAACTGCCCTTCGCCGCCGCGCCATGAGTGATCCCAAATTCCATCGTTTCCCGCATTCCGGAAGCCGCCCCGGCCGCTTCTCCGGCACCGACCGCCAAGCCGCCATCGAGCGCCTCAAGAAAGACGCCCCCGGCATCGACAATAAGCGCGACCACCGCACCTCCGCGCGCTCCATGATGTTCGCCGTCTTCGCCGCCGTCGGCGTCATGGCGCTCTTCTACCTCATGAACCTCCTCGATTCCGTCGGCGAGTCTCCCGCCGACGACCACCTGCACCGCGTCGACTTCATCGAGGCCGTCCCCGAGGAGCGCATCGAGGCGCTTATCGACCGCATCGAACGCGAAGAGGCCGAGGCGGAGGCAGCCTACGCCCGCGAGCTGGAGGCGCTCATGGAGTTGGACGCGCAAATCCACGTCGACCCGTGGGAGGAAACCGGTGCCGGTCCGGATGCGCCGGACGGTATCGAGCGCCTGCCTTCCGGGACGCTCGACGCCCGGCGCTTCGAGGAACTGATCCCCCCCGCCGAAATTGAAGTGGACGACCTCGACCGCTGACCGGGGGATGTCCACGCGTCGGCGCGGGCGGCTGAGGACGGCATCCGCGGCGTCATTCTCTACTTTCCCCGGCCCTCCGAGAAGGTGTGCCCGCGCGAGCTGGACTGGGAAAAATTTGTCGTCATTGCCTGCAAACCGATCTTCACGCGGCATATTTTCCACAGCGTGTCGACCGATCACTTCGCGAACGGACGCAAAAGCATGCGTCAGCTGAATTTTCATCGTTCGGGTATATGGTTGTTTGGATGTAAGGGATTATCGCGGCCGGTGATTGAGGTCTCCGGCCCGGGGTGGGAGAACGGATGGCTCTTCGGTGTGTCGCCTCCAATGGCACACGCTTCGGGCGCCGGCGCCAAGAGTCTTGGAGGGTGATACAGGTGCGCAAAACGGGGTTTGGTCGGTGTCGGGTATCCGCCGCTTGGGTTGACGCGCTGCGGCGTCGGGTTTCGGCTGATTCCGGGCATGCTCAAATACTTCGCATACGGCAGCAACCTGTTCGCGCCGCGACTGAAGGCGCGGGTGCCGTCGGCGCGGTTCGCGCGCGCGGCGCGGCTGGCGGACCACCGCTTGGTCTTTCACAAGCGCGGCGTCGACGGTTCGGGCAAGGCGACGCTCGCGAAGTCTCCGGGAGACGCGGTGTGGGGCGTGGTGTATGTGTGCGGGACCGGCGGGATCGGCGGTCTCCGGCGCGCGGAGGGCTGGCCGGTGCAATACCGCGAGACAGAAGTGGAGGTGGCGATGGCGAAATGGCGACGCCGGGTGATGACGTATGTCGCGGCACCTTCGTACATCGACCCCGCCCTGCGCCCCTTCGACTGGTATTTGGAACTGGTGCTCGCGGGTGCCCGCGCGGCCTGCCTGCCCCCGGCGTATATTGCAGGGCTGGCCACTGTGCCCGCCCTCGCCGACCCCGACGAAGCCCGCGCGCGAGCGAACCGACCGGTTGTGTAGGCGTATGCGACTTTCAAAAGACGAGTCCCAGCGCCGCGCGCCGCGCGCCGCGGACCGGCTCGACCGGCTGATGTCCGGTGCGCCGGACGAGGAGGGCGATGAACTCGTTGCGCCCAAGGGTGTGGTCGCACGGGCCTCCACCGAATGTCGCTGGATAAGGGGAAGGCCTTTCAGCGGGTCATCAATGAACTCGACGCACGCGGCGACATCCAAGGCGCTGCGCGCTCTGTTCCCCCAGGCGTGGCGTGGCTTAGGCCCCGGAGCAACGAATGCTACTCCTCCATTTCGACATCGACGCGGAGGAAAAAGCGTTCGCCGGGCACGAGGGCTTGGTCGAGCCGGAGGGTGACTTCTTCGACGTCTTCGCCGTCGTTGGACCCGTAGAGGTTCCATGAATACGGATCGCGCTCGTTCCAGAGCGTGAGACTGGTGAACCGGTATTCGAAGATCAAATACGGCGTGAGATCAACCCCGCTGTTGGGTTATACAGTTGAGCGGGCGGCGCATCCTCGCAGGCTGTCGCTTGCATCGTTTCGTAATGAGGTTCGGTAGTCCGGGTGACCCATCCTTGGACAACAAGGGCTGAAAGCTTACCCGATGCGCTCTTCATTGGAGTCGGCGCCGAGACCTCCGGCAGGCCCATGTGAGCGGGCGATGAGTCAGCGCGCGTTCTCAACCCGGAAAACTTTGTGTTTTCCTCTGCCAAGCCTTGGCTTCGGCCAAAACCGCCACTCTCTCGTCGCTGATTTCACCGGCTGGCCGCGCGAGCAGGTCGCCGCAGCGCTTCGGACCGTCGTCCCACTTTGCCAGTCCGAAAACAACAAAGCGGGGAGAATCGACCCGGGCGCGACGCTTATTTAGCGCCGTCGTCCTTGGCTTCGCGTGGGGCGGCTTTGGCGATGGGGGCGCCGGACTTGGCGGCGCGCTCGATGTCGACCCAGTCGGCGATGACACGGAGGCTCTCGCGCAGGGGGATGTCGAGCAGCGCGCTGTCGCGCAGGACGGTGTCGTCGATTTCGATGAGGGCGGTGAAGAAGGCGGGCAGGGCGGCCTCGATGGCCTCGCGTTCGACGCGGTCGCCGAAGAGGGCTTCGAAGGGCTCGACGGGGTTGAATTCGGCGCCGGGATCGGCGTTGCGCAGCGTGGTGAGGATGGTCTCCATCTCCGGTTCGCTGATGTCCGAGCCCATTTCTTCGGAGAGAAGCGCGGCGAGGTCGGCGCTGTGGGCGAGGGCGTCGTGGTAGTTGAAGTGCTCGACCCAGATCTCGCGGACTTCGCCGTCGGGCTCCATTTCGTAGTAGAAGACGCGCTGGTAGTAGCGGTTTACGCGGGATTCGCCGTCGGGCAGCGGATTGGCGCGGAGCTTGGCCTGGTGGTCATCGCGCTTGCGTTCGCTGAGGGCGAGTTCGATGCGGTCGGAGCTGATGACGTCGCGGGCGAGCTTGCGGCGTTCCTGCTCGAAGGCGTCGCGCAGTTCGCGCTCGCGCTCGCGTTCGGCCCGGCGCGTTTCGAGGTTGAGGACGTATTCCTTGCGCTCGTAGCGCTCGCGGAACCACTCGAGGTTGCGGTTGAGGAAATCGAACTCGGGAAGCGCCTCGCGGCGTTCTTTGCTGCGCGCCTCCAGTTTGGTGATGAGGTCCCCGGAGACGAAGACGCCGGGGCGGGAGCCCTTATCCGGCACGGTGAAGCTGATGGGCTCGATCTGGTCCCATGCGAGGGCGTAGCGCAGGTCGGCTTCGCTCTCAACGAGGATGTCGGCGACGCTCGGCAGGGCGATGTCGGAGGCGACGCCCTGGTGCTGCGTGGAATTGCCGTCGGGCAGGTAGAATTTCTGTACGGTGATCTTGACCATGCCGACCTGGGGCACGGCGCCGAAGGGCGAGCGGCGCATGGCGTCGCGCAGGTCGATGGGGGCCTGTACGGTGCCCTTGCCGTGGGTCTTGCGGTCGCCGATGACGACGGCGCGGTTGTAGCTCTGCAGGGCGCCGGCGACAATTTCGCTGGCGGAGGCGCTCTGTCGCGAGACGAGGACGGCGAGGGGACCTTCCCACGCGAGGTCGGGATTGGTGTTCATGTCCTCCTCGGTGCGGCCCTGGAAGTTGCGTTTGATGACAACCGGTCCCTCGTCGATGAAGAGCCCGGTGAGGGCGATGGCTTCGTCGAGCCGTCCGCCGCCGTTCTCGCGCAAGTCGAGGATGATACCCTCTATATCGTAGGCCTTGAGCCGGTCGATGAGTTCTTTGACGTCGCGGCTGGTGCTCGTCTTGGTACCGTCGGAAGCGCCGACTTCCTCGCCGTAGAAGGAATTGAGCTTGATGACGCCGACGGGGGTGATTTCGCCGTTACCGCCGGGCACTTCGAAGACCTGCGCGGAGGCGAGGTTGGCGGTGAGTTCGATGCGCTCGCGCTCCATGACGACCTCGTGGCGGCGTCCGGAGTCGGCGGGCAGGACCATGAGGCGGACGATGGTGTTGGGCTCGCCGCGGATCATCTGCACGACGCGGCGCAGGCGCATGCCGATGACGTCGACCATCTCACCGTCTTTGCCCTGGGCGACGGCGACGATGCGGTCGCCGGGGTGGATCTGGCCGCTCGCCTCGGCGGGTCCGCCGGGGAGGAGCCGTTCGATGACGCAGTAGCCGTCGATGTCGCGCAGGTGCGCGCCGATGCCGACGAGGGAATTGCGGATCTGGATGTCGAACTCGCGGGCGGATTCCCACGAGAAGAAATTGGTATGCGGGTCGTAGATCTGCGCCATGGAGGTGAGGAAGGCCTCCTGCACGGAGTGGATTTCCATGCCTTCGAAGTGGCGGCGCATGCGCTCGTAGCGGCGGCCCACGCGCTCCTTCGCGCTTTCGAGCGTCTCGTCTTCGAGCATTTCCGCGATGAGTTCATGCGTGAGGCGCTTCTCCCAGAGGCGGTCGGCCTCGGTTTCGTCGGCGGGCCAGTCGGCCTCACGGCGGTCGGGGGTGTAGCGGGCGTCGGAGGCGAGGTCGAAGTCTTCGGCGAGCCGCGCTTCCACCCAGTCGAGGCGGTCGTGCACCCGGTCGAGGAAGACGTTGAAGATTTCAAAAGCGGGAAAGAGATCGCCCGTCGAGAGGTAGGTGGGCTTGAGGGTGTGCTCGAAGCGCTGGAGGATGAAGTCCTTGTCGTCCTGCAGGAGGAAGAGGCGCGAGCCATCGATGTCGCGCAGGTAGTTGACGAGGATCTCGCGCGGCTCGAGGTCGGCGAAGCGCTTCTGTGTGTAGTGGTAGCCCTGGATGTACTCGATGGCCGTGAGCGTCTCGCGCTTGAGGCGGTCGCGGTCGCTGCCGGTGACCTTGAGGTGCTGGGCGGCGAGTGGCGCGGCAAGAACGAGGGAAGCGAGGAGGAAAGACGCGAGGCTGGTGAGACGAATTCTTTTCATTGAGGGCATGATTTGTTGTAGATCACCGATGGTATGGATTGTTGGTATTCTTTCGCAGACGCGCGGCGGTGTCAAACGCCGTGTCGATGCGGTGCACGGCGGCACCACGCCCGCGCTGCGGCACGGAAGCGAAGGGACAGAAACACGTTTCGCGGAGGCACGTCACCTCGGGGAGAGACCCCGGCGCGGGCGGTGCGTTCAATTGTCCGCCGGTTCTTCGCCACGGGCTTCGAAGGCGTCGCCGAGCTTCTGGAGGTAGGCGAAGGAGAAAATCCCGGACGCATGTCCGTCGGAAAAGAGAAGACGAAGGCCGTAATTGCCCACTTTCTCGTACCCTTCGACGCGCACGCCGGGAAATGCGGTGCGCGGATCGGCGCCGTGGACGCGGCCGAAGAGATCCGACTCGCCCGTGTTTTCCGCGCTCGGCGAGTTGGCGCGGAGGAACTCCATGGGGAGGATGTCCTCCCGCCCGTCGGGCCAGAGAAAGGCGACCTCGCGGCCCACGAGGAGGATGGTTTTCGGCGGCTGGAGCGTCATGCGGTCAACTTGGGCCGGTTTCGGCCCGTCCGCAAGCGCGTGTTTTTCGCTGGAAGCGTCTAGTTCGCCGCGTTCCACCAGCGCCGGACCAATGATCATACCGAGAAGAACGGCGATCATCAGGATCACGGTGGTGTCGAGGAGACGGATTCGACTGCCGTTGGACAATGGCACGGGGAAAGTAGATAGGGTAAATACCCTGATTGTCGAGCGGTAAAGGCCCGCCGAATTGTTCTTGGCGGATTTTACGATTCGCTTACGACAGCGGCAGGTGAGAGCGCAGTCCGTTCACTCCGTCAGCGCCCAAACGAAGAGGTTTACGCCGAGGCGCGTGTAGAAGCGGTGGGCGTAGTCGGAGATCTCCTCGCTGTGGTAGTAGCGGAAGACGCGCCAGCGCCCTTCCGGCTCCTCCACCCATGCGGGCGTGGCGCGCTCCTCGCAGTAGATCGTCTCCGTGCGGCCGTCCTCGCGGGTGGTGGTGAAACGTTCGCCCCCGTAGGCGGCGAGCTGGAGGCGGTCGGAGAGCCCCTCCGCGCTCTCGCGCACGCGGAAACTGATGCGGTTGGTCCATTGGCCGAGGTCGTCGCTGCCCCAGCCCATGGCGATGATGGGCATGGCAAAGACGGCGGGGCGACCGTCGATTTTCAGCGCCATTGTCGAATAGGTGCCCTGCGGCCACTTTTCGTTCACGACGTAGGGCCGGATCGCCTCGGGCAGGACCTCCGGGTCGGGCAGACCGGCGTAAAAGGCGCGGAAAAACCCGTGGTCGCGCGGCAGGGCCTCGAAGCGGGCCTCAGGGAAAACCTGCCGGAAGGCCTCCTCCACCGGCGGGCTCACCTGCCAGTCGGCGAAGCTGTGGTGCTGGCCGTAGCGGGCGTCGGCACGCAAAAACTCGGCGTTGATCCCGGCGTCGATGAAGACAAATCCCCCGCGCGAAAGGTAGTCGCGCAGGGCTGTGACCTCGTCTTCGCCGAGCGTCCAGTCCCGCCGGTCGGCGAAATTCACGTAGACAATCGGGTGCCGCATCAGCTCCGGATCGGCGAACGACTCGATGAACACCGGAAACTCGTCCACGGCGAGGGTCGTCGTGTTGCCGATTTCGCGCAGGAGGCTCGGCAGCCCGTCCGGGTGCTGGCGGCGCAGCGGATCGCCCTGCACGAGCTGCGCCACGCGCATGGCGCCCGGGTCGGGCTCGGCAAAGGCGGTGGCGCGGGGCATCGCGGTCTCCGTCGCGGCCTGTCCTCCCGCCGCCATGGCGGCGAGGGCGGCGAGCACGGCGGACCAGCGTATCCGCCCGCCCGCACGCGGAGAGCGGTCGGCGGGAGCGGTGCGCGCGCCACGCAAAAGCGGTTCTGAAACGAAATCCATCTGCATACGATAAGCCTGTTCCGGAGAAGTCCCGACGGCTCAGGGTGCCGTGAACGGGAGTTTTCACACGGAACACCGCTTCTTCGCATCCGTCAACCCACGGCTCCACGCCGCGTTCACAGCCTTGGGCGGCCGCGGGCGGGGGTGTCATCGGGCGGTGGCGGCGCGGCGGGTGCTGCGTCCGGGCTGCCCGCCCATGCGGCGTCGATGAGGCGCACGCGGAGGTTGGTGGAGACACGGGTGGAGGCGGCCATGCGGTCCATGTAGGTTTGCAGTGACGAAAGGCTGGCGGAGAGAGGCGCGCGCGGGCGCGGGCGACGGCGCGCTCGAAATTCGCCTTCAGGTAGCCGCCCTGCGCGAAGACGCGCCCGTCTTCCACCCACATGTATGTGGGATAGACGAGGCCGCGTGGGGTCCATCCGTTCCGGCAACCGCCCCCGCCGCTTTGACCCTGTCGTAGAGATACACGTAGGGCCATGTGCCGCGCTGGGGCCGGTTTGCTTTTCTCTTCACCGGTGCCGTCTTCTTGACAGAAAGTTGGAAAAATGGAAAGTCCATGAAAACCACTCTGGATTTACCGCCCGATCTCATCCGGGAGATGAAATTGCGTGCTGCGGATGAAGGGCGGAAACTCCGGGACGTGGCCACAGAGATTTTCCGCCGGGGCCTCGACCGGGCGGACTCTTCGCCTCCGCCGGTCCGGCATCGCGTCAAGCTGCCCTTGATCAAGTGCGAGCAGCTCTCAAAGAAGATGACCGCTTCGGATGTGGCAGACGTATTGTTGAAACAGGAAGTGGAATGGACCCATGAAGCTGCCGGACGTTAATATCTGGCTGGCGCTGGCACTTTCCGGGCATTCGCGTCATCCGGCGGCGCGAACGTGGCTGGCCGCGTTCGCCCGGTGTGCCGGTTGTGAGAGGGTCACCACGGATAAGGCCTCCAAACCAGTTCAAGGGGCTGCGACTTCGGCTTGTAAATGCCGTGAAGTGATTCGCCGCGTTATTCTCACAACTGCGGAACTCGCTTTAGTCGTCGGAGAGGAACGCCCAATTGCGCTCCACCCAGTATCCCGAATTATAGATGCTTGCCTGCGGGGCGACGCGGGCTTCGGCGACCATGAGACCGTATTCGCGGAAGCCTTCGGGGACGAGCCATGAACCTTGGTAAAGCCCGCCGCCGACATGGACGATTTCCTCGTTCGGCCCGGCGTCGAGCAGGTGCAAATGCAGCGCCTGGATGGCTTACGCCGGGAGGAAAGCGGGGTGTGCCAGCAGCGCGAAAAGACCGAGAAGGCCGTGCGCGCCAAGGCGGCGGGGAAATGATGGGCAATTCATGGGCTTTCAGAGATTGGACGTTACATAAAAACAAGACACGGGGAGCCTGAGGTCGCGCCGGAACGCTCTTGTCCGCAGGCACGGTCCCGGCGCCATTGCCGTCAGGCGCCGCCTTCGCGTTTGCGGAACTTGGCGGGAGACATGCCGCTATGACGGCGGAAGGCGCGGTAGAAGGAGGAAAGATCGCCGAAGCCGCACTCGAAACTGATGGACATGACGGGCCGGTTGCCGTCCGCGAGGAGCCGTTCCGCGTATTCGCAGCGCAGGCGGTTGAGGTGTTGCACGAAACTCTCGCCCGTGAGTTTTCGGAACAGCTCGGAGAAGCGCCGTGCGCTCAGGCCCGCGCGGGCGGCGGCTTCTTCGAGCGCGTGGGGATGGTGAAAGGTCGTGCGCAGCTCGTCGATGCAGTGCCGCACCCGCTCGCGCGGATCGTCCCGGTCGAGGCCGTCGGGGCCGGCGGAGCAGCGGAGATGCTGCCAGCGCAGGAGTTCGCCGAGGAGCTGGTGCGTGTAGCCCCGGCGAAGAAGCGCGCCGCCGGGGAGATCCGCCGTCTGCTCGTATTGGATCCGGCGCATGTGCCCATGCGTGAGCCGGGCCATGGAGCGGCTTTCAAGGAGGGCGTGGCCGTCGGCGCAGCACTGCCGCACGGCATCGCGGGAGGCCTTGTCGAAAAGGCTCAGCGTGTAGAGCGCGAAGGGATTCCGGCGTTCGTCCTCCAGCCGGTGGCGGCGCGCGTCCTGGAGGATAAGGATCGTGTCTTTCCCCACCGGACGGCTCACCTGCGGCTGGTGGAGTCGGCCCTTTCCGGAGAGTACAAGGATGATCAGCGCGCAGCGGGGGCGCGTCCAGTCACTCCGGAGTTCGTCCGGTATCCCGCCTTGCGTCACAAAGGCACCGCCGGAGGGCTCTGCGGAAAGCATCTGGATGGCGGGGTCGGTCATGAAATAACTGAAAAACAATGAAAAACGGCGAGTCCGCGTATGGCAACCGTTTCCGGGAGTTGCGCCCGGCGCGGGCGCTCCGGAGCCGCGCAAAAAGAAGCCCGTCCGGAGGACCGGACGGGCTCGACGCGCGTTGAGCGCGGAAAAAGCGCGGGTGCTTATCCGCGGCTGACCCTGCGCCGCTTGAGGTAGACGAGGGCGAGGGCGAGCAACCCCGCGAAGGCGGCGTAGGTCGACGGCTCGGGGATCGGCGCGACGGCTTCGTAGCTGGTGCCGACGCGGATTTCATCCACCACCGTTCCCGTGAAATCAACATCATCAAAGCTGCCGGAGGTCACGGAAATGCGGTCGATGGGACCGAATTCTGCGGAGGTGATCGACGTCGCGGGAGCACCGGGGTCGGTGATGCCGCTTTCCGGATTGACCCAGAAGCGCGCTTCCTCGGCGGCGAAGTCCAGATTCATGACGAGGAGAAAAGTCTCCCCTCCGACAGCGGCCACGCCGGAGTCCGAGCGGGCGTCGCCTTCGGGCCCGCGACCGATCTGCCACTCTGAGCCAGCCCACTCGGTTCCCATATAGAGATTGTTGTTGTAGCTGTCGTCGTGGAAGTTGATCTGGAAGGAGCCTGTCCCGCCCGCGGTTGTCGACAGCTGGATGAGCGCGCTCGCCCACATGCTTCCGCTGTCGAATGTTGAGTCCAGCACGCGGAAAGTGTGGTCCATGGCAAACTCACCGCCGGACTCGATTTGGAGGGCGCCACCGGTTGTGGCGAGGTTCGGGTAGGTCAGGCCTGACGCGCTGACGCTGTGCTGATTGACGGGACCGTCGTCATCATACTGCGAATGCCATCCGTTGGCCCAGCCGTGGCTGGTCGCGCCGGAGGTGCCGTGGAGGTCGCCGGCGGGGATGTCGAAGGCTTCGTGGACGAGCGTGGTGCCGGAGGCGACGGCCGTCGCGGTGAAGATGGCGAGGGCCGGGGCAAGCCCGCGGAAGATTCGGGAGTGTTGCTGGATTTGCTTCATGGTGGTGGTATCGTGTTTGGTTGGTTTTGTTCGGTCGGTTGTCGGGCAGCCCCGCGAAGGCGACTCCGCGCGGTCGCGGTCCGCCTTTTCCTGTTGTCGCGGGCGGCGATGAATTCACTGCCCGGATTGAAGTGAAATACCTTATTTCATTCATGAAGGATAACAGACTTTCCGCACGCATGTCTTTGCGTATCCGGAAAAGTTCTTTGCGTATCCGGAAGGCCCCCGCCGGAGACACACCCGCGCGCAAAGCAGCGCCAACGGCGCCCGTCACCGCCGCGTTCGGGCATGTCTTTAATCAGTTGGCTTCGGACCATTCTCGAATGTTTCGAGCACAGCAAGCACGCCAGCCGGTCCCTTTTCCGCGGATCATCCCGTGAGAACGACAAATTGGTCGCCCACGCCCAGCTTCCACCGCGTGGTGCGGTGGGGATTGAGGTAAACGCCTCCGCCGATGACGCCGACTTCGTCCCTGTTGACGATGCCCAGGGCAATCTCGTTGTGTTCGCGCGCGCGGTGCTCCATTTCCGCGAAGCTCACCGAGGTTCCCTTCTTCCATCCATAGCGACCAAAGTCGCGCAAGCGGATTTCTTTGCTGCCGGAGTTGAAGAGTTCTTGGAAGACTGCGTTCAACTCCCGGCGCAATGTCACTTGCACAAGGATGTGGCTGAGAATCTGCGGCGAGAGAAGGTATTCGCTATCCACCGGGTCGACGAGGGCCACATTCAATTCATCGAGCAGTTCGATGAGTATTCGCGGCTTCTTCGGGAGACCTGCGAATTGGTCTTTGAGAATGGCATAGGCCACGAGGGAACGCGCATCGGCCTCCTGATCGGTTTCCGTCATGTCACTGGCCAAGCACACGACCATGTCGAAGCTCTCCGGTCTAAGCGCGCGCATTGATTCCGGAAGGGTGTAATCGGCATCGATTTGCTCCACCTCCGTGCGCTGCGGGGTGAATCCGTAATGCTCCATGCGGCGGTTTCTTTCGTCGAGCGGAAAGCGGCTGACGATTGTGACCCGATGCTTCTGATGCGCGTAATCCTCCAACTCACTCAACAAGGCCGGAACCCGGCGCGACCAGCCCACGATAAGGATGCGCAGGTCATCCCGGAGCCGACGCGACAATTTCCGGGACGGCTCCGGCCATGTAATTGTTCCCGAATTTACGGAGGAGAACCCATCGGCCCAATCCCGTGCGATGTAAACGAGTTTGTCCCCGTCTTCGAAGCAAAAGTCCGGGGCAGGATTGAGCAGGGGGAGGCAGCGGCCATCGACCGTGCGCGTCACACCAATGAGAATGGCCTCCCGGAGGGCTTCCGCCAAAGCCCAGAACGGGGTCCCGACGAAGGAGGGTGGACAATCACGGGCGAAGATTTCGTTTCCGAGAGCGTGCGAAAGCAACTCCCGGTAAACCAAGCTGATCTGCCTGTGGTGCACCATCTGGGCGAGCAACCGGCTCACGACTTCGTCCCCCGCAACGACCTCGATCGGCCCTCCATAGCTCTTCAGGGCAACGGGGATCTTGCGCGCGTCGTAAAGCTCGGCAACAAGGAGCGGCGGCTTTCGATGCGCGGCCGAGAGGCGCAAGCTGTGGGAAATGGAGAGAATCGTCTTGATAGCGGCGTTGTCGGATTGCCCGGCGCTGCGGTGCGTTCCCCGATCCTGCGCTGGCAGGACAATTGCGCTGGCATTGAGATAGTCGACGCGCATCAGATGGTCCAGCCGCAGCGGTGAACCCGAACGCAGGATAACGTCCGAGGGGTCCCAACGATGGCCCAGATGGCTGCGCAACTCCGCTGTATGCGTGGGCATGACCTCCTCGACGAGGAGAACCATTTTCAGGCGCTTCGCCCCGACCCGGCGCAGGAATCGCCGCAGCCGCTTCTCGGACACCACCACGTTGCGCAGAATACCCGGCATTCGGTTCGACCACCCGAGAAAAATCACATGGCTTCGCTGGGAGATCGGCGTCAGCCCCATCTCCATTTTCCGGATTTGCTCATTCAGACCCTGGGTGAGGATGGCCACAAGGACGCCGAGAAAGAGAACATACCCGGCAACGGTCACGAGGGTCGAGACCACGCGTAGATAGAAGCCCTCGTCGTCTCCCAGGTAACCCGGATCGGAGAGGCGCAGGAATGACCACCAGACGGCCTGCCCCAATCCCTCAAACGACTGCTCCGTCCCCCACGCCGCAAGAAAGCCGAGAATGCCCGTAAATCCGGCCGTCACGGCAATCACCGCCGCTGCGAGGGCCAGGCGCATGAGCGTTCCGCTCAATAGCATCGATTCGATGACAAACTGAACGCGGTTGCGCACCGGCGTGATCACCATACGCGGCAATTTCAGAGGGTCGAGCGAACTCAAGGGCGGTCTTTCTTTCTTCAACGCGGCCATCATTCGAAGACATGTCCCCGCGCGCAAAGGATTTTTGCAGGCCGAAAATCGCCGGCCGTGATGAAAAGTGCGGGACCGGCGTGCCGGGAAGCTGTCGCTGGCGCAGTTGCTGCGTTGCCGTGTGCGCTACCTGACGGACGGCGCGGTGATCAGGGGCAAGGCGTGGATGGAAGAGTGGCTGCGGGCGAACAAGGAGACCTATGGACAGCGCAAGACGCCGCCGAGGCCGATGC
>SLLG01000185.1 GCA_007134215.1 Opitutales bacterium | reverse complement strand
GGGATTATTGTTTTCATAACTTTGGATTCATTGGTTGAGTTCAGGGTGTCGGGTGAAGAGCGGACAGAGATTTACTGAAAAGGTCCTTGTCAAAAATCGACGCGCAGGGAGACGCGGACGTCCCGCGGGGTGAGGAAAAAGCGTGTGAGGATCGGTTCGCCCATCACTTGCCGGGTGTCCGCGAGGGCGGTCAGTTCGCGCTTGTTGAAGACGTTGCGGACGTTGAGATTGACCCGCCAGTCGAGGTTGTTCCACGTCCAGCGGTAGCCCATGCCCGCGTCGTAAATCGTGTGGCCGGGCACGGGGGCTTTGGTGGCCTCTCCAAGGGCGTTGTGGATGGCGTTGACGAATCTGCCGTCCGTGCGGGCCCACGGGGATTCCGCCGCGCGCGAGGAGACATGGCGGGCACCGAAGCGGAGGTCGAACCCCTCGAGAAGCCCTTCGGTGAATTCATACTTCGTCCAGAGCGTGAAGGAGTGTTTGGGCACGTCGGTGTTGGGCACGCCGGCGGAAAGGTCGCCTTGGTAGGTGCTGGGGCGGGTCGGGTCGCCGAAATCGTTGGGGTCCAGATACCACCACCATGGCTCAATGCCGGTGTGTATTTCGGGGTCGGCCAGTCCGGAGAGGCCTTGGGTGATCTCGACCGTGTTGTAGGTGTAGCTGAGGATCATCTGCCAATTGTCGATGGGCGTGATCTGTATGCGGACCTCGTAGCCGGTGGATTCTTCGTCAAAGGTATGGTAGGCCCCGCGGTCCTCACCCGGATGATTGCCTTGTCCGGCCCACATGAACTGCGGCGAGGTCGAGGGGAGGGGCGTGCCGGCGGCGGCGAGTTCGCGGGCATGCTGGATGAAAGCGAGCAGATCCTGTCCATAGCCGGCGGGCGCGGTGTTTGTCGCGGGATCATAACGGCCCGGATTCCCCAGTTCGCCGTAGGGGAAGATAAAGAACGGCCGGTCTCCTTGGAGAAAAAGCTCCACGCCCGGCATGTCTCCGGGGAGGACGGAAAACCGCTCCTGCTCGGAGAGGCCGGGTGTCTCCATATCATAGAGTCCGAGAAAACTCATGAAGTAGCGCATGTCGCTCGGGTTGGCCGCTGTGCGGCCCTCGAGCGCGGCGGTGATCGGTTCGTCGGGGTTGAAGCTGGTTCCGGCCGGGCGAGGTGCGTAAAAGCTGAAGCGCACGCCCCCGCGTTTTTGCAGGTTGAAGTAGGTCACCCGCCCGGAGATGCGCTCGTTCCATGCGCTGAACTTTACGCCGACCTCGCGGTTGCGGGTGAATTCGGGCGGAAAACCTTCGTTGTTGCCATCCCGCTGCGCGACATTGGAGAGGGCGATCCCTTCGGCGTAGACGCCGTAGACGGACAGGTTGTCGGTAATGCTGACGGAGAGCCCGAGGGTGGGTGATTCGACATTGAACGGTTTGCCCGCATTGGCGTAACCGTCGAGGGTGTTGCGGTCAATATGGTCAAACGGTTCTCCGAGGCTTCCGTCTTCGCGGAGGTTCGACCGCAGAGCCCGCGTGTGGGTGCGGTCCCAGCGGTAGCCGAGCACGGGGTGGATACGGTTGTTCCAGAGACTGCCTTGGTAAATGAGGTAATGCCCCTGATACCATGTGTTCATGAAGTCGCGTGCGCGCGGCAACGGCAACTCCTCGCCTTCGTAGCGGATGGAGGAACCGTCCGCCGGCCAGAGGTGGAACAATTCATTGACTTCGATGACGGAAGATTCGATCGGCTGGTCGAAGTTGCGCCGCTGACTGAAGTCCTGCCGCCCCGCCACAAAGCTGTGCTGCCCGCCGAGGAGCTCGAAGGACGCCAATGCGGCCACGCGCGCTTGGTGCGTGCGGCGGGTTTCGTCTTCCACGCCGAAGGCGTATTCGATGACATCCTCGATGAAGGTGCCGTCGTCCGCTCGGCGCTCGAGGATGCGGGGCGAGAGTAGATAATTTCTGTCTTCGCGGTCTTGCTCGTCCCGATTGAAGGACGCAAGGATACGGAAATTACGCCCGACCCGCTGGGTGATCTCAAGGTGCCAGCTGGTTACATCGTCTTCCGTGTAGGTGTCCGGTCCGCCGATGTTGCCGTAGGGGCCGAGACCGAGGTAATCCTCCAGAAACCGCGCCGGATCGCCCGTCTGGCTCAGTCCCGAGGGATTGCCGGAGCGCGGATCGATGAGCCCGGCGCGCGGATGACCGATGTCCGCCGGTCCCCTGCCGTGCTGCTTGCGCCACCCGATTTCCGAGGCGAGAAAAACCGTCGTCGCGTCCCAGCCACGGAACTGCAGGGCGGGCGCGAAGAAGATGGACTCGTCCTTCCGGTGGGGCCGGATGGAGCCCTCCTTCTGCAAAGCAAGGAGGGCGTTGTAATTCAATTGCATGTTGTCGTTGCTCCAGATCGGCCCGGTGGCCTCCGCCGTGCCGCGGTAGAAGTCATGGTTGCCGACGAAGCTTGCCAAGCGGTAGCGCGGCTCGGGCAGGGGACGCTTCGTGATCACATTGGTGATGCCGGAGATGGCCCCGATGCCGTAGAGGAGCGACTGCGGCCCGCCCGCGCGCTCCACGCGCGCGATGTTGATCGTGTCCACGCGCGTCTGCGTGAAAAAGCCGTTCTTCAGGGTGGGGGCGCGGAACCCACGCGTGACGATGTCGGTCTCCGCGTTGTCGATGCCGCGCGCATCGAACTCCGTGCCCATAGTGTAGCCGCCCTCGCCCCCGGGGCCCTGTGACCCGATGGTGTTCTCCAGTTGCAGCCCGGAGTCGTAGGCGAGAACCTCGCGCATGTTCGTCGATCCGGTGTCGTCGATTAGGTCGGGCATGAAGACGTCGATGGCGAAGGGGCTGTCCTTCAGCGGCGTGTCGAGAAACGTGCCTGTGAGGGTGTTGGTGGCGCGGTAGCCGCGCTCCTGGCTGGCGTCGACGACAAACTCCGGCAGTTGGAAGATGTCTTCCTCGGGCTCCGGTTGCGCTTCGACGCTCGGCAGTATGATAACGGCAGCGAGGGCGAGTTTGATGCCTCCCCGTTGCGGCAAACGGAAGGCTGCGAAGCGACGGATTGTACGGGCTTGAGTTAGGGTATTGCGGGGGAGGATCATGGGTTCTGTTCGCCGGGATTGAATGATTCACCTTAACCCGTCCGGAAGCATCTGAGGCAGGCTCTCCATCTGCGCGGGTCCGGGACGGGTGCTACGTCAGGGTACGGGGCGTAGTGGGAAATGCCGGATGTATGCTTCGAGTTGGGGTGTGTCACGGATTTTGACCGTGCACAGAATAGCGGCGAATCCAAATTCCCGATAGACTTGTTTGCGTCAATGATACGAAAAAAAACGAATCTGCGGGTGTTCGCGGTTTCGCCTTTGATCCGCCGCAGTTACGGTCGATCCAGATCTCCGGACATGCTGAAGGAGATCGTTGGGTCCGAATATTTACGACACCCCGGTGTCTCCGCGGATCGGCACCGCCGAACCCTGCCGTGCGCGTGCGTCATTGTGCCTTGCAGGCCTCGATGACTTCAGTGAGTTTTCCCGTGGCGACGCACTGCACGGTGTCGGCGCCGCCGTAGTAGAGTTTAAGCGTGCCGTCTGGCTCGATGATTTTGGCGCAGGGGAAGCAGACATGGTCGACGAGACCGCGCAGTTCGTAGTCCGCGTCGGGGTAGAGGATGGGGTTGCGTGTGACGTGTTTGACGATCCACGGGTGGTCGGCGTCGAGGATGGCCGCGCCCGCCGAGTATTCCCGCGTGGTGCAGTTGTTCATGATGGCGTGGAAGATGATGAGCCATCCGTCGTCGATACGGTGGGGCACCGTCGACGGTCCCAGGCCGCTGATGCCGTAGTTCCAGACATCGGTCGTGCGCAGGGATTCACGGGAATCGCCCCAGTGAATGAGGTCGGGTGAATAGCTCAGCCAAATGTTGCCCTTGCCGCCCGCCGAGGCGAGGTTCGGGCGCTCGAGCCGCATGTAGCGACCGTCCGCGCTTTTCTCCGGAAAAAGGACCATGTTCCGGTTGTCCGGCGCGTTGATGTAATTCACGTATTCGAGCGTTTCCAGATCTTTGGAACGGAAGAGGGCGACGCGGGTGTATTCCGTGTTCTGGCAGGCGAGAAGGACGATGTATTCGCCGTCGATCCGGGTGATGCGGGGGTCGTAGTAGACGGTCGAGGCGTAGCGGTTCCACTCCTCGGTGGCCGGCATTTCGAAAGGCTCGGGGCGGAGCTTCCAGTTGAGACCGTCTTCGCTGTCGGCGCCCCACAGGAGCGTGCGGTGGTTGAGGAGGTTGCACCGGCACAGCATGACGTACCGGGCGTCCGGCGTTTTGACGGCGGACGAGTTGTAGACGGAGCGCATTTTGATAGGAAAGTCCGCTGCGGTGAGGACGGGGTTTCCTTCGTGGCGCGTGAGAACGTCGCGGGTGATTTTATCGTATTGCATGGGTATTCATCTGTTTGTCCGGTTTCAAAGCATTCCGGCCGGGTTCAGGGGTTCCGGCGGTTGCTGCGGGGGGTTGTGGAACATCGCGATCCTTCTCTTGCCGATGGAGGCTGCAAGACTTAATTGTGGAAACCCGCGGGTCGGAATTTGGCGGGGTTTTTCGTCGGCGCCGTACGGATCACGGGTGTTCGATCCAGCCGCTGTCGGCGACGTCGTAAAAGCGGCGGGGATCGCTCGAACCGTCGTCGTAATACAGCCATCCCGCGTCCGTCGAATACAAGTAGGGGTATTCTTCCGGGGTCGTCCACATCCAGCCGGCGTGCGGATCGTAGAGACGGACGGCCGCTCCACCGTCATGGCGTTGGTCGAGCCAAATCCAGCGGTGGTACTCGTGGTATAGCCAGCCGTGCGTGTCCGCTTCGAGGCCGCCGGGAAACAGGTTGCCGAACCACCCGGATCTGAGCCAACCGCCGCCGAGGCGGTTGGCATCGGCGAGGACGGCGGGTGCCGCCGGTCCGGAGCCTCCGGTGGTGCGGAAGGCGAAGTCGAAGCCGGGCTCATTGGATTCGAGAACCGACTCCCCGGCGGGGTAGGGGTCGCCCGCCGCGCCAAACCAGACGTAGTAGTTGTTTTCCGTGTCGCCGTCGGACGGCTCGCGCAGGGCGAGCGTGTAGGTCTCACCCGCTTCGAGAAAAACACCGAACGCAACGGCTACGGCGGAGCGTGATGTCGCGACGTCCGCCTCCGCGACGGTGCGCTGCGCCATGGGGCGGAGGCTGTCGTCGGTCAATACGACGACAAGATCGCCGGGACGGCCCCGCCGCAGCACTTCAATTTCCACGAGGTCGAGAAAAGTTTCGGCGGGGACAAAGCGTTGCCAGAAGTCAAAAGCCACGATGAACCCTTCTTCGACGGTGTCCTGGATTTGATCGGTTACGGTGAGCGCGGGGGGATCGGCGACCGCGATGTTTACAGACCGGCTGTCGGCGTGGCCGCCTTCGTTTTCCGCGCGCACCCAGTAGGCCGTACCTTCGTCGGCAGGCTGCGTCGTGAGGCGGGCCGCCGTTTCGCCTGACAAGGGCGCGGAAACGTCTCCGGTAGAGCCGCGGTACCATTGGTAGGTGACGGGGGCGGGGCCTTCGGCGACGACCGCGAGGTATGCCTCCTTCCCCGGAGCGAGCGCGAAATCGTCCGGCAGGCCGGTTACGATGACGGGTGGTTCTACCGGGTCGGGCGGGTCGTCAACGTCCAGCCCGTAGGTGCGGAAGCGGAAGACGCGCCCGCCGCGGAGGCTGCTCTCGTGCGGATAGTCCGCCGACTCCGCCATGGCCCAGCGCAGGTTCTCACCGGGCGCACCTTCATTCGAAACGGAAATGCGCAGTGGCACGCCCGGCTCGACGAAGAGGCCGACGGGAATTTCCAGCCAGCCGGCGTTGTTCGCCTGGGGCACGCTGGCAGTGACTTCCGCTGCCGCAACGACCCGGCGCGCAAGTGGTGCACCGAATGCGTCGGTGATTTCTAATACGAGATCGCCGGAATCACCGTCGCGCTGGAGAAATAACTCCACGGAGGAAAGAAATCCGGTTTCGGGCACAAAGGCCTGCCATACGCCTCCGGCCACATTTTGCGCGAACTCGAATTCGTCTTGCACTTGGTCGATTTCCGGCGTCCCGTCCGGCGGGGGTTCCGCGGTCACGCGCACTGTCCCGGACTCCGTCTCGCCGTCGTCATTCCATATCCGTACCCAAAATTCGCGGGTTTCCTCGATCTCCCCGGGATTCGCAACCGCGCGGTCGCCGTCCGGAAGCGGCGCTGTGGTGTCGCCGGTCTCGCCCTCATACCACTGGTACCGGAGGGGAGGCGCGCCGCGCGCGGCGACGCCGAGAAGGACGGAATGTCCGGTGGCCACGCGGATTTCGGTGGCGAGACTGTCGATGACAGGAGTCTCCGGCTGGGGCCGACGGTAGGCCGCTACGGTGGGCGCGGTTTGCGCGAAGGCCGACGCATTGTCCGCCGATTCCGGTTCGCCCGCCGGGATGCCCGTGGGCAGGCCGTCGAGGGATATAAGAGGATTGGAGAAGTGGGGTATGCGAACGTCCTGCTGCCGGAAGGTCGCCATAACGGTTGCGTTGGCCGGGCCGGTTTCCAAACCGAAGCGGTAACCGTGCGCGTATTCGAAGACCCCCGTCGATTCGTCGTCGCCGCGCGCGTGGGCGGAGCCGAGAAGGTGGCCGATCTCGTGTGCGAAGGAATGGTTGGCGAGGGCGGATTCGTCGGCAATCACACAAAACGCCCGGTCCGGGCGTCCGTGTTCGTCTTCGAGCAGATTGGCGAATCCCGCGATGTTGGCCGCGCGGTCGCGGCGGAACAAGCTCACGATATCCGCGCCCCATGCGTCGCGCCACTCGTGCACTTCATCCATGTAACCGCTCTCCGGATCGGTGAGGCGCGCAAGGTCGGTCGGGAACGAACCGCTCTCCGTGTAGTCGACTTCCGCTGTGTGGACGAGACGGAGTTCGACATCGATACCGCTGTTGGCGAAGACCTCGTTGGCGCCCGCTAAGGTGGCGAGGATGTCGGCCCGCATGGCGGCTTCGCCTCCGGCATGGTCGCGCGCGGCGGGTGTGTAGACGATCATTACGTCGATCTGTGCCGTCTCCGCGCGGATCGCGGCGGGAAAGACGCAGGCAAGGCAGGCGAACAGGAGAATTGTTTTTCGATAAGACATATTCAATGATCCAGTAAAGCGGATTCGTTGGACCGCGCTTCCGCGTGCCCGGCGCAAACACCGCACTCACCCATGGCGTGGACGTCGACTTGTTCCAGACGCACGGCGCCCTCCGCTCCGGCGCGTAAACGGTAGACCTCGCCGCGCGACGGGATTTGTATAGTCCCGCTTTCCGCGCCGTCGACGAAAGCGAGGACGGCGAGACTCGCGGGGTCGTCGGCGACCGCGCCGCGGAAGACGCCGGCTCCGGTCCCGGCCGTTTCGTAGCGGCGAATGCGGATGTGCGCGGTATCGCCGTCGAAGAGAGGAAAAATGAAGCCGTCTTCGAGTGCGCCTCTTTCGTAGGCAGCGGCAAGATTCGCGAGGGTCGGCTCGAGCCTTGCTTCCCATGCCCGCAGGACGTGGTCGTGCGGTTCCGTTCCTTTCGGGGTGGATTCGCGGTCAGGTGCCCGCGCTTTGCCGCGGACCGCCGGGGCAATGGCGCTCGGATGAGCTGCTGGCTCAAAGGAGTGCGGTTCTTCAGACCGCAGAACACGGTCGGTACCCTCATTGATGCCCGGCTCATCCGGGCGCCATTCGGGCACCGGGGTCGGTGCCGCCTGCTTTTTCGGGTCCGCGATCTCCCGTGGTTCGCGCGCCTGCGCGTCTTTCGAATTCACCGGGTCCGTCTTCCAAACACCCCATGTCAGAAAGAAGAGGAGACCGAGAGAAATGATAGTGACTGCATTCCTAACCAAACCGCAGCTAGGTTCTTCCCCCGACCGCCCGTTGTCAACAGAAACCCCTGCGGGTGAACGTCCTGCGGGTGAGATCAGAAGCGTGTAAACCCAAGCGCCGGCACCCGGCAGAACCGACGTCAACGATCGATGTATGGCATTAATTACTTGATATAGATGGCAGGCATTTATTTTGGCTTGCATGGGCAGGGGTAGGGAAACAGAGTCGGATTTGTTATGTATAGACGGCCTTACCCGAAACGACTTGTCCGGACTGATGGTCCGGCGTGTTACCACTGTTATGGTCGCTGCGTGAACAAAGAGCGTTTGCTCGCTGACGGGGAGGCGAAGGACCGCTTTGTCGCGGAGCTGCGGCGGGTGGCGGCGTTCTGCGGTGTGGAGGTGCTGACCTTCTGTGTGATGTCGAACCACTACCACATCCTCGTGCGTGTCGATCCGCGGGCGAAGGAGGTTGAGGACGAGGAGCTGGTGCGGCGCTTCCGCGCGCTCTACGGGGAGGACAAGTGCCCGTATATCAACATGGACGCGCGGCGGGTGGCAACGGTGCTGGACTCGAAGCTGAACGATGCGGCGGAGGTGCGCGTCCACTTGCGGAGCCGCATGGGGGACTTGGCGGGGTTCATGAAGACGCTGAAGCAGCGCTATAGCGTGTGGTACAACGGCGAGCGCGGGCGCGTGGGGACGCTCTGGGCAGAGCGCTACAAGAGCTGCGTGGTGGAAGACTCGCCGCATGTGCTGCGTGTGGTGGGGGCGTATATCGAGCTGAACCCTGTGCGTGCGGGACTTGCGGAGCGGGCGGAGGCTTACCGGTGGAGCGGCTACGGCGCGGCGGTCGGCGGAGACGTGCCGTCTGCGCTGCGGGCGTGGGCGCGGGCGGGGATTGCGGGGATGCTCGGGGCAAAGAAGGGTGGCATGTATGCGACGGGGAACGACGGAGAGAAAGAAGAAGAGGAAGCGGTAAGATTTCTGAATTCGTACGGGATGTTGGTGCGGGTAAAGGACGACACGTGCAGGGCTTCGCCGGTTGAAGGGGTCGAGGTGGGGGTCGGTTCCGGACTGGACTTGGCGGAGCGAATACCGGGATTGTTGCGCGGGGCGGTTGTGGGCACACGCGGGTTTGTTGCGGTATGGTGCACGCGGATCGGGGGTCGGCGACGACGAATACCGACGGCCTGCACAGACAACACGGGAGGCGCAAACGCCCTGTGCCATGCCCGGCGGCCGCGGGGGTAATTTGGCGTGGCGAGAAATTGGCGGCGGCCTCGATCTGCGCCATCAGTGTCTGCGGCAATGGCGTTCGGTTCAGGCCGGGGAACTGAATGATGCGGGTATTCATGCGCTCGGGACCGGCTGCCGCGGCGGCAGCCGATTACGGTGCCCGGCTCTCTCCGCGGCGGAGGGGGGGCCGTGTGTGTCCGCCTCAACCGGTTGCCAGTATGCCCTCCGGGAGCGGTTCCTGGATGGGCCAAACTGCCTCGGTCCAAAGTTCTGACGCGTCTCAGTAACCCCCGATTGCGTCAATCAGGTTCATCGTTCCGGGGCTGCGCTGCCTCTACCTCTCCTTCTTCATTATTCTCCCCGTCGTCTCCGTCCACGGGCGGGAGGAGGCGTTCGCCCTCGACGGGTTCGACGGACTCGGGGGTCGAACGGAAGACGTTAAGCGGGCTGTGGCGGAACCGCCACGAGGGACTTTCGGGCGTACCGGAAAGCTCGATACGAAGGGCATAGGTGAGGGGCCGGAAGACGAGGCCGAGCGCGGAGACGAGGGGGTTTTCCTCCGGCGTGAGCGGAAAGACGCGCAGGTCGAGGTCGAGACGCTGGTCGGGCAACGCGATGTCGCCCTCCGCCCGCACGCGCATCGTCGGCCCTTGGAAGGTGAGGTGGGGGAAGTGGAGGACGCTGTCGGCCACGCGGAAGCTTGCTTCAAGGGAGTTGAGGGTGAAGGAGGCGAGGGGCAGACCAACTTGTTCGAGGATCCGCGAGAGGATGCCTACGAGGCGAATGGTGCCGAGATCGGCCTCCTCGATGGCGACTTTTCCTTCGCCGGAGAAACGCTCGGTGTGCGGAAATACACCGTCGCCGGAGAATTCGAAGCGCACGGTCCCGCGGTCGGGCAGCGACGGGGCTTCCGCGCGTTCCGCCTCGGTCATGGTGAATTGTCGTAGGAGGCGGAGGAGTTCCGGGTAGGCAAGGCTCGAGCCGGCGAGGTCGAGTTCAAAAGCCGGTTCCTCCGCCATGCGGTCGGCAATGGAGACGGTTCCCTCCGCCTGGCCTCCGAAGGCGGACAGCTCGCGGACGGCGAGGTCGAGCCGGGCGTTGCGCAGGCGGGCGTCCATGCGCAGCTTTTCCCCCGCGACTTCCCTGTAGGTAAAGGCGTCCGCCTCGATGCCGATGTCGAGGGAGGTGTCGGTCACGTCGCCTCCGCGCTCCGACACTTGCTTTCCGCTCACCCGGACATGCGGCGGAGGGTCCGCGGTGAAGTCACGGGCGATCCACGGCTGCTCGAAGGCGACGGCGAGCGCGGGCAGGGCGAGTGTACTTTCGATATCAACGAGGAGCGTCTGGCTCTCGTAATCCGGTGGCGTGCCGCCGTGGAGCCGCCAGCCGAGCGTTCCGCCGAAGGTCCCGCCATCGTCGGTGTGCGCCGTGAGTTCAACGAGGTCCACCCACGCCGGTCCTTGCCGGATCAACGCCTCGCCGAAGGCCACCGGGCGGTCCATGTAGGTGAAGTCCTTCCCCCGTACCCGAACAACCGAGTGCGTGCGGCTATGTTCAAGCCAATTGGCGACGACGTCGACATCCGCTTCGAAAGGTGTATCGACAGATTCGATACGTCGGCGCAGGTTGGCCCACCAATCGCCCTGCAGGTAGTTGTCGAGGCGGCGGGGATGGAGGGCGCCGTCGGCCAGAATGCGGAAGGTGGTATTGTCGAAATCCATGAGAAACGTGCCGGAGGCACCCTGCCCGTTGGCATCGGTGACCTCGACGGGGGTGAAGGCGAGCCCGGAAAGAGTCGCCGCGCCCTCGAAGAACGCGTGCGCGTAGGACTCGTGCGCGACGGAAAAGTCGGCGAGTTCGCCGTCGAGGCGTGCGGCGGGCCGAGTCCATTCGTCTTCCGGCCAGCGGATGTGCGCTCGTACCCACGAGCGGGTGTCGGTGGCGACGGGGAAGCGTTCGAGGTCTTCGTTCCCGGGGAAAAGGGTTTCCAGTGTCGTGGCGGGGTCGATACGTGTGTAGACGACTGCGGTTGACGCGGACGGTGAAGCGGGGTCGGCTTGGCCGAGAAAGTGGATGTCCATGCCGCCGAATACGATGTTTGCCCGGTCCAGCATGAGGACCCGCGTATCCGGATTAACCCGGATCCCGGCGTCGAGCGCTTCGGCGTGAAACCGGTCGTAGGTTACACTCCGGATGCGGAGTTGCGATTTCAGGGCGGGGTCCTCTTCCGCGAGATGGACATCGGCGCGGATGCCTTCGGCGCGGGCGCCGGACGCTTCGAGTGCGCGGATGAAGAGGCGTATGTCGCCGTCGGGACGAAGTGTGCCCGGAACATGGATACGACCTTCGGCAAAGAGGGCTTCGAGGGAGCCGCGGTCTTCCACGGAGATCTCTTCCGCGACAGCGACGAGACGGAGGCTGTGGGCGCCGTTGCCCTCTGGTTGGACCTCTCCGCCGATCCACAGGGGGCTCCAGGCGCGGGCAAGTTCTTTCCATCGCACGATGTCGCCCGCGATTCCGTGCAGACGCTCGACGTGCCGGGCGGGATCTTCCAGCCGGGGGGCTTCCGCGCTTGTGTCGAGCCGTCCGTGCAGGCGCATCCGCGCCGGTCCGGAGCGGGCGCGGAGGTCGCGGATTTCGATGAACCGGTAGCGGAAATGGACCGAGCCGGCGATCTCGTCGAGGAGGACTTCGGGCACGCCTGAGGCGGACCACATGCCGGGGAGGTAGAGTCGGCCGCCTCCGCCCTCGAGAGTTTCGAAGGGCGCGCCTAGTGCGGTGAGGAGGCCGGGCCAGTTGGGGCGGGCGCGAAGGTTGCGGAAAGTGAGAAGCGGTTCTCCGTTCGCGCGTTGGCGGATTTCAAGGGTATGGAAGCGGAAGGAGCCGTTGGCGTCCGGCACGACGCGGTCCCATACGATCTCGATGTCCTCCGGCGACGCGTTGTCGACAATCCACCGCAGGACGGGTTCGGGAAGGCGAATGGGGCGGTCGCGCCACTCGGCGTAGAGGATAACGCCGAAGAGGAGGAGCGTGGCGAAGAGAATGCCGTTGCAGAGGTATTTCGCGGTCCGTCGGCAGCCGCGTCCGCACGCACGCAGAAACCGTGGTTTCTTCTTCATTGCGCGGGCGGAGCGGGCCCGTCTGTTCCGCCGTTGCCCTCGTCGTCGCCGTTGCCCTCGGGTTCGGGGCCGTTGTCGTCGTCGGCGTGCCGGGCAGCTTCGGGAACCATGGGCGGAAGGTCCGCCGGCGGTGGTGCGGCGGGCGGCGGTTCGCGTTCGGGCCGCGCCGTGACGAGCCGGTCGAGCGCGTCGATGAGCGGCTGCGTGAGGGTGAAGACGACGTTGGCGGAAGCGGAGCCGCCAAACTGCGTGCGGCCGCCGAGACGTTCGGTGAGGTGGTAGGTGTCGACGCGAGGTTCGTCGCCGGGCGCGCCGGGGAGCAGGATCTTTGCTTCGAGGCGGTAGCGCCACGGGATTTTGGTGTCGGCGTCGAGCCGCAGCGGGTCGGTGAATTCCTCGGCCACGTAGTCGCGCACGGTGAAGCGGCGGAGGCTGCGGCGGATGGTTTCTATGCTGTCGCGCAGAGCGGTATCTTCAAGATCTTCCGCGACCTCAAGGGCGTCCCAGCTGTCGAGGCGCTCCGAGAGGGCGCGCTCGAAGACGGTTTCGCCGTTCGTGTTGTCGATAATGCGGAAGGCGGTGAGGCGGGCGGCCTGGGGTAGCGTCGTGAGCGAGCGCTCGCGGTAGTGCAGGGGCGTGGCGGGGACGAGGCCGAGTATACCGGGGCGCACTTTGAAGACCGTCGGCATGCCGCTGCGGCGTGCGTAGACGAGGTTGTCTTCCGGGTCGAGGTGGCCAAGGCGAAGCTCGAGGGGTTCATCGCGGCCGGGCAGGTGGAGACGGATGGTGCGCTGCGGCGGAGCGAGGCCGTAGCGTTCTGCAAGGTCGGAGGACGACGGGGCCTCGGTGACAAAGCGCCGGGCCTCCAGCTCGGCGAGGCGACGGACGATGCGTTCGACGACTTCGCGCTCCGCCCCGCGTGTGCGGCGGCCCGCGTTTTCGGGGCCGCGCCGCGTGTCGGCGACCTGCCATTCGCCGCCTTCGAGCCGTTGCAGGCTGGTGGTGCGCTCGTCGAGGATGATTTCGATGGCGGTGGGAAAGGCGTCGCCGATATCGAGGAAGCGGCGCTGGCGCAGCGACTCCTGTGCGTTGAAGAGCGGCGCGAACGGCTCTTCCCCGACTTCCACGACGGTGGGGAGCCCGGAGATGCGCAGGAAGCGGCGGGCAGGCACGGGATCTCCCGGCACCGGTCGACCGATGATGACGGTCTGGCGGCGGTTGTTCCCCTCGACGGTGAAACGGAGGTCGCCGCTGCCGAAGGCGTCTTCTGCAGGATCGTGGACGAACCGGTGGACTTCAACGTGGTTGAGCCGCTCGAGGAAGCGTCGGACGGTTTCGCTCTCGGCGGGAACCTGCAGGGGCGATTCAAACCGCCACGGGTTGCCCGGGCCGGTGCCGTCGCGGCTGATGCGCACCCGCGGAGCGCCGGTGCCCTCTTCCTGAACTGTGAGGGCACGCGCCTCGAACTCCGGGATGCGGATGACGAGCGGCTCGAAAAACGCCGTGAGATCGGAGGCGAGGATATCGAAAATATCGCGGCTGACGACGAGCACGTCGCGCCCGTCGGGGGAGAGGAGGTAGAGGCGGTTGCCCACCTGGGTTGCTTCGCCCACCGGAATCTCCCATGTCTCCGCGCCGCGCACGACGCGGATGACCGCTTTGGCCGGGTCGAGCCCGTATTGCCGCAGGGCGTCTTCCTCCGCTCCCCCGATCTGGCTCACGGGAAAGCGGGTTTCCCAGCGAAGGTGCGTGAGCTGCTGCAACAGCCGCTCCATGGCGAAGGCGTTGGCCTTCCACGTAAGGGGGGATTCCACGGACCAGTTGCCGTCTTCGCGCGTGAAAATCCAGTCGCGGTCGAGGGCTGGTCCCGCGATCTCGATGCGGTCCGCGCTGCCTACCAGACCCGCCGGGAGGACGAGCCGCGCGGCTTCCTCGAACGTCGCGCGGCCCGGATCCATGCGGATAAAGAAGATGAAGCCCAACGCGACGAGGTTGAGGACAAGGAGTACGAAGGTGAGGCGGAAACGCATGCTTTTGGTGTCTAGAACCTCCGCATCCAGTAAACGGCGATGCCGAATAGAGCGAGGGTGCCGGGAACGGCGAGGAAGGTCCAGCCGATCTGTCTCAACTCAGATTGACTGGCGGTGAGGCTGTAGCGTTCGATCGGCCGCGGGGGGATGGCGAGGAGCCTGTCGTGGTCGAGGGTCCAGTTGACGGCGCTGAAGAAGAGCCGGAAATTGCCGATGCCGGTGATGCGGCGGTTGGTGAAGAAGTCGCCGCCGCCGAAGACGACGAGCTTGCCTCCGGGGATTTCGATGCCGAGCTGGGCCGATGCGCGGCGTTCCGCCGCCGCCGCCACGCTCACCGGGCCGCGTAGGTCGGTGGCCGGATCGTAGGACGGCGTTGCCGGGCTGTCGTAGGCGCTCTCCGCCCAGCTCTGCGCGGAGCTGGCCATCAACTCTGTGACGTGGAGGCGCTCGTCGAGGGGCGCCCCCGGGTCGCGGCGCGCCGGGCGGGTGAGTCCGGCGACGACGGGAGTCTCGTTGTCGATGAGCACTTGGGTGACGGGATGCTCGGCGAACTGGCGCAGCAGGTAGCTGCCGGTGCCCTCGAGGTAGTCGGAGCCTCGCTCGAGGATGAGTTTGTCGTCGAGAAGGATGCCCCAGTCGTAGAGCAGATCATCGAGCCCGTGGTTCACGCCTGGCCCGAGCATGGCGATCATGCGGCCGGAGCGTTCGTAGAGGTAGTTGCGGAGCTTCTCTGCGTCTCTCGCCATAAAGCGGCCCTGCGGTGCGGCCACGACGACCAGCTCCGCGTCTTCGGGCACCTCCCGCGCGCGGGCGAGGTCGAGTGTTTCGACGTCGTAGTTGCGCGTGCGCAGCTCTTCCGCGAGGAGCGAGAGACCGCGCGAAGCACTGACGTCGTCGAGGCGCAGTTCGCCGTGTCCGCTGGTAAAGTAGATGCGCGGGCGCCGGTCGGTCGTGACTTCGAGGATGGCGGAGGTCAGGGCCTGCTCGCCGCGGAAGGCCGTCGGCTGCCCGTCCCGGAATTCGAGGATCGCGTCGGGGGGGATGATGCGGCGCCGCTCCGTCGTTTCCGGCTCGCCCGCGACGACGAGAATGGAGTGCGGTTGGTCGAAATCAAAGCGCCGCGCGAGGGTCCGCGCGCGGGCGAGGTCTTTGTAGATGTCGACGTGTTCGGTGACGATGCGCGCGCCCGGCGCGTTGCTGCGCGCCGCGAAACCGTATTCCTTGACGAGACGGGAGACGTAACGGTGGAGGATGCGCTCGTCCTCGCTCGGCGAGTTTTCCATGGTGGTGTGGATGATGCGCACGCTTTCGTTGAGTTCGCCGACGTAGGCGAGCGTCTCGGCGGAGAGCGACTGGGCGCGCCGGCCTGTGAGGTCCGTGCGGTCGTAGACGTGCACGGCCACGTAGTTGACGGCGGCGGCGAGTGTCAGCGCGAGCACGATCTGCGCGGCGCGGTTGGCGCGTTTGATGACGTTGGCGTACTGGAATTTCTCCAACATGGCGGGTCAGGCGCGGCTTTCCACGACGAGGGTGGAGAGCGCGAGGACAAGGACGGTGCCGCTCAGGTAGTAGACAACGGGCCGCGTGTCGATGACGCCGCGCGTGAAGTCTTCGAAGTGCTCGAAGATCTGGATGTAGCCGAGACCTTCGTCGGTGAGGAGCGGGAGCGCTTCCATGTTCGAACCGACGGCTTTGACCGCGAGCACGCCCACGATGAGCAGAAAGATGACGCTGAAACTGAGCATTCCGGCGACCAGCTGGCTGCGGGTGAGGCTGCTGCTGAAGATGCCAACCGCGACAAAGAGCGTCCCGGTGAGACACACGAAGGCGTAGCCGCCGAGGAGCGGGCCCGGCTCGAGCAGAACATGCCCGGCTGTCTCCCGCCCGAGGACCGAGGCGGCGATGAGGGGGTAGGCCCCCGCGCAGGCCCACAGCACGATGTAAAACGTGTAGGCGGCGAGAAACTTGCTCGTGACGACTTCCGCCGCCGAGACGGGCGTGGTCATGAGCGTCTGCAGGGTGCCGAGGCGCCTTTCTTCCGCGATACTCCGCATCGTGAGCATGGGCACGATGAGCAGCACCGGAATCCAGAACGTGCCGAAGAATAGCTCGGAGGGCGGGGTCTCCTGCTCGCGCACCGCCGTCTCGATGACGACGTAGAAATAGAAAAAACCCATGATAAACAACGCAAGGACGCCGGCGACGTAGGTCGAGGGCGCGACGAGCAGTACCCGCAGCTCGTGGCGGAAGAGGGTGGGGAGGTGTTTCATCGCGGTTTGGCGGGCGGCGGGTGGGGGCGGCCGTTGGCTTCGCCGCCGGCTTCGATCTCCCAACTGCGCTGCGTGGCGGCGAGGAAAATGTCCTCGAGGCGCGGGTTCACCCGCTCGAATGCCCGCACGCGCAGGCTCGGGGCCGCGTGCAGGCGGGCGAGGAGCGGCTCGGAGAGGTTTTCCCGCGCGGGCGTCTCCATCTCGAAAGTCACGAATCCGTCCACCGGGTCGGTGCGCCGGGAGACGATTTGCACATCCGGAGAAACGGCCTCGATTTCCGCGCGCACGTCACTTTCGTTGCCGAGGATCTCGGCCCGGTAGCGGGTGTTGCGGATGAATTCGTCGCGCAGGGCCGTGTGGGTGCCCTCCGCCACGAGCCGCCCGTGGCTGAGGATAAGGACGCGGTCGCACGACATCTCCACCTCCGCGAGGATGTGGCTGGAGAGAATCATCGTCGTGCGCTCGCGCAGGCGGTCGATGAGCTTGCGCATGAGGATGATCTGGTGCGGGTCGAGGCCGATCGTCGGCTCGTCGAGAATCGTCACGTCGGGGTGCCCGAGTATGGCGTCGGCGATGCCCACGCGTTGGCGGAAGCCCTTGGATAGCGCACCGATGATCTTGCGCGCGGCTTTGCGGTGCAAGTCGCAGAGTTCCATGGCCTCGCCCACGCGGCGGCGGATCTCGCGGCGCGGCACTTCCTTCAGCCGCGCGCGGAAGCGCAAGTACTCCGCCACGCGCATGTCCTCCGGGAGCGGATTCTGCTCCGGCATGTAGCCGATGTTGCGCTTCGCCGCCGAAGGGTCGCAGGCGACAGCGTGGCCCGCCACGTAGGCTTCGCCCGAAGTCGCGGGTAGCAGACCGGCGAGGATCCGCATGGTTGTCGTCTTGCCCGCGCCGTTCGGGCCTAGAAACCCCACGACCTCTCCTTTTGTGACGGAGAAGCTCAGGTCTTTGATCGCGGTCTGGCTCCCGTAGTACTTCGAGAGAGACCGTGCTTCAATATTGGAGGTCGTGCTGGCCACGTGCTTTTTGATTGAACTGATGCAATCGCCGTCTCCAGCCGTGTCAAAAAAGAACGCCGCCCGACCCAAGGCTCACTTCTCCGGAATTGACCGCCGTGCGCCGCCCGCCCGGTGTCTCGAGAATGAGGTTGCCGTCCGTGTCGATGCCGCGTGCCGTGCCCCGGAGCGGTTCGCTGCCGCGGTTGGCCGTCACTTCGCGCCCGTCGAGCGCGTCGTAGGCACTCCATTCTTCCGCGAATCCCGGCTTGCGCGGGTCTTTGAGGTAAGCGGTGTATTCTCCGGTGACGACGGGAATGAGTTCGGCGGCGAGCCGGTTCAGGCGGAGGGGGGCGGGGGCGTGGAGACTGAGGGTGGCGGCGTGTGCGGCCACCTCGGCGGGCCAGCCCTTCGTGCCCCCGAGGACGTTGATCCCGATCCCGAAGACGAGGTCGCGCATCCGGTCGGCGTCCACGCGCGCTTCTGTGAGCATGCCCGCGACCTTTTTCCCTTCGATGATCAGGTCGTTGGGCCACTTTACCTTCACCGGAATGGCGTAGGCCTGGTTCAGAAAGCGACATACGGCGAGACCGAGGCGCAGTGTGATCGATTGCATCCGCCCCGGGCTGCGGCGCGGCCGGAATGCGAAGCTCATGTAAAGATTGCCCTGCGGTGGGCTGTGCCACTTGCGCCCGAGGCGTCCGCGCCCGCGCTTCTGCGCTCCCGCGATCACCACGAAGGGCGTCTCCGCGGCGTCGGCGAGGCGCCGCTCGGCCTCGCTGTTGGTGCTGTCGATCTCCGGAAGCACGACAATACGGGTTTCGTTCGCCCCGGCGATATCGAGGTAGGCGAGCACAAGCGACTCGCACAGGCTGTCCGGCTCACCGGTCAGGCGGTAGCCGCGGTGGCGCACGGCTTCAAAGGTAAAGCCGGCCTCCCGCATCTTCTCGAGACGGGACCACACGCCCACCCGCGACATGCCGAGGTCTTTCGCCAGACCGCTGCCCGAGACAAAAGCGTCTCCGGCTTGCAGGAGGGTTTTCAGGATTGTGGCGTCTGTCGGGAGCATGGGGTGTGCGGGGGCGATGCCGTTTGCGGTTTGATTCCGGAAATGTGGAAAAAGGGACCGCAAAATGCAATCCCCTTTTACAAAAGCGTAACAATTCTCCTCTGCCGCTTGCGCGGCGGGCCGCCGCCTTGTCCGCCGCGGTAAAATCCTCGCGGAAATTCTTGCGTCGGGTCGGCGCATGTGTAGGCCTATCCGTTTTTCGCGAACGCCAAACCGCACCGCGCGGGGCGTCTCCGCTGTTTCCAGAACATCAAAACCAACCAAAACAGAGCATGAAAAGCCGACGGGCGCCGCAGTCGGCTTGTCTCCTCCCGGAAGAGGAGATTGGCGCCGCGCAAACCTATGAACATCACCATTAAAGACCTCCTCGACGCCGGTGTGCACTTCGGCCACCAAGTCCGCCGCTTCAACCCAAAGTCGAAGAAATTCGTCTTCGACAACCGCAATGGCATCAGCGTCATCGATCTTGAGAAGACCTATGCGCGCCTCGAGGCGGCCACGCAGTTCATCGAGGAGACCGTCGCCTCCGGCAAAGACGTGCTTTTCGTCGGCACGAAAAAGCAGGCCAAAGAGGTCCTCCGCGAAGCCGCCACGAGCTGCAACATGCCTTTCGCTGCCGAGCGCTGGCTCGGCGGCACCCTCACCAACTGGGTCACGGTCAAGCGCTCCAAAGACAAGTTCAAGCGTTACCTGCGCATGGAAGCAGAAGGGGAGTTCGAAAAGATGCACAACAAGGAAGTCGCCGCCATCCGCCGTGAGATGAGCCGCATGCGCCGCAATTTCGAGGGCATCGTCGATGTCGAGGAGATGCCGGGTGCGATCTTTGTCATCGACACGCGCAACGAGGAAATCGCCGTCGAAGAAGGCCGCCGCCTCCGCATCCCCATCGTCGCTCTCGTCGACACCAATAGCGATCCCTCCCTCGTCGACTACCCGATCCCGGGCAACGATGACTCCATCAAGTCCATCCGCATCATCGTCGAGGCCGTCCTCGACGCTGTGCAGGCCGGGCTCGCGCGGCGCTCCACACCGGACTCCGCGCCGACCCGCACACTCACCCCGGTCGTCAGCGCGCCGGTCACGGAGGAGCAGGTCCCCGTCACCTACCCGTCCCGCAAAGAAGAGGACAACACCGTGCCCGAAACCTTCAGCAGCGACGACTGAGCGGCCTACGTGCGGATTTTTACATTTTAACCCTTTCATACTATGAGCCAAATCACCGCAAAAATGGTGCAAGCCCTCCGTGCCAAGACCGGCGCCGGGCTTATGGACTGCAAACGGGCCCTCGTCGATGCCAGCGGCAACGAAGAGGAAGCCATCACCGCCCTCCGCAAGAAGGGGATCGCCAGTGCCGCCAAGAAGGCGGACCGCGCAGCCGGTGACGGCCTCGTCGAGTCCTACATTCACATGGGAGGCAAGGTGGGCGTCCTCATCGAAATCAACTGCGAGACCGACTTCGTCGCCAAGACCGATGACTTCAAGAGTCTCGCCCGCGATATCGCCATGCATATCGCGGCTTCCAGCCCGGTCTGCGTCTCGCGCGAGGACGTCCCCCCAGAACTTCTCGAAAAGGAGCGCGAGATCGCCGCTTCCCAGGCAGGCGATAAGCCACCTCAGATCGTCCAGAAGATCGTCGACGGTAAGCTCGAAAAGATCTACCAGGAAATGGTCCTCCTTGAGCAGTCCTTCGTGAAGAATGCCGACCAGACCGTCGGCGACCTCATTAAGGAGAAAATCGCCGCCCTCGGCG
>SLLG01000174.1 GCA_007134215.1 Opitutales bacterium | reverse complement strand
CGCGCCTACTACGCCTGTATCACGGAATTGGATACAATGCTCGGGCGCCTTTTCGCGCGCCTGCGGGAACTGAACCTCCTCCACAACACCTGGATAGTCTTCACCTCGGACCACGGAGAGATGCTCGGCGACCACGGCATGGGCGGCAAAACCACCTTCCTCGAACCCGCCGCCCACATTCCCCTCATCATCCGCCCGGCGGGCGAGTGGGATCAGGAACCGCACCGCGGCACCACCTGCGACGAACTCGCCACACTGCAGGACATCCTCCCCACCTGCCTGAAGCTCGGCAGGGTGGAAACCCCCGCGCCTGCCGCCGACTACGGACTCGACCTCCTCGCCGCCGCCGCCGGCGAAGCCACGCGGCCCCGCTTCATCGGGCACTGCGGGCAACAGTTCGGCGTCATCGAGGACTTTTGGAAATACACCTGCACGACAGCGGGGGAAGGCGAACTCCTCTTCGACCTCTCCACCGACCCACAGGAAAAGGTCAACCTCGCCCCCGCCCAGCCCGGGCGCTGCGCCGCCATGCGCAAAGCCCTCGAAGCCGAACTCGCCACCGTGCAATCCCCCGCCCTCGATACCGACGGCCGCCTCGCCCTGACCCCCTCCATCCCGCCCGAAGACGTGCGCCGCTGGACCGCATGGCCCGGCTTCCACTTCAACACCACTCCATCCGACCTCCTGCATTGACGACCCGATTGCGCTCCGACGCAGCCGGTAAAAACCTGAGGAGAGAGCCGACCCGGCGGCTTTTTTGGCCCGCTATACCGGCACCTATGCTTCCGCGCCTTCCACCTCGGGCCGCACAGATGTCACTCCCGTCTCAAATACGCGCACGTTGGAGCCGACGTTACAAAGGACCGCTCACAGCTTCGGGAACAAGCCGTGGAAACACCGTTCCTTCCGAATACAACTCACACGCAATTCCCACGTTTTTGTGTCCAAACGAGTCCAATTCAGCCCGATTCCGGAGGTGGGGTCCTGTTCTCTTAAAGTGTACGGAAATCTCTTTAAGTGACTAATCGAAAACACCTTAAAAATGGTGCGGGCAGAGGGAATCGAACCCTCGATTCAAGCTTGGGAAGCTCACGTATTACCTCTATACTATGCCCGCGTGGAGGGAAATTCGGGGGAGATTGAAGAGGGCGCGGCGTCGGGTTGGCAATGGAAAAATGGAGGGTTTTGCGTTGCCTCGGGGGCCTGCCGGGGGCGGAATGGCGGGCTTTGCCATGGCGACGAGCGGACGTAAGCGAACCCCGATGATGCAGCAGTACGAGGAAGTTCGGCGGCAATTGCCGCCGAACAGCCTTTTGCTCTTCCGCTTGGGCGACTTTTACGAGATGTTCGATGAGGACGCGCGCATTGGCGCTCAGGTGCTGGGCATCACGCTCACGCAGCGAAACGGCCAGCCCATGGCGGGCATTCCCTACCACGCGGCGGATTCGTATATCCAGCGGGCGCTCGCGGCGGGCCGCAAGGTGGCGATCTGCGATCAGGTGGAGACGCCGCGGCCGGGCCAGCTCGTGAAGCGCTCGCTCACGCGCATTCTCACACCGGGGACGACGCTGGAGGACCACCAGCTCGATTCGCGCCGCCACCAATACCTTCTCGCCCTCGACTTTCCGGGCAAGCGCGCCGGGGGCTTGGCGGCGGCGTGGCTCGACCTGAGCACGAGCGACTTCGCGGTGGCCCATGAGCCCGGGCCGGACGCCCTCCTCAGCGCGATGACCTCGCTCGACCCGCGCGAAATCCTCGTTCCGGAGGGCGCGCCCAAGGCATGGGCCGAGGCGGGCATCGACGCCCACTGGCTGGAGGCGCTGGAGCCGCTGCTGATCGGGCGCACCGTCTCCGAGGTGCCGGGCTTCCACTTCGACGCGCCCGACGGGGCGCGTGCCGTCATGGAGACACTCGCGGTGCTGAACCTCGAGGGTTTCGGATTGCCGAAGGACCATCCCGGTCTCGGCCCGGCGGGCGCCCTCCTCGCCTACGCGACAGAGACACTGCGCGAGCGCCCCGAGAACATCAGCCGCGTGCGCGTCTACCGCGCCGCCGAGACGCTCCTCATCGACCCCGCCACGCAGCGCAACCTCGAAATTTTCCGCTCCTCGGCAAACACCCGCGAGGGCTCGCTCCTCGCCGCCATGGACCGCGCTGTCACGGCGCCCGGCTCGCGCCTCCTCGAATCGTACCTCGCCGCGCCGCCCCTCGACTTCGATACGGTGCGCGGTCGCCAGCAATGCGTCGGCGAGCTGCTCGAAGCCCCCGCCGTGGCGGGCGAGCTGCAGGACTACCTGCGCTGTGTGCGCGACATCCCGCGCATTCTCTCGCGCCTGCGCAACCGCCTGCGCAACCCGCGCGAGCTGGGTGCGGTCCGCGACACCCTGCAGCAGCTCCCCGCCCTGCGCGAGACCCTCGCCGCGTTTGACGGCCCCGCCCTCGCCGCCCTAGCCGGTCGCATCGGCGAATTCGCGGATCTCCGCCGCCTCCTTGAGACGAGCTTGCGGGAAGACTTGCCCAACCAGCTCCAGGAGGGCGGCTACATCGCCGACGGGCACGACGAAGAACTCGACCGCCTGCGCTCCCTCACCCGCGACTCCAAGGAGTGGATCGCCCGCATGGAGGCGGATGAAGCCGCCCGCACCGGCATCAAGAAGCTGCGCATCCGCTTCAACAACGCCTTCGGCTACTTCATCGAGGTGACCAAGGCCAATCTGAACCTCGTCCCGGACGACTACATCCGCAAGCAGACGACCGTCAATTCGGAGCGCTTCTACACCCCCGCGCTGAAGGAGAAGGAAAAAGAAATCCTCCACGCCGACGAAAAGGCCGTCGCCCGCGAGGAGCGCCTCTTCCGCGAAGTCGTCGACGAGGTGCTGGAGCAGGCCGACGCCCTCGAAGCGACCGCCGCCGCCCTCGCCGAGCTGGACCTCTTCATCGGCTGGGCCGTCCTCGCGCGCGAGTGGGACTATTGCCGCCCCGACCTCGACGAAGGCGACGTCCTCGAAATCGAGGCCGGCCGCCACCCCGTCGTCGAACAGACGATGCGCGCGGAGCGGATCAAAGGCCTGCCCGGCGAGCACGACTTCGTGCCCAACGACACCGCCCTGGGCGCTGGAAGCGAACAAATCGCGATTATCACCGGACCGAACATGGCGGGGAAGAGCACCTATATCCGCCAGGTCGCGCTCATCACGCTCATGGCGCAGGTCGGTAGCTGGGTGCCCGCCAAGCACTGCCGCGTGGGCCTTGTCGACCGCATCTTCTCACGCGTGGGCGCGAGCGACGAACTCGCCCGCGGCAACTCCACTTTCATGGTGGAGATGAACGAGACGGCCAACATCCTCAACAACGCCACCGCGCGCAGCCTCATCATCCTCGATGAAATCGGGCGCGGCACGAGCACCTACGACGGGCTGAGCATCGCGTGGGCCGTTGTCGAGCACATCCACGGCACGGGAGACACCGGGCCGCGCACCCTCTTCGCCACGCACTACCACGAACTCACGCAGATCGACCGGCAACTCCAGCGCGTGCGCAACTACTGCGTGGCCGTAAAGGAATGGAACGACCGCATCATCTTCGTGCGCCAGGTCGTGCCCGGCGCGGCCGACCGCAGCTACGGCATCCAGGTCGCCCGCCTCGCCGGTCTGCCCCCCGAAGTCATCGAACGCGCCAAGACCATCCTCGCCAAGCTCGAGGGCGAGGACTCTTCCCACAATCTCCTGCGCCTGCGCATGAAGGAGCGCAAGGAACGCGCCGCCCGCGGCGAACCCGACGACAGCCAGCTACAGTTGTTTTGATTCGACGCAAAATCGGATACATACCCCGAACGAAAAACGAAGTCCCTGCCCGTCTTATGGACGCCGGAAAGCTGCTCTTCGGCAAAATCGTCGCGAAGGAGTGGAAGGACGCACGGCTGCGTATTGAAGCACAGGCCCATCTTCGCGATCTCGCGTGACCCGCGACGGCCCCCGCCCTTCAATGGGGCCGATGCCTGTCCGGCGGCTGTAGTCGACGGCGGCGCCGGCGCCCCCCGAGCGGGCTCCCCGGAATCTGTTTGTTTCACGGCAGCGTGGAATCCACAGACACGAATGCCTGTCCCTCTGTTACGAGTTTGAACGTAGTGCCGGAGCCAGGCGAGAACGAAGTCGGCGGTTTTGCCGAGACCGGTGGGGATGTCGATGCGGCGGGAGCGGCACTCCGGGCCTTCGGCAAGGCGGCACGGCACTGGAGGGGTGGGGGTGAAAAATACCGCCCGGTCCAATAAGGCTTGCGCTTATTTTCCGGCGTATTGTAACACCTGTCTCAATAAATAAATTCCGGGCGCGGCGGAGAGCGGCCGCGCCCACCCATGATTCCCATGCCGACACCAGCCGAGACGCCTCCGCCGGGCCTTGAGGCCGCCCGCGAGACCTTCCTTTCCTTCTTGGGGAGGAAGGGTTTGCGCGTGACCGGACAACGCATCGCGATTTTCGAGGCGGCCTACAACCAGCGCGACCACTTCACGGCGGAGGGCCTCCTCGCCGAGGCGCGCAAGCTCGACCCGTCCGTCTCGCGCGCGACCGTCTACCGCACGCTCCCGATCCTCACGGAGAGCGCCCTCGTGCGCGAACTGGACGTCGGGCTGGACTACAAGTTCTACGTCGCGAGCCGGGGCAAACGCGTGGACCGCGCGCAGGTCGTCGACATCGAGTCGGACAAAATCTACGAAATCGACGCACCCTTTCTGGAGTGGTACGCCAAGTCGATCGCGGAGAAGGTCGGGCTGGAGGTCGTCTCGCAGCGCCTGCAGGTGCAGGGCCGGCCCGCGCGCGGCGGCGCGGACAAAGACGTGGAGGGCGCGGAATGAGCCGCCGCGGGCCCGACAGACCGGGCTTCGAGATCGCCTTCCTCGAGTCCGTCCTCAAGCGCGACGACACCTTCCCCGAGGCCATGGAGATGCTGGCCGGGCTCTACACGAAGGAGGGCCGCATCGAGGACGGGCTCGCCCTCGACCGCCGCCTCGTCTCGCTCGACCCGCAGAACGCCACGCACCATTACAACCTCGCGTGCAGCCTCGCCCTCAAGGGCTACAAAACCGAGGCCGTCGAGACCCTGCGCCGCGCCATCGGGTTGGGCTACACCGACTTCGCATGGCTCACGAAGGATCCCGACCTCAAACCCCTGCGCGGCTTCCCGCCGTACGTCGAACTGCTCGACGAATTCAACATCGTGCGGTGAGGGAGCTATGCCCACGGTCTTGCGGATCGGCTCATTCCGGTTTCATTTCTACTCCGATGAAGGCAGTGAACCTCCTCACGTTCATGTCCGTTTTGCGGGAATGGACGCCAGATTCTGGCTCGAACCGGTGATGCTGGCTTCCAACCGTGGCATACCTGTGCATCGCCTGAGGGAAATCGAGCGCATCGTGCATCAAAACAAAGATCTATTTCTCACCAAATTCAATGAGCACCGTAACCGCCAGCACTGAGCCCGTGGCAACAAAAGCCTGGGTGGAGAACCGATTCGTCTACCTGCGTCTAAGCGATGAGCGGATTTTCGCCTTTCCCGCGAACCGTTTCCGACGCCTGAAAGAAGCTCCCGACGAACTTCTTGCGCGCGTAAGGATCGAGGTCAACGGCCACGCTTTACGCTGGGAGGAACTGGATGAAGATATCACGGTTCCGGGAGTTGTCGCCGGGCGTTTTGAGCTGCCGCCGGAAGCGGACGCATAATCCACTGATTCACATTCCACGGACGCATCCGGCGTCCTGACTCCCACTGCTTTCACAATGACCACAACAACCGCAACACCCGTCGCGCAACCCGAACCCCTCGTCTACCCGCCGCGTGCGGGCGAGGAGCCGTTGACCGCCGTGCAGGAAGAGATCCTGCGGCTCAAAAAGGAGCGCAACGCCGTCATCCTCGCGCACAACTACCAAGTGGAGAGTATCCAGCGTGTGGCCGATTTTGTCGGCGACTCCCTCGGGCTCTCCTACGCCGCCGCCGAGGCGGATGGCGATGTCATCCTCTTCTGCGGCGTCCACTTCATGGCGGAGACGGCCAAGATCGTCAATCCGGGCAAGACGGTCCTCCTCCCCGACCTCGAGGCCGGCTGCTCACTCTCCGACTCGTGTCCGGCGGACAAGCTGCGCGCCTACAAGGAAGCACACCCGGAGGTGTATGTCGTCGCCTACATCAACTGCTCCGCCGCCGTAAAGGCGCTCAGCGACGTCATCTGCACGAGCGGCAACGCCGTGAAGATCGTCGAACGCATTCCGGAGGACCGGGAAATTCTCTTCGTTCCCGACCAGAACCTCGGGGCATGGGTCGCCAAACAGACGGGCCGCCCCATGCGGCTCTGGCCGGGCAGCTGCTACGCGCACGTCCTCTTCACCGTGCGGGCGCTGGAGAAGGCGCGGGCGCGCTACCCGGGTGCCCCCATCGTGGCGCACCCCGAATGCACCGAGGCCGTGCGCGACCTCGCGGACGAAGTGTGCAGCACCGAAAAAATGGTCGCCTTCTGCAAAAACACCCCGGCGGACACGATCATCGTCGCCACCGAGTCAGGCATGATCCACCGCCTTCGCCGCGAGGTGCCGGACAAAACTTTCGTCGCCGGCCCCACCGAGAACTGCGCCTGCAACGACTGTCGCTTCATGAAGCTCAACACAATCGAGAAGGCGCGCAACGCCCTGCGCGACATGAGCCCCGAAATCCACATGGACGAGGCGACCCGCTCAGCCGCCCTCGCGCCCATCCAGCGCATGCTCGACTGGAGCCGCTGAGCGACGCCGCCCGGGCCGCCGCACCCGCTCTCACCGCACCGATGGCCACTGCGTCCACCGCCGCCGCGCCCGCCGGCCTGCCCACGCCGTCGGGCCGCGTCCTGCCCGCGCCGTCGGTCGCCGGACAGCCGCTCACCGCCCTCGCACCCATGCAGGATGTCACCGATCTGCCCTTCATGCGGGTCATCGGTGAATACGGCGCGCCCGACTACTTCTTCACCGAGTTTTTGCGCGTGCACGCGCACTCGCGGCTCGATCCCGGCATCCTCGATTCCGTCACGCGCCACGGCACCGGGCGGCCCGTCTTCGCCCAGCTCATCGGCGAGGACATCCCGCACATGGTGCGTACCGTGCGCCTCTTCGACCCACACCCCGTCGCGGGTATCGACCTCAACATGGGCTGCCCCGCCCCCAAGGTATACAAGAAGAACGTCGGCGGCGGGCTTCTGCGCGACCCCGCCAAGGTCGACGACCTCCTCGCCGCCCTCCGCGAGGCCTGTGACGGACTCTTCACCGTGAAGATGCGCATCGGCTTCGAAGATACGCGCCACTTCGACGCCGTCCTCGAATCCGTCAACCGCCACCGCGTCGACCTCCTCAGCGTGCACGGGCGCACCGTCAAGGAGATGTACCGCAGCGAGGTCCACTACGACTGGATACGCCGCGCGCGCGAGGCAGCCGTCTGCCCCGTCCTCGCCAACGGCAACGTGGCCACCGCCGCAGACGCCGCACGCGTCCTCGCCGAGACCGGATGCGCGGGCGTCATGATCGGACGTGGCGCCATCCGCAACCCGTGGATTTTCCGCCAGATCCGCGAATACCACGCCGGGCGCACGCCCTTCGCCCCCACCCTCGCCGACGCTCATGCCTACGTCCGCCGCCTCTGGGACGCGACCCACACGCCGGATCGCCCCGAAGCCGCCCAGACCAACCGCATGAAGAAATTCCTCGCCTTCATCGGCCAGGGCGTCGACCCGGAGGGCGCGTTTCTCCATGAAATCCGCCGCACGCGTGACAAGGCCGCCTTTTTCGACTGCCTCGACCGCCATCTCCTCGCCGAAGGCACGGCGGAACGCCCCTTCTCCTGCGCACCCTACCCCGGCCTCGTCGCCCGCCCCAACCGCGAGAGCGCCGCAGGCTGCCGCCTGTGACCGCATCGCCGCCCGGTCATATCAATCAACCGTAATTTCAGCAAAGGCACGCAACAAATTTAACTGCGGGATAGATAAGTCGTCAATAATTATAACTCTGAACTAAGTCTGGCACCGACGTCCATTCACAGGTTTCTCCGGTCTGGCAGCCGGATAAATCGGGTTGCGCGATGTGTGCGGCGGCCCGAAACTCGCATCTGTATGAACGTCCTGTCCATCGCCCGCTTCTCTTCCATCCTCACCACCGTTTGCTGGGCCGCCTCAGCCTCTCCGGCAGCTTCGGTCAACGAACGCCTCCGCGAGCAAATCGACACCGACGGCGTGTTTCTCGCCATCGTCGACTTCTCGGGAGATGTCACGCGGATCGCGGAGGTGCTCAACGCAATCTACTACGATGTCGCGCCGCACATTCCCGACGTTCCCATTATGCCGATCCACCTCCCCGGCCTTGCCGCGCAGACGGGACTCACACGCCTCGAGGGGTTGGGCATGAGTTCCGTGCGCTCGGGTGAACGGCGCTTCCGCAACCGCACCTTCCTTGCCCTCGCCGAGGGCGACCGGGGCTTGTTCGATCTCATGGGGGCGGAGAACGAGCCCTTCCGCATTCTCGCACATTGCCCGCCCGACGCAGAATATCTCTTCGAGTTCACCCTGCAGCCGACGGTCGTTCTGCGTGTCGTCGAGCGCGTCATGGCGGGCACCATAGGCCCCGGCCCGGCGCGGGAGATGCTCGCCGAGCTGGACGAGCCGGTCTTCGAGGACGGTCCCGCCATGCGCGAAATCCTCGATATTCTCAGCACGCGCTACGCCGGCGCGGGCAAGCTGGACTTCACCGGCCGGGCGGATGACGCCACGCGCTTCGACGGTTTTATTCTCCTCCGCGGCGCGGGCAGTCTCCTTCATCGCCTCGGCGGACCCCTCGGGCTCGGCGACTTGCCGAGAATAGCGATCAACGGTCACGAAGCCATCGACATCGCCCCGCTCACCGATCTCGGACCGGAGCAAAGCCTGTTCGCAATGGACCGCGAAGGCGATCTTGTCCTCATGACGGGAACGGAGCAGCTCGCCTTCCTCCGCACCCCGCAACCTGCACCGCCCGCGATGCAGGCCCTGTTGGACGACCTGCCCGAAAGCGGCATCGCCCTCTGGGCACAAGGAAGCGAAAGCTTCGGTTCGCTTTTCAATGGAATGCCCGGGCCGGATGCGGAACCGGCGGAAAAAGCGGTCATCGCAGTCATGAAACGCCTTCATGACGAACTCGGCGGCCCCTATGCCTCCGTCGCCCGCCACGAAGCGGACGGGATCGCGGTGACGACGCTCGCACCGATGTCGCACAAATCGACGCTTTTCACTTCCTTGCTGGCACCGGTCGGATTATCCGCCGCGATGGCCATTCCCGCTTTCCAGAAAGTGCGCCAATCCTCGCAAGAGGCCGCGGTTCTCAATAACCTCCGCCAGATCGATTCGGTGGGCCAGCAGCACCTCCTCGAATACGGAGTCGAGTCCGTTGCCTTCGATGACATCGACCCGGGATTTCGTCTGAAGGAACACATCCGACCCGTCGCGGGCGAAGACTACAGTCATATCGTTGTCACCTTCGGGCCCGCAACCTACCGCGTGACACTCGCCGACGGGCGCGAAGTCGTCTACGAGCGTCCGTGACGCGCGGCGGCTTGCCGTTGACGGCCCGGCCCACGCGGGCAATAGTTGAACACCATGGACAAAACGGCCGTAGACACCTTTCTGCGCGACGGATATTGGATCGACCGCAAAGTTTTCAGTGCGGCTGAGCTGGAGCGCCTGCGCGAACTCGCCGCCGGCATCCGCGACGATACCCGCGAACACCTCTACCCCGGCACCCGCTACTGGTGGGGCACAAGGGACGACGCCGTCGAGAAAACCGATGAACTGCGCCCCATGGCCAGCTGGGGTGTGAACGAGATCACCCGCCCCGCCCTCTTCGAGCCGGAGTTGGTCGACGTCTTCGCCCATCCGCGCGTCAACGCCGCCCTGCACGCCATCCTCGGCCCCGAGCCGCGAGCCTGGGGGATCAAAATCCTCTGGACGCCCAAGGTCGTGGGCTACGACCTCGGCTGGCACCGCGACCAGATGAAGCGCGACCTCTACGACTACGCCCACCTGAAGCCCGCCGAACAGGACCACGTGCAGTTCAACGCCGCGCTCAATGAAGACGATTGCTTCCTTGTCGTGCCCGGCTCGCACCGCCGCCCGCTCACCGCCGGGGAATGGGACGCTCTCGACAACGCCCCCACCGCCGCGCTCCCCGGCGAAGTTGTCGCCGCCCTCGAACCCGGCGACATCCTCTACATGGACGCCCACACCCTGCACCGCGGCCGCTCCGCCGTCGAGGGCGACCGCCTCACCCTGCACTACTCCGCGCAGGCGCAATGGGTCCCCCTCAAGCCATGGGGCAACGAGCCGGACTTCGCCTTTATCACCTCCGACGACTTCATCCAGAGCCTCACCCCAGCCGCCCGCCCGCTCTACGAGCGCCTGCGCACGGCGGAACGCACCGACCGCGCCCTCTCCTTCCTCGAAGAGCGCGCCGCCCGCGCCGGCTGGCGCCCGCCGGAGAACTGAGCCGCCGCAGACGCGTTTTTCCGCCACTTTTTGCTTGCAGCGGCGCCCAACCATCCTTGCCATTCCCGCTTTCTCTCGAAGGGGGATTAGCTCAGTTGGTTAGAGCGCATGCATGACACGCATGAGGTCACTGGTTCAACTCCAGTATCTCCCACCATTTTCCGATAGGCCCGTGAAGCACTGCTTTCACGGGCCTTCACTTTTTCCGGACCGGTGTAAGGATCGAAAGTTAATCATGCATAGGCAGCGCTTTCGCAATCTAAGGCTTGAACTCACGTCCCTTTTCCCTGATAACCGCAAAACTCCCCGTTAATAGAAAGCATTCCCCCATGCGAAAGGCGCCGAACGCTTGATCGGTGCCCGGCAATTACCCCCCCGCGGGTTTTCGGTCGCCGGAGGTCGTTTTCTGTGCCGGAGAGTCCGTTCTCCTTCCGCCGGACGAGCCGGAAGCAATCCCCTAACCCAGAATTAGTCATGTTCATTCCCCAACCCGTCAAAACAGCGTCGCTCGCCATTGTGCTCGCGGCAGCGCACGCCCTGCATGCCTCCCTGCCGGCCGACAACCCCGTCGCCGCGTTCTACGGCGAAAACGAATACCGGTGGACCGGCGACCTACCGTGGCACAACGTCGTCGACTTCACCACCTTCGCCGGCGCGGACAACCACGAACGCTTCGACGCCGCGCAGGACGCCGTCGAGGCCATGGGCGGCGGGGTGATCTACTTCCCGCCGGGCACCTACGAGTTCACCGACCATCTTTACCTGCGCGACGGCGTCATTCTCCGCGGCGCCCAACCGGCCCAGACCGACGCCAAGGCGCTGGAATTCGAGCCGCCGTCGAAGCTCGTCTTCCCGAAATACCATTTTGTGGCCGAAGGCGACGGCACGCCCAACGACACAGCCTTCAAATTCATCCGTGTGGCCCCCGGCCACCTCGGCAGCCACATGGGCGCGGTCTGGCTTGATATCAACCGTGCGGGCATCAACGTCACCGGCGGCGATCCCGAGGCGCGGCGCAACCTTGTCTTCGGAATCCGCAACAACAACGTGGCCGAAGCATCCGGGCAGGTGCCGATTGACGGCATGCACGGATGGCAGCGCCACAGCTGGCGCTTCACCCGCAACATCGGCGCCTATGCCTACCGCTACGTGCTCGTCGCCAACAACCGCGTGAACGACAAGCACTGGCTCCAGCACCGCCGCGCCGACGGGCGCGACACGTTCGGCGTCGAACTCGACGATCCCGCATGGGAGGTCGACGACTTCGAGCAACCCGGCTACCTCATCCGCGAACAGAACAACCAGTGGGCCGACCCGCCCCGCGCCCTCGAGGGCCACCAGGCCGTCTTCAGCTACACCGACCACTACGGCATCGTCGTACGCGGCAGCGGCGGCGGTCTCTGGGGCGTGCCCCCCCACGAGAACCCGACTGTCTTCCGGCGGGACAAAACGATCCGCGACAACTGGGTCTACGCGACCATGCGCGTGAAAATGCACACTTCCGGATACGGGCTGGAAATCCGCGACAACATCCTGCGCGACCGCGAGGGGAAACGGCATTGGTTCCACCCCACCGGCCAGCGCCTCGTCAACCCCGCCAATACCCTCGAAAACCGCGGTATCGACTGGTCCGGACGGCACGTCCTCATCGAAGGCAACGATGTCGAGGTCCATCGCCACGGCATGCGTGAAACCCACTACCGGAGCGTCGACGGCGAAGCGATCCTGTTTCAGGAATGCTGCGGCGGCAGTATCATCGACGGCATCACCATCCGCAACAACACGGTCAACGCCTACATCGGACTCTACAAGGCTCCCTACCTACGCAACGCCCTCATCGAAGGCAACACGCTCGTGCGCGGCCCGACGGCCGACGGCGGCCTCGGCATTTTCGTCGACGCCGACACGAACAACCACCTGAATCCGGTCTACAACGTCATCGTGCGCAACAACACCCTCGACCGGCTTCCCATCCGCGTGCGCGGCAACCTCCGCCCCGACGGCGAGCACACGAGCATTGTCCACGACAACGTCATCGACGATGCTTCCATCCATATAATGGACTACGTCACCGCCGAAAACAACACCCGCTCCAACGGAGACCCCGTCACCGCCAACGTCACGCCGGCCGTCTACGACATTCCGTGGGCACCGGAACTCGACGTGCGCATCTCGACGCACCCCGACGATACCCGCGGGGGCGAGGTCGTCCGCCTCGTCGCCTCCGTCGTCAACGACGTGCCGGTCGAGCGTGTTGTCTTCTACGACGGCACGACCGAGCTGACGGAGTTCACCGAACCGCCCTTCACCGAACTCGAATGGACCGGCGCCGCCTCGTCGGACGACCCGCTCTACACCGCCGTCGCCTACCAGCCGGCGGTCAGCGTCGACCGCAACTTCGTGCAATACACCTCCGAGTTCCCCACCGCGTGGACCGGCGATGATCCCGAACAAGCCTACACCAATTGGCTCGAAGCCCACTTCGCCCCGGCGGAACGCGACGATCCCGATCTTCTCTTCCACGACTTCAACGGCAACGGACAACCCGCCCTCCTCGACTTCCTCGTCGGCCGCGATCCGAAGGCATCCCACCCGCCCGTCCAGCCCGAAATCCTCCGCGGCGAAGACGACACCGTCCGGGCGCGTTTCCGCTTCCGGCCCGCACCGCAGGTCGCGGCTGTGATGGAAGCCAGCGCGGATCTCCAGACATGGACGCCGCTCCTCCAGTCCGCCGACTGGACCCTCCAGCCGGACGGCGACGAATGGATCCTCGAAGCCGATGTCACGAACGGCGGCGATCCCGCGATAATCCGCGTGCGCGCCACCCGGCGGTAGGACAAAACCCTCCAGCCTAGTCTCCCCGCTTGAACGGGGAACTTTCTGCGGAAGAAACCGGAACATCGGTTTCCATGCCTTGCGCTGCGCCGAGTCCGACCGATGCACGCTACCAACTGGAAGCGCACATCGGCAGGCTCTCGCAGCCGTTGATGGGATTATCCATGACGGTCTCCCTCGAAGTTTATTACCGGGTCACCGACCTTCGCGACGGGACGGTTGTCTTTGAAGAGAACATCGACACGGAGCACACCGCTTCGGCGGGGGCCGCGTTTGCCGCCGTGACGCGCATCCGCATGGCCACCGAAGGGGCGGCCCGTAAGAACATCGCACAATTTCTGGAAGCTGTTTCCGCGGCGGGACTGGAGTGAGCATCGATCCCGGTGGGTTTACCGCCAATGGCGGTACAGACCGCGTATCGCACGGGCGCAGCCTAAGCCTGTCGAAAGGTAGTCCGAGGCGGTTTGCTGCGCGCGGCGGGAATGCGCTGCGGCCATTCAACAAGAGAAAGCCCACTCATTCCCCTGCTCCGGAGTCGACGCCGGAACGGCACGTCGGCGTGCGAGTCGACTCATACCGAAGCGCCATTGAAGTTCACCCCCCGCCGCTGCACCGGAACCACGGCACGAAGGCACTGACTTCGCGCTGGTAGCGGGCGTAGTCTTCGCCGCGGCTGCGCAGGGCCTGCCGCTCGGTGTGCGGGATGCCCGTGCCGCGCAGGAGCAGCGCGAGCATGACGGCGGCGGGCAGCAGGGTGACGGGCCACCACGGGGCGAGCGGCGTGCCCGATAATCCGACACCCATGACGGGGTAGCCCAGCCAGTGGAGCCACTCGAAGAAGTAGTTGGGGTGGCGCGAATAGGCCCACCAGCCTTCGCGGCAGGTCTTGCCGCGGTTGGCGGGGTCGCGCTTCCAGCGGTCGAGCTGCCGGTCGGCGGCACGCTCGCCGAGTACCGCGAGCACGATGAGTGCCGCGCCCACGCCATCCCACATTGTCAGCCCGGGGCGGGGATTGAGCATAATGAGCAGCAGCGGTGCGGCAAGCAGCACGTCGGCCAGCGCCTGTCCTTGGAAAAACCAAAAGAACTTCGCCCCCGCCCGCTCACCCCAGTGGCTACGCAGGTTGCGGTAGCGGGCGTCCTCCGTGCCCTCGGCGAGAACGCGCCGAAGAATGTGCGTGCCGAGACGCGCCGACCAAAAGACCGCGCAGGCCGCGACGAGCGCGCGCCGCTGCCAACCGCCTTCGCCCGCACCGAGCGCAAAGACGAGCGCGAGAAAGCCGATGCCGTAGGCCCACAGCACGTCGACATACCCCGCGTTGACGTCGCGCCCCCGCCAATACCACACCGCCCCGAAAGCGACGACAAGAACGAGCCAGCCGCCCGTGATGAGTTGCCATGAGTGCATGGTCGAACCATGCTGCCATGCGCGCGGGAACGCAACCCGCGCTCAGTTCTCCCGGAGCTTGCGGAAGACGCCTCGAAGGTCCGGCAAACGCACAGGGCCGGGGAGAAAAAAATCCGCGCCCGCGGCGAGGCACTGCGCACGCGCTTTCATCGTGTTCTCGGCGGAGATTACGGCGACCCGCGGCATCCGTGTGCCGAGGGCTTCACGCAAGGCGGCGAGCGCCTCCATGCCGGCTTTGGTCGATGCACCAAGGTCGAAGAACACAAGTTCTGCTGTCGTGTCCAGCGGTAGCGCAGGGACGGATTTCGCGCCCGCCGCGTCCACCCGGTGTCCCATGCGGACAAGGGCGTTCTCCAGGCGTGACCGTTCCTCCTCGTCGCCGTGCACAACCAATACCCGCCTGCGGTCGCCGCACAGTCCGGAGACGGGTGCCCGCCGCACCGCGTGCGAACCCTCCGGCGGACGCTCCACCTCCGCCATATCCACCTCGAACCAGAACAAGCTGCCGTTGCCCGGTTCGCTCTGCACGCCGTAGCTGCCGCCAAGCCGGTCCACCATTTTGGCAAGTGCGGCCAGCCCCATTCCCGTTCCCCCGACGCCCCGCATTGTGCCGCGGTCGGCTTGATAGAACGGTTGAAAGACCTTTTCCGCGTCTTCCGGCGTCATGCCGATTCCGGTGTCCTCCACCTCGAAGCGCAGACGATGCAACGCACCGCGGGACGCGACCCGCCGTACCCGCGTGTGGATACCGCCGGTCTCGGTGAACTTCAGTGCGTTCCCGAGCATGGTGTGAAGCGCTTTGCGGAGGTAACTGTGGTCACTCAGGTAGAGGATATCGCCGATGTTTCCGCAGTCGACGCTCCACCCGATTCCTTTTTCCCCGGCAACAGGAGCGTAAACTTCGTTCGCGCAGAAGATCAGGTCTGAAATTTGAAAGGGTTCGCGGGCGTCCTCGACTCCCTCGGCCTCGATACGCGAATACTCGATGATGTCGCCAAGTATCCCTGTCAAATGCCGCGCCGCACTGCGGATGTTCTCGACGGATTCCCGCTGCTCCGGCGCGAGCGGCGTGTCGAGGAGGAGGTCGGCGAATCCCACGACCGGGTTCAACGGCGTGCGCATTTCGTGGCTCATCATCTCAAGGAACGCCGCCTTCGCCCGCTCGGCCGACTCCGCCGCTTCCCGCGCCTCCCTCAGGGCGGCCTCCCGCTCCATCTCCGGACGCCGGTCCACCCCAAGCAGACAGAGCGACTCGGCCCAGCGCGCAACGCGCCACTGCACCGGTACATTGCCCGCGTGCGAAGACTTCATGCGCACCGTCAGGCAGAGCGCGTCCCCGCCGTCGTCGACCGCCGCGAGTGCCCGCATAAACGTATCCGCGTCCTCCGGGTGCACCCACTCACGCAACGTATGGCCGACGCACTCACTCGCGTCGCGCCCTATCACGCGCTGAAAGGCGGTGTTCACGACTTCCACGAGACCCGAGCGGTAGACCCGGCAATACATCTCCGAAGACAGTTCGAAAAAGGCCTCTTCATCGGGTCCCGCCTCGGCTTCCGACTGAAAGGAAACCACTTCGGTGTCGAGGAGCCGACGGGCGAGAGGGCTGCGTAGCGAAGCTCGGGCAATTGGATTCATCATCTCGTCCTGTACCTCGTTTTAGGCGTTAAAGCACCGTTTCATGGGGTTATAAGCCCATAATCGAAGAACCAACGCAAGCGAAAAATAGGGGTTTTGGCTCATTTCTACCCGGAAAGTAGCCCCACACGCATCCGCTATCTTTTGTCAACCCCCGCAACGGACGCCGGATCAAACCGGAAATAGCGCTTCAGCTCGGAATACAACCGGGGAAAAGTCCGCTCAAGGCGGGCCGGACGCTCGAAGAAAACCTCGGTGGAAACGGCGAAGAACTCCGCCGGGTGCGTCGCGGCATAGTCGTCGAGGACACAGCGGTGCCCCATGCGCCGCATCCATTTGCGTTCCTCGAAGGCCTCCTGGAAAACCTGCGCCCACGTGCGCTGCGCCTCGCGCGAGTCGAGCTTGGGGGCACCGTCCTCCGCACCGTCGTCAAGGTCGAGCTGGTGGGCGAACTCGTGGAGGATGATGTTCTGCCCGAGCGTGTGATTTCGGTCGCCGGGACGCACCGCGTCCCACGCAAGGATGACCGAACCCGACTCCCATGACTCCCCAAGGGTCTCAGGGGCGGACTCATGGACGATCCCGGAATCGGTTTCCTCGACATAACGGGCGCGGAACACACTCGGATAGAGCAGCACCGTGAAGAGCGCCGGAAAGAGCGGGCCGGGACGGTTCATCATAAGGAGCGAGGCCGTCCCCGCGACCGTCACCATCATCTCCTCGGTCAATTCCAGGCCGCCGCAACCCTCGAAGCTTTTCGACCCGAGAAACTCCACCACCCGCGCGCGCAGCCGCTCCTTTTTCGCCGCGGAGAGTCCTCCGTAGAGGACGACATTCCGCTCAAGGTGCGGCTCCCACGCCGGATCAAACGCCGCGCTCGCGGCAAGGCTGTCCTTGCCGCCCAGTCCCCTGATCTTCCGCCACAGGCCTTTCATGCAATGACTCAAGCACAACGCCGCCCCCGTGTCCCGGCAAGCCCGGGAAGTTGCTGCCGCATCAGTCCCCCGGCTGCGCCTCGAGGACAACGACCGCGATCGCGGCAAGAAGCAGGATCGACCCGAGCAACCGCCGCGCAATAACGCTCCGCCCCGCATCGCGCTCGAAGTTGCCCAAAAGCGGCCCGATAGCGAGGATAAGCAAAACCGACCACAGGCCGCGCGAGCCGTAGAGGATGTTGACCCCGGTCGGCTTGCCGAAGGTCGAAAGCGTCCACGCCATGAGGACAAACTGCGCCGCAACGATCACCGAGCCGAGCGTCAGCCACTTCCATGCGCGCACGGAGACCTCGCGCAGCGGGGCGGAGAAAAAGGGAAGAAGCACCGCCGATCCGAGGGCGACAACCAGTTGTGTGTAAAACATGAACGGGAAGAGCCCGAAGCGGCCAGCCCATCCCGCCGCCGCAATGTCCAAAAGCGCAAACCCAAAAGCCGCGCCCATCGAAGCGAGGACCGTGAAGGCCATGTTGCGGCGGGCTTCGCCTGCGGGCACCCCGCCGAGCAAGTAGATCGCCGCGGCCGTCATCACGGCGCCGAGCCACCAAGTCAGCGGCACGCTTTCGCGTAGGATAACGGTGGAGAGGAGAGCAACAAAAAGCACCTTCACCCCGAGCAGCGGTGTCGCGACAGAGACATCTCCGAACTTCAGGGCGACGAAAGTGAGGAGCGCCCCGCAGAAGGCCGCCGTCCCGGCGAAGAGCGGCACCCACCAGAGCGACCAGTCCGGGCTCCCGAATCCGGTCGCCAGCCAGAGCGGCCCGACAACAAAGAGGAACACCCAGTTGCTGATGAAGAGCGTGCGCGTAATGCCCACACCCGCCCCCATCGCCACTTTGATGAATATCGATGAAAGCGCGTAGAGCGCGGCCGCCGTGAGCGGCAGAATGTAGTAGAGGGTTTCCATGTTTGCGGGGCGGGGCGCTCAGGCGGACACTCCGAGAAGATGCCGGAGGGCGTCCTCCAAGCGGGGATAGCGAAAGGCATGGCCACGGCGACGCAACACTTCCGGTACGACATTGAGGTCGGCCAACAGCGTCTCGCGCCCCATCTGCCCCAGCGCACCCTTCACCACAAACCCAGGCATCGGCACAACCGCCAGACGCCGCAGCACCCTCCCGAGCACACGGGCAAACTCCCGCTGCGGCACAGCCTGCGGCGCCACCGCGTTTACCGGGCCGCGCAGCGCATCGTCGGCCACCGCCGCCGCATACACGTCGAGCAGGTCATCCATGGCGATCCAGCTCATGTGCTGCGACCCGCCGCCCACCGGGCCGCCCAACCCCGCCCGGAACACCGGCAGCATCTTCCCGAGCGCCCCGCCCGCAGGCGATAGCACCACACCCGTGCGCACAAACACCGTGCGCATCCCGGCGGACTCTGCTGTTGCGGCCGCGCCCTCCCAAGCCCGGCACACCTCGGCCAGAAATCCGTCGCCGCCCGGCCCGTTTTCGTCGCGGAGACGCCCATCGGCCGCATACACATTCACCCCCGAGGCGCACACAAATACCTCCGGCGGTTCCCGCAGCGCGGCCGCCCTCTCGGCGAGCAGGCGCGTGCCCTCCACACGGCTGCGGAGAATACGCTCCCGCCGTGCTTTCGTCCACAGCCCCCCCGCGATGTTCTCGCCCGCCAGATGAATGACCGCCTGCACGCCTTCCAGCGCCCCTTCCTCGATCTCTCCGGCGGCGGGATCCCAGCGGAACGCCCCCGCACCGGCGGCCCGCCGCGAAAGCGTGCGCACCGTATGCCCGAGCGTGCGCAGGAACGGGACCAGCGCCCGCCCGATCAAACCGGTCGCACCCGTCACGAGGATCACCTTCGGCTCCGGCATCCCACCGCGGAACCAACCGTCGAGGTCCCGGCGCGTGACCTCGTGCCGGTAAGCGAACATGCGCCGGAGCTTGCGCCGCACCATGCCCCCGCCCGCCAACGCCCCGAGCAGCCCGAGCGGCAGGCGGTAACGCACCTCGTCCTCCAGCACCGAGCGGTCCTCCGCTTCATGCAGAAAGCGGTGCGTGTGCTCCCACGTCGCGAACGGACCGCGCACCTGGCGGTCCCGGAACTGCGACCCCGGAATGACATCCCCGATCTCCGCCTCCCAGCGAAGGCACAGCGGACCGGCCCCGATGCGGAACCGCGCCCGCGCTCCCGCTTCGACACGGGCCGCCGTCTCCACCTCCACCCGCTCCCACGGCGGCGTCAGCCGCTCAAAAGCGCCCGCATTCGTGTGCCATGTCCATAGCATCCGCGCACCGGTCGGCATAGCGGTTGACTTCTTGAAATTCTCCATCGACCCAACCCCTACCCGACTTCGACCCAAAACGCCAACGCCAAGTGAAAGCTAAAATAACAAACAAGGTAATATATATTTTCACTCCACCAGACCGGACCCTACACAGTCCGGCACAGAGGTTCGGCGATTATCCGCATTAAATTGGGTTCTCCGTTCTTCGCCGCGCGCCCGCATCCAACGCATCGCTCATGCTGATTGCCTAGGCGAAACCTCCCGTGTCGACATTTAGTTCACCGGACGACAATAGACGCCCGTCACTTTTGGTATCTCAATCTCAATCTCAATCGACCGGGACCAATTAACCGACCACATGCTTACGCAGGTCCCGCAAACTGCACAGCCCGCCCCAGTCCGCGAAGCGCATTCGCTTCGGCGGTGTCTTGCGCGCCGCCTTCCGCTCCCGCAACCAGTCCTCGATCCACCCCTTGCTCCCGATCACCGCCCCGTCCGTCAGGTAGCGTACTCGGCAGCGCAATAGCTCGGCCAACGGCACCCTGCCGCCCGACTTCAGCACCTTCTCCACGCGCTCATGGTCGATCACCCCATCGGTCTCGCGGCGGCGCCCCGCTCCCTCCCAATACAACAACTGCCGGTATTCCGACAAGGCCGCCTTCAGCTCCGCCTTCGTCACGCGCTCCGCAGGATCACGGGAGCCGCGTGCTTCCGCCGCGGAACCTCCGTTTG
>SLLG01000176.1 GCA_007134215.1 Opitutales bacterium | reverse complement strand
TGAAAAACTCGGCAACGCGTTCAGCGAAGATCTTGTCCCGCTTGCGCTCGGTGAGCGTTTCCTCAAGCGCATCGAAGGCGACCTCGGAACGGAGTTCACCCTCAATGCCGGGGCCCCGGAGACGCCCTTCGATACGGCCGGAAAAAGGCGCGCCCCGAGTTTCACGCGCGCCCGCGACAACGGGATCGGATGCTTCGAGGGCGCGAAAGGTCAGGGTGTATCGGGACAGGCCCGATGGCTCACGCGCAGCGTCAATTCCCTCGTCCGCATCTTCAGTCGCAAGCCCAACGATGGTAAGGGAATCACGACCGAGCATCCGGATGGATTCCTCCGCAAAAATCCGCAGGGTTTCGGGATCGATATTACCGGTTTCGCTCGGTTCAACTTCGACGCTTAGATCGTAAGCAGGCACGGAAAAAGCGAGGTGCAGATTGGCCAGCGACTTCCACTCATGATTGGAGAAGGCCACTTCCGGAACGACCGGATCATTCGGGCGGAGGTTCTCGTTTTCCGGCATAAACTGCCATGTGAACCAAGTGAGAACCGCCATGATGAGGCCCCCAGCGAGAATGAAGGGGCGGCGGCGTCCAAAACGCGTATTGCAGGTGTCCGACCAATAGGCCACCAGAGGATCGGCGATTCCGTCCCAAATTGTCTTGATCGCCCCGAGCAGCCCGACAAGCAGCGGGTTCATGCCAAACGCGATGATGAGTAGGGAGCTTAGATTGCGGTAGGCGGAGGCGGTGAGATCGTCGATCTGGCCGCCGAGACTGTAGATGAAGATCTCCATCTTTCCGGCGTCTTCGCGGTCGCGGAAAGAAGAGAGTTCCTTCGTGTGTCCGCTGCTGGAACCTGTTTCTGTGAAGGATGAGGTCCGTTCGGAAGTTTTGTCCGCATTGCCGGAGCGGGGTTGGTCGTCGTCTTGAGGCATTTTTTCTACGGGAGAATCAGCTACCGTGATTCCCGGGGACGAAACCTTTTCGGGCAGATGCGTCCAGCGCGGGCGTCCACACTCCGGGATTGTCCATGAATTCGACGCTGTCGCCACGCGTCTCGTCCGACGCGATCATGATCATGTTGTGGCGTTTCCGCTTTCCGTTCATCTGGGAGACGATGCATGGATTGACCCGGGGCATTGAATGAGGCAGCTTGCTTGGCTTGGAGTGCGGTGCCGATAGCCTTCCTTGTGGAACCAGTTCCTCAAACTCCCCAACCAGGGCCTTGGTGCCTTTGAGCTTCGTCCGATTCCCGCGCCCGAATCGTGGCCGTGCCTGTTCCCGCATACAATTCCTCCGACGCGTGGCTGGCGGGCGCGGGTAAAGCGTAACCGGTTCCACGACCAACTGGTTGTCGGGGCCGGGGGCGGGGCGGAGCCTTCGATCCGAGATTTGCGGCCCCTGTGGCGGCAACGAATTGCCCTGGCGGTCCGCCCAAAGTGAACCTATGAAATACCGACCCCTCCGTTTCGTTTCCCCTTTCTTTTTTTCCCATGCTGTCCCGTTTTTGTGATCCGCGCCGTCTGTGCGTCCTCCCCGTCGCTTTTTTGTCCGGTCCGCTTTGCGCCGCACCGCCCGATCCACCGCAGAATGAGTGGGATGATGTGCTCGCCCATTACGGGAACCTTGGCATTCCCGAGACCGCTATCAATGCATGGCGCCCGCAAACTACGGGACGCTCGTTTCGGGTGGGAGGCTTTCATCCTCTGCCGGACGCCCCCTTGAATCCCTTCCCCGGCGTCGCGCTTGATCCGGACCTCGCCGCCCTCGGAATGGTTTCGGTGATCGATTTCGGGGCCGATCCGACAGGTGTTGCGGATTCGACCGCGGCGATTCAACAGGCCGTGGAATTCGGCCGGACCTTTGCGATGGTTACATTCTTCCCGGAGGGAACCTACACGGTTTCGGGGACGATCAAGGCATGGTCGCTAACCCGCGTCGGCGGGGAATGGCAGGATGGACAGATCGGGCGCGAGGATTTTTATGTTCCCGTGCTCGTCGGTTCGGCGGCCGGCGCGAGTCGGCCGGTCATTCGCCTGGCTCCGGGAACGTTTCCGGATTACGTTCCCGATGACCGGCGTTTTGTCGTGGAGTTCCGCAACTTCATTGCCCCGTCTGCCGGGACTTTCACGGATGAAAACGGGGTGGAGCGGTTTCAATATGAATTTCCCCCGGTTCCCTTGAGCGCGGCTGAGCGCGAGCGGTTCCGCGAAAACACACCCGATCATATCGGGCCTGAATTTCGGGGAATTGATATTGAAATTATGGAAAACAACGCGGGGGCTTCAGGCTTGCGCTTTCCCACGGCCGAAACCTCGGGGGTGGGCGATGTGAAAATCCGCTTTCTCGGGGAGGGCCATGTCGGTTTCCAAGGGCCACCGGGAGGTGGCTCGGCCACACTCAACATGACCATCGTCGGAGGACGGATCGGGTTGGACACAACCAATCAAAACCACGAGATCAATGCCTTTCCCAACAGTGGCACGGGGGCCCAGCCGACGCCGGTTCTGACCGGGCTGACGCTTATCAACCAAACTGAACTGGCCGTGCGCAGTCAGGTGCGGGGAACGCTGGTGGGGGTGGGCTGGCGTATTGAAACGCAGTTGAACGGTCCGGTCATCATGCTGCGCCACGCGTGGTATGGCGATCCATTCAGCAGCACTTTCGCGTTAATTGACTCGACGATTGAATACAACACACCGACGCCCTTTGGCAATGTGGTCATCGGTCGTTATGGAGATGTTGAGGACCGCAACCGCTCTTTCTCGCTCGACAATGTCTATGTGCGCAATGCCGAGCATGTGTATCTGGCGGACAATCTTCCGGCGGCGACCTTTTCCGCGAATCCAGTCGGATGGTTTCATGTCAAGCGTCTCGCCTATGAGCGCCAGCCCCGCGACCGCAGCGGCTACGAACTGCGCGAGCGCATTTGGCTGGAGGGTGCGCTGCACGACACATGGCATTTCATCGGGCAGCCTCTGACGGATGGAGAAGCTCCGCCGGGGGATCTGATTTCGCGGCATCTTTACGACGGCCCCTTTCCCCATTTTGAAATGGCGGGCGCGGTCAACGTGCGCGACCATGGAGCCGTGGGCGATGCGGTGGCGGACGACACGGCGGCCTTTCAGGCGGCGCTGGCCGCCTCGGTCGCCAACGGGGCGAACCTCGTCTTCGTTCCCCGTGGCTATTTTAAGGTCACCGACACGCTTGATTTGCACCCGGAAACGAAGTTGATAGGACTGAACCGGCAATGGTCCGTCATCACCACCTCCCAGGCCGATGGCGTTTTTGGTGCTGCCACGAACCGTTCCGATTATCCGGAGGGGATTCCTCTTGTACGGACGGCGGATTCGGCGACGGCGGATACGGTCATCGCCCATTTGCGCTTGGCGGTGGGATTTCCAATCAAGACCCATAATGGCTGGTGGAGCGGAGGAGGACCGCCCGATTTCGATCAGTCCGGGGCCATTCCCTATGAGGAGTCGATGGTTGAGGTCTACCCGCTGCAATGGCGCTCGGGCGGGACCTCGGTGGTACGTGAATGCATGTTCAATCCACGGGGCGAGTTCAACTTCCATTTCAGCCTCTACAATGAGGAAACCTATGAGGGAGCGATCTTCCTCAATCCCTTGATCCGCATGAAAGGCAATGCCGGGGGGCGATGGTACGGTTTTCATTTCCACGGGTATTATCCTTTCGGGCCGGACGCCGCATTGATCCGGATCGAGCAAAATGCGAATCCCGTCCATTTCTACCATCTCCATGCACAGCACAATACGGCTCTGAACTTGATCGATCTGGTCGATACTCGCTACGTCAGCATCTATGGCATCAAGACGGAGCATCATAAAACCCTTCTGCGAAGTGTGAACTCCCGTAATCTCCGCATCTTCGGGCACGGAGGCATTGCCACACCGGCACCCGGAGGGCAGCACTATTTGTTTGAGGACACCGATGATTTTCTGATCTCGGCGATAGGCGATCAAGTGCAGTTCGGAGCTGACAACTCGCACGGTTCGGGCTGGTCGATCATGTATTTCACGAATTTCGAGAATTACAATCTGTTCATCGACCGTCGGGGCGGGGTCGATACCTCGCCACCGTTTAATGAACGGCCCACTCTGTATCAGCGGGGGCATCCGCACGCCGGATCTCCGGTGGAACCCCTGGTCACGCATACAGTAAGCATCCACAGCGGCCCCAACGGCGCGGTCTACGGCCCGCTCCTGCAGGATATCGCGGACGGTGCGGCCAGTGCCGTGGTCACGGCCGTTCCGGACGTGGGTTACTCTTTCGCAGGTTGGTCCGGCGACTACGAGGGTTGGAGAAACCCGCTTTACCTTTGCGAGGTCACCGGGGATACGACCTTCACGGCCAACTTTCAGCCGGCCAACGAGGCCCCGGCCGTGGCGATTCTCTATCCCCCGCAAGGAACCGTTTTGTATGAGGGGGAGACCGTTCTCCTCGAGGGAGCGGCAATGGATGCCGAGGATGGGGATTTGACGGCGCAGGCGGTTTGGTCCTCCAACCGTGACGGTGTTCTCGGCACCGGCACCGATGTGGCGGTGGATCATCTTTCGCCCGGACTGCATCAGATTCGTCTGTCCGCGACAGACACGGCGGGGCAGACAAGTGTCGCGGAGGCCCTGGTGTGGGTACAAGTTCTCCCCCTTGTCATTCCTTCCACCAAGGGCGCGAGCCCGGGGCAAAACACCCCTTGGACGCCGACCCGTTTTCTTGCGGACGGGCTGACCTACGGGGGCTTGATCCTAGGCAGCGGGCTTAGCGGCCGAGGGGCCAACGATGTTTTTGAAGTGCGGCAGGGCGCGCCCGGGGAGGGCGCGGATCTGGATCATGTTCTCGCCAACAATCATTACGTCAGCCTCACCGTGGCTCCCCTGCAGGATAGCGCTCTGCATCTGGATGGCGCGACCTTCCGCGTCGCCGTGAGCCGACAGAATAATGCGGCAGCCAGCTATTACACTGTCTTCACGAGTGTGGATGGGTTTACTTCCGGGAGTGAAGTGGGCACGGAGGTTCATCCCGGACCGGGAACCGATTTCATCACCATGACCTATACCTTCAGCGGACCGCATTACGATCATCTGACCGCGCCTGTGGAGTTCCGGATTTACCCGCATGAAGCAAATTGGGGACGTAATCTGATCTTCCGTGATTTCGCTCTTTTCGGAGGGGCGGTTGTGCCGGAAGGCCATGAGCCGCCGACGCTTTACGACGCATGGGCGGATGGTTTCAACCTCTCCAAAGCCGATCCCATGGCCGATCCCGACCGTGATGGCGTGCCAAATCTCCTCGAATATGCCCTCGGTGGCAATCCCACCACTCCCGGCCGCGCTCACCTGCCCGCAATGGGGCAAGTCGATATTGCTGGTGAAGATCACCTCACCCTGACCTTTCAACGCATCGCCGATCCTGACTTGGTTTACGAAGTCTGGGCCAGCACCGACCTCGTTGATTGGGGTGAAGAACCGGTTTGGTTTTCCACCGGGGCCGCCAATGTGGACGGGCCGGTGACCGTTCTCGATACAACCGGTCTCACCCCCGAAGCCCCCCGTTTTCTGCGTCTGGAGGTGAGCCGGTAGATGGATACCAAAACCCTGAAATCCCCTCCCACCTCCATGAACACCAACATTCTCTACTTTGTCTGCCACGATCTCGGCCGCGCGCTTGGGTCTTACGGCGCGGGCATCCCCACGCCTCGTCTCGACGCTTTTGCCGCACAGGGTATCCGGTTCACCAATGCTCATTGCGCTTCACCCGCCTGTTCGCCGTCACGCGCCTGTGCCATGAGCGGGCGCTACGCGCACCAGACCGGTGCCCTTGGGCTCTCCCACATGGGCTGGCCCCTGCCACTGAGCCATGCCACCACAGTGGACGATTTCAATGCTGCCGGTTACCAGACCATCCTCAGTGGCATCAACCACGAGCGCCATCCGGGGACCGACCGTTACGAGGTGGATGTGACGCGCGAATGGGACGATTGGAAGCTGCCCCGCGCCGTCGACAACGCGCTCGCCGCCCTCCGCGCGCGGGACGCCTCCCGCCCCTTCTACCTCAACATCGGCACACAGGAGCCCCATGC
>SLLG01000194.1 GCA_007134215.1 Opitutales bacterium | reverse complement strand
CGTTCTGCGCCGCCGGAAAGCCTGACCCGGACGGTTTCAAGCATTTTCTCAAAAAGCTCCGTGCAGACCGCACGGGGCTTTTTTATGCGCCGGCACCCGCCCCGGCTTCCGCGTAAAACCCTTCCCAAAATCCGGCCACGGCCCCGATGGAGTAGCGCTCCTCTGCGACGCGGCGGGCGTATTCCGCGGCGGCGGCGCGGGTTTCCGGATCTTCGAGGAGGGCGTGGAAGGCGGGTTCGTTTTCGACCGCGACGGTGGTTTCCTCGCCGAGGCTGGTGAGGTCGCGGCGGAGGCGGTCGGAGAGGACGACGGGAAGACCGGCGGCAAGGGCTTCGAGAACCGCGTAGGGCAGGCCCTCGTATTCCGCCGGATGGAGGAAAACATCCGCCGCGCCGTAGTAGCGGGCGACTTCGTCCTGCCAGCCGACACGGGTGAGGACGTCGCCGAGACCGCGGGCCTTCACCCGCCGCTCCCACTCTTCGTCCCAATCGCCCGCGCCGACCCAGAGGAAGCGAATGTTCCGATGGGAGGCGCGGACTCTTTCTACGACGTCAAGAAAGCGGTCGGGCCGCTTTTGGAAGGTCACCCGCCCCACGGCGAGGATGAGGACATGGTCGTCCGTCACACCAAAGCCCTTCCGCACCTCCCGGCCCGCGCGGCGGATGGCCTCGAGATCCGGGAGATCCACCCCGTTGGGTACCTGCCTCACAGCAGCCCCGTCGCCGAGAAACGCCGTCAGTTCGCGGAAACGATTGTCCGGATTGGCCACCCAGATACCGCCGAAGCGGCGGAGGGCGCGGCGGGACATGGCGTCGCGGACGCCCGCGAAGCGGGCTTTGAGGTAGGCGGCGGACTGGGTGATGTGGATCATCCCCACGCGCGGCAGGCCCGTGCGGGCGACGGCGTCGACGAGGTCGAGCCCGTCTTCGAGGTTTTGTTTGTTGAGGTGGATGACATCGGGGGCGAGGTCGCGGAGCTGCGCCGCGACGCGGCGGACCGTTCCCCGCCGGAAGGGCGCCTGGAGGCTGCGCAGGGGCAGGTCGTAGGTGTTTGTGTAGGGCGCGCGGACGACCTCACCGACGGGCGCGAATTTCCCGGCGATGCCGTCCATCTTCGGGTCGTCGGAGAGCCAGAGGGAGCACACATGGCCCCGCCGCTTCAGCTCGGCGGCAAGCGGGATCATGGCCAGCTCGCCCCCGCCCCGCGACCCCGAACTCGTGGAGACAAAAAGGATCTTCATAAAGAGAGGCGGTTTTCATGGCAGCGAACCGGACCGGTGTCCAACCAAAGAAACCGGGCTATGCGCCCGGCTTCCCGTGCCGCAAGGCTCGTCGAAAGGTGGCTCAACCGGGCGCCATCGGCGGGAGCGCTCACTCGAGCAGGTGCAGGTCGACGACTTCGCCGGGGCGCACGGGGAAATCCGGCGGCACGCTGATCATGAGCGGCAGCGCCCGTTCTTCCCGCAGGGCGACGGGGTGGCGGAAGGCCGGGCCGAGCGCCTCGAATCCCGCGCCGACGCGCAGCACCCTCGCCTCTCCCTCGACGCGGCGGGCGCCGCGCGAGGATACCTTCACCGCCATCCCCTCGCGGGGTTCGACGACAGCGGGCATCCGCAGGTAGCCGACGATAAACTCGGCCCTGCGCGCGCTCAAATCGACCACCGGATCGCCCTCGCTCACAAATTCGCCGGGATTGCGGTGCAGGCGGGTGACCGTGCCGCTCACGGGAGCGCGCAGCTCCACGGGGCGCAGCTCGAGTTCGAGCTGGCGCAGGCGCTTCTCCTGCCAGTCGAGCGTTGCCCCGAGCAAGCGGGCGCGCTCGTCGGCGCCGGTCTCTTCCGGTCCGTATTGTTCCGCGAGCGTTTCCAACTCGTCGGCAAGGCGGCGACGCTCGTCCTTCTCGGCGGAGAGCGCGTCGAAATTGGCCTTGGCGCGGTCGAATTCCGCCTCCGACACCTGGTTGCGCTCAAAGAGCTGCCGCACGCGCCGCAGCTCGACCTCCGCCTCCCGCGCGCGCACGGTGAGCGCGGCGAGATCGGCGCGGGCCTGCAGCCAGTCGCGCCGGAGGCCCTGCCGGTTGAGAAGGTTGCGCTCCTGGTCGAGCACGGGGTCGAGGCCGCCCGCCCGCGCGAGCACAAGTTCCGCCCGCAGCACATCGAGGGCCGCCGCCGTCTGGTCCTCGGGCAGAAGACGCAGCCGCCCGATCAACTCTCCCGCCTCCACATCGTCGAACGGCGCAACGGTAAGTTCGACAAGAGTGCCGCTGCGCGGTGCGCCGACTTCCCCGCGGTAGCCGTAGACCTCTCCGGAGATGACGGGGGGAGAGACCTCCTGTTCCCACAGAAAGACGACGGCAACCAAAGCCGCCGCAAAGACCGCGAGCGGCAGCACCTGCATGCGCAGCTCGCGCCAGCGGTAGCGCCACGGGGTTGGAACAGGACGGAAATCAGACATCGGTCGAACGGCGCATGCGAAGGGTTACGGTCATAGCTCCGACTCATCCTGGGCCGCGAGCCCGGTGACCCGCGAAGTCCCCTGAAAGGACCGGACTTCCTGGAGCAAGTCGTCCATGCGGTCCGGATCGCGCAGCAGGAGCCGGTAGGAGAGGTCGGCCCCCTGCCCGTCTTCGTGTGTGCGCTGGCTCGCGCACGTCGTGCGTCGGCTGTGGCGGCCGAGCAAGCGGAGGAACTGCCCCAGCTCCGCGAGCGGACGCGACCAGTGGAGGTTGAGGATCATGTCGTAGCGCTGGCGGCTGCCGAAGGAGGTATAGGACAGGTAGAAGAGCATCGCCCCGAGCAGGAGCGTGCCGATCACCGCCGTGCCGTAGCGCCCCGTGCCGCAGGCCATGCCAAGGGTGATCCCGCCGAGAATGTAGCAGGTGTCGAGCGTGTCGCGGAGGATGTTGCGGAAGCGCACGATCGCGAAGAGCGCCATCAACCCGAAGGCCGTGATGAGGTTGTCCGAGAGGACCATCATCACCGTCGCGACGAGGAACGGGATGACGACGAGCGAGTTCACGTAGGTCCGCGAATAGGACAGCCCGCTGTGGGTGGCCATGTAGGTCCATGCAAGGGCCTGCCCGCAGACAAAAGACAGCACCATGCTCAACAGAATCGAATAGATGCTGACGGGCTCGAGGGTGCGGTCGGCGAATAGATACGACTCAATCATGATGTGGCGGCGGCGGGACGGTGGGGCATGAGGCCGGGAGCGCGGATAAGCTGGCGGGCGGCACGGCGCTCCAGCGCGGCAAAGGAGGCGTCCGGCAGGATGGGGTCGAGGATGCGGAGTTCCTCCATGCGCACGAGCCCGTCGACATACTTGGCGGCGGAACACTGGCGCAGCCCGAAAATACGCACCATGTCCGACATCCATCCGGGAAAACGCCCGGTGAACTTCAGCTCGAGAACCACGGCCGATCCAAAGACCGACACCGGGTCGTGGTGGCCGGGGTCGAAACAGTAGGTGGTCTCCGGCGAAGTCATGACGTTGCGGTCGAAAGTCACGCGGCAACGGTTGCTGTCCGGCGTCGACCACGCCTCGCGCCGGTAGGAGACGTGCGCCACCGGCCCGGCATGCAGCGAATTAACGAGCTTCGTAAAATTGAGCAGGGCGCGTTCGTTGTCCGGCGTGGGATCGACGAGATGCTCGCGCATCGGAAGGCGGCCCGACGCCACGTCATCGATCCCCGCGCGCGCTACCGCGCAGCGCTCCTTGTAGATCGCATTGTCCTCACGCCGCTTGATCTCCAGAAAAATCGGCGATCCCGGCCGGTTCTCGTAGAAACGGATGCGCAACTTGTAGCGGTTGCGGTCGCCGTTGATCGTGCTCTGGTGCAGCGCATAGTCCCGCGAGTCGAGGTACAGGCTGTGCACGGAGTAAGACAAGTCGGGCTGGCTCTGCCCGAAGGAGTCGAGGACCAGATGCGGGCGCACGAAATCACGCACCCGTTCGATAACCGTTTCGGGCACGATGTACTTCAACTCCAAGCGCTGCGTCTGTAATGCGTCGGCCATAAAAACACGGCCCCGCGCCGTCCGGGGGATTCCACGGACGCGCACGGGGAGAAATCGATGGAAACAGCGCCGCCACATACGGCCACAACCGTCCCCAAAACCTTATTAACCTTCAATCCAACAAACTGTTACAATCGTGTGACGGAGCGGCGGTCAAGGTCCAGCAAAATTCGGTCGAATCCGAATTTCCGCTTGCGTCCCCCGGCAGCCCGCAGCGACGCTCGCGGGCCGTGGCAAAACGCACTGGCAAAACGAACCGGAGGACACAGCAGAGAAAAAAAACGACGGCGGCGCTGCGGATTCCGAGCTGGAAGGGACCCGCTCCGCTCCTTGCCGTAGACCAGACGCCCTATTTGAAAGAAGCGGTCACGCGCTGCAAACGGACAATCGCCAAGGTCAACCGGTGCCGCCGCGAAATCGAGGCCTTCGAAACGGAAGACCGGCCCGCCTACGAGGCATGGTCGGCGCGGGAATTCGGACCGCTCCTCACCAAGTTGCGCGAGACCGGGCAGACGCTCGGCGAAAAGGCGTCCCTCGCCGATCACCTCCAGTGGGCGGTCCATGCAAAGGGCGTCCCGATGGAGGATGCCTACGAATACGTCGCGCGGCACCGCGCCGACCCGGACTACCGCCATCCCGTGTATGACGCCGTGGACGAGGACGAAGACGAAGCGCCGGAGGACGGGCCTTTCGGCGACGACGATCCCATGGACGAGGAGGACGCGTTCTTCCGGCGCCTGTTCGAGGAGTTCTTCGAGGAAGGATTCGGCGGCGGCGAAGAGGACGAGGATGGCGAGGACGAAGACGAGTGGGAACGCGTCGCCGGCCGACGCGGGAAGGCCCCCGCCCCGCCCCCGCAAAGAGCCAGCGAGTTGAAGAAGCTTTTCCGGCGCCTCGCCCGCCGCCTGCACCCGGACGGCGAAGGGGCGACCGCGCTCGCGCGTGAACAGTGGGAAGAAGCGCACGCGGCCTACCGCCGCGGCGACGTGGAAACCCTCCGCACGCTCGACGCCGTCTGCGAAGTGGAAGGTGTCCCCGTCTCGGCGAAGCTCGGGCTCGCCCGCCTCGAAGCCATCCGCCTGCACCACGAGCGCCGCTTCCGCGGGCTCTCCGAAGAACGCCGCGATCTCAAACGGGAAACGGCATGGGGTTTCTCGCGCATGAAGCCGGCCCGGATCAGCGCCCTGCGCCGGGCGACGAAGAGCGAGCTTCTCATACGTCTTCGCGACATGGAGGACCAGCTCGAAGCCGCCGAAGAGTTCATTGATGACCTCAAAGAGTTCGGCACGCGCAAGGAAGCGCTGCGGCGCGAACGCGAGGAAGACCTCGCCCGCCGCGCCGCGTTTGAGGCCAAACGCCGGGAAGAGCGCGCCCGGCGCGCCGCCGCCCGCAAAGCGAACAAAAATGCGCGCGAAGCCGCAGCCGCGCAGGGCCAGACTGAGTTTGCCTTTCGCTGACACCCTTGGAACTGATTGCGGTGCCTCTCAGTCAATTCCACTTTGCTGAAATTACGTCGGTCTACCGGCTGCGATCCCGACAACGGATGTCACTCCCGCGGATCCTCGACCGCCCGGTACCTCGCCCGTGAGCGCGCCACCGCCAGATCCACATTGTCGAGCAGTTCGACGGGCCGGCTCGGCGGCGGGTGGTTCAGCTTCGCAAGGACGCGCGCGCCTCCGCCGTGCTCCAGCCAGTCCCGCGTTCCAAGCGCCCGGCCCTCTGTGAGGAACCGCGCGCGCAGCCGCAGCAACTCGTGCGACTGCAACTCTCCGCCGTTCCTCACCGCTTCCAGCAGCGCCGCGGGGTCGATCCGCCCGCCGCTGCCGTCGCCTTTTGCCGCCGCTCCCTTCCCGAGCATCAGCAGTCGGTAGCACGCGAGCGCTTCGGTTGTGTCCTTCGCCGACGGGAAGCAGGCACAGAGCGCGCGGCACAGCTCCCCGTTCTCCGCGAGCGCCTCCGTGTAGCCGCACCAGCGGTAGTTCTCCGGCAGGTCCGCCAAGCCCGCCCGCACCGCGTTCAGGTCGATGTAGGCCGCGATCAGGCCGACAAGCCACGGGGTGTCCTGCACCAGCACGCTGCCGAAACGCTCGGCCCACAGCGTGCCCGCCGTCTCGTGCGCGCGG
>SLLG01000296.1 GCA_007134215.1 Opitutales bacterium | reverse complement strand
CCCGTCGAGAGGTCCATGAGCGTGTCGCCGCCCCATTTCACGGACCAGCGCATCTTCTCCACCTCCTCGTCGATGGACGAGGCCACGGCGCTGTTGCCGATGTTGGTGTTGATCTTCACGAGGAAGTTGCGGCCGATGATCATCGGCTCCAGCTCGGGGTGGTTGATGTTCGCGGGAATAATGGCGCGCCCGCGAGCGACCTCCGAGCGCACGAACTCAGGCGTGATTTCCGGCGGGATGGCCGCGCCCCACGACTGCCCCGGGTGCTGGATACGCAGGTCGTTGCCGGCGAACCGCGGACCCGTTTCCACGTCCCCGCGGGCCGATTGCAGGCGCATGTTCTCGCGGATGGCGACAAACTCCATCTCGGGGGTGACAATGCCCTGCCGCGCGTAGTGCAGCTGCGTGACGCACTTGCCCGGTTTCGCGCGCAGGACCCGGCGTCGGCTGCGGTCGAAGGGAATCAGCCGGTTTTTCGCGCTCTTCGAGAGGGCTTTGGCACGGTGCTCCTCGGAGAGGTAGCCGTCGTCCTGCGGGCGCGGGCGCCGGCCGTCAATCTCCTTCGTGTCGTCGCGCTCGCGGATCCACTCCGCACGCACGTAGGGGATACCCTGCGCGCAGTCGCCGTGAAAGTCCGGGTCGCCCCACGGGCCCGAGGTGTCGTAGACCCGCACTGGTTCGTTGGCCTCCACGGTTCCGTCCGGCCCGCGCGTCGGCGAGAGGTGGATTTCGCGCATGGGAACACGCAGGTCGGAACGGGAACCTTCCACATGGACGCGTTTGGAATTCGGGAAAAGGCGGCTCTCCGGCCGGGGTGTTTCAGGACTGGGCTGTATCATGGCTGAATGCGGTTGATTGACGATGTTTGACGGATGACCGATTCCGGTGCACTGGATGCAGGGTCAACGCATGAGCCAAGAAACTCCCGTTTCCTTCGCCAGCATGACCTGGATCAGGTTCCAAGGGTTTGTGGACGGATCGCGTCCATGTCTCAGCCCGCCGCCGCGGACACCCCTACGAAATCGGGATCGACTCTGCCTCGCCGCCCCGCCCGGCCGCAAGCACAAAAGCCGCGGCGGGCCGCGCGCGCAACGCCTAAGGCCCAAGGGGCTGCCTCGCGCCGGTGCGCAGCAGCGTGTAGACGACCGCGGCGAAGAGGGCTGCCGTAAGCGGTATCGTGAGGGCGGGGGCGTCGAGCAGGAGCACGGTCACGGAGGCGGCGAGGATGAGGCCGCGGAGCGCGCGGTCGAGCCGGGGTCCGGCCGCCAAGCTCCCGTAGAGGGCGAGAAGAATGCCGCACGCGCCCGCGAGCACGGGTAAGCCCGCCCACAACTGCCCGCGCCCGGCCTCGGCGACAAGGCCGGGCCGCACGAAAACCGCCGCCATGAGGGCGAGCAGGGGGGAACACAGGCCCATGGCGTGGTACATGGTGCGGGTGAAGGAGGCCTCCGCGATGCGCGAGGTGACGGCGGCGGTGACGGAAGTCGGGGGCGAAAGCTCGCCGAAGACGGCGACGAAGAAGGCGAAGAAGTGCGCGACCCACGGATCGATGCCGGCGCGGACCATAAAGGGCACCGTGACGATGGCGAGAACGATGTAGGTGGGAGTGACGGGCAGGCCCATGCCGATGAGGTAACCGAAGGCAAAGGCCGTGAGGATCATGAGCAGGACATTGAACTCCGCGAGTTGGAGAAGCAGGACGCCGAGCTTGTCGGGCACGCCCGTGACCGTGAAGGCGGCGGTGAGGATGCCGAGGGAGGCGAGCAGGAGGGTCAGCTCCGCCGTGGTCGAGGCGAAGTGATCGATCATGGTTCTGTAGGGGCGCAGCCACGACCGGAGGCCTCCGCTTTCGCGGCGGAGCATGCCGGCGGAGTGGAGGACCGAGAAAACGAGCAGCAACCCGATGAAGACGTGTTGCGCCGCGATCATGGCAGGCCACCGGGCGTAGCCCATGAGAACGACAAGCGAGAGCACGGCGGCGCCGTAGGCGGCAATGTTGGCGTAGTCGCGCGCGGCGGCAGGCGGTGCGGACACGGCGGGCGCGGCGGTCTGGAAGCGCGCGGCGAGGAGGTAAACGGCGAGCGCAACGCCGACAAAGTAGATGATGGCGGGGGCGAAGCCGCGCACCATGACTTCGCCATAGGAGACAGACATCATCTCTGCCATGATGAAGGCGGCGATGCCCATGAGCGGAGGCATGAGCTGTCCGCCGAGCGAGGCGGCGGTTTCCACGGCGGCGGCGTGGGCGCGGGAAAAGCCCGCCTTGATGAACATCGGAATCGTCGCCGTGCCCGTCGTCGCGGCGTTGGCGGCCCCGCTGCCGCTCACCGCCGCCACGCCGAGCGAACCGATGACGGCGGCCTGCGGGAGGAGGCGGGGCGAATGGCGCGCGAGGCGCGCGCTGGCGGTGAGGAGCGAATCAATACAACCGAAGGCGCGCAGAGCGGCGAGGAGAAGGAGGAACGACCCGATGAGCGTGAGCCCGAGTTGCGGCAGGCGCTCGAAAACACCCGTGCTCATTTCGAGGCTCAGGGAGCTGCCGACCCGCCGCCACGAGAGGCCGGAATGGTGGAGCAGACCCGGCACAACGCTGCCGTGGACACAGTAGAGGACCAGAACGACGTTGACGATGAAGACCGGAAGGTAGCGCCGGCGCGTGTATTCAAGAATCAGGACAACGACGGTCGTTCCGGCGGTGTAGTCCGCCGCCGTCCACGCGCCGAGCCGGGTGGAGCGGATGGCTTCGAACTCCGCCCACAGGTAGGCCGCCGCCGCGAGGGCCGCCGCCGCCTGCACGACCCCGAGAACAACGCGGGCCGCTGCGGGAACCTTCGGATACAGGCGGCCTTCACTCCAGTCGCGGAGGATGCCGACGGCAAGCGCGGCCGGCACCATGATGACGGCAAGAAGCGTGGGGCCGCCCGCGCCTGTGGTGAAGTAGACAGCCAGCACGGCGAAAAAGACGGCCGCCGCCGCGAAGCGGGCGGCGTGGACGAAGGGCGGGGCATTGCCGGGAGCGGGCGAATCCATCCGGAGCGCGGGTGAAGCACAGGGGATGCGTCAGGGCAGAGCGGTGACGCGATCGTCCCAAGCGGCGTCCCATTGTCCGCGTTCGCGCAGGAAACGCGCGAGGCCGGGGTGGATTTCAACGTCGTCGGCAGACCGCGCCACACCGCGCCTTTGCAGGGCGGCCATGTCCTCCGCGAGAGCGGTGAAGACGGGGTCGGTCGCGGCGAGTGCGGGCGCGAGCCCCTCGACCGTGGTGAGAAAGCGGTGGACGAATTCTTCAGAAAAATCAGTCCCCAGGTGGAAGCCGTAATAGAAGGGCGAGAGCACGACCTCCGGCACGTGAACATCCGTCTGGAACACCGACGGCGGCACGGTGACGATCTCAAAGCCCGCTTCGCGAAGGGCCGCCGCCTCTTCGGGCGAGGGGTTGAGGATGGCGAGGTCGGTCACGCGCTCCGCTTCCGCGACCCACGGGGCGACACCGCGTCCGCCCGTGGTGTAGATGCCGAACGCGTCGATTCCGCCCGCCGCAAGCTGGGCGCCGACAACACCGAGGTCCATTTCACTGTAGCGGTGTTCGGTGCCGAGCACGCGCAGGAGCCGTTCGAGGTGGGCGCGGGTGTCCCACGGCGCGGGGCCGGTGAAGACCCGGCGGCCCGCGAGATCGCGCCACGCCCGGACCGCGTCGCGGTCGGCCGCGCGGATGGCGAAGCCCATTTCCATGGAAAAGGCCCAGAAAGACTGCACCGGGGGCCGGCCGAAACGGTCGCGCGTGCCCTCGAAACGCCCGCTGTCCGTCGCCCATTCGTGGAAGGCGATGTCCGCTCCGTAGAAGGCGTCGATGTCGCCCGCGCCGTAGGCGCGCATGGTCATCATTGCGCCCGGCATGGGCAGCACGGTGATGTCGGCGTCGTCCATCTCACGGTTCACCGCCGCCGCGAGCTGCACAAGCGCCCGGTGTCCCGAGGAGCCCACCGCCGAGGTACCCCAGCGGATCTCGCCGCTGTCCGCCCGCTCCGCCGGATCGCAAGCGACGGAGAGCAGGACCACCCCGAGCGCCGGAACCGCCGCCGCCCGCCGCAGGCAACGCCATGGATCGCATAGGAATTGCTTCGCCATGAAGAAGAACCGTGCCCGGGCAGGTCCGGCGGCGCAAGCCCGGACCGCGGGTCCAAACGCTCACGGCTTCGGAGCGGTTCCGGCGGTCTCCGCTCGCCGGTTGCGCTTTCATGGGCGGTGGGTATGGTTTGGCCCGTGAGTGCTCCAACCCTACTCTGGTTCCGGCAGGATCTGCGCCTGCCGGACAACGCTGCCTACGCGGCGGCGCTGGGGCGCGGAAGCGCCGTCGTGCCCGTGTATATCCACGCCCCCGACGAAGAGGGCGACTGGGCGCCGGGCGGCGCCTCGCGCTGGTGGCTGCACCACGCGCTGGAAGATCTCACCGCGGCACTCGAGGGCGTCGGCCTGCGCCTCGTCATCCGCCGGGGCGGGAGCCTGAAGGCCCTTCGCCGCCTCGCGAAGGAGACGGGAGCGGCGGCCGTGTATTGGAACCGCCGCTACGAACCTGAGGTAACGCGTCGCGACGCCGGGGTGAAAGAGGCGCTGGCGAATGACGGGCTGGAAGCGAAGAGCTTCAACAGCTCGCTGCTCTTCGAGCCGTGGACTGTGCGGACCGGCCAAGGCAAGGCCTACAAGGTGTATACGCCGTTCAGCCGCACCGTCATGGCAAAGGGCTTCGCGGATCCGGTCGAAACACGGGCAAAACGGCCCGCCGCACCCGCGGAGTGGCCGGAGTCCATGGAGGTTAGCGACCTCGGGCTTCTCCCGGAAATTCCGTGGGACGAAGGCATCCGCAAGGCGTGGACGCCGACACGCCGCGGTGGCCTGCGGCGGTTGAATGATTTCCTCGACGGGCCGGTGCGTGACTATGCCGACGCCCGCGACATCCCGGCGGAGGACGGGACCTCGCGACTTTCGCCGTACCTTCATTTCGGGCAGGTCGGTCCGCGTGAGGCGGTGGCGCGGGCGCTGTCCGGCAATCCGGGCAAAGGGCGCGAGACCTTTGTGCGGGAGCTGGTTTGGCGGGAGTTCGCCTACCACGTGCTCTATCACTTTCCGGATACGCCGAGGCAGCCTTTGCAGGACGCTTTCCGCCGGTTTCCCTGGCGCACAGACAAAGCGGCGCTCCGCGCGTGGCAGCAGGGCCGCACCGGGTATCCCATCGTCGACGCGGGGATGCGCCAACTTTGGGAAACGGGCTGGATGCACAACCGGGTGCGCATGGTCGTAGCGTCCTTCCTCGTGAAGCACCTGCTTCTTCCGTGGCAGGCGGGCGCCTGCTGGTTCTGGGACACCCTCGTCGACGCCGACCTCGCCTCAAACACCCTCGGGTGGCAGTGGGCGGGCGGTTGCGGGGCCGACGCCGCGCCGTATTTCCGTATCTTCAACCCCATGACGCAGGGCTCGAAGTTTGACGGCGGGGGCGACTACGTGCGCCGGTTTGTGCCGGAACTCGCGGAACTGCCCGCGAAGCACATCCACACTCCGTGGGAAGCGCCGCCCGATGTCCTGCGCCGCGCCGGCGTGCGGCTCGGCGACACCTACCCGGAACCCATCGTCGACCACCGCGAAGGCCGCGAACGGGCGCTCGGGGCGCTTGCGAAAGTGCGGGACGGCGGGTGAACGGTCGCGTACGGATTTTCGGCGGAAGCGGAGAGGAAAGGAGGGGTGGTTCGGTTTCGGATTGACATCCGGGGGCGGTTCGATGCGCAATCGTGTCCTTCCCCGCTGCGGTTCCGGGCGATGTTGCCTCCGGATATCCGTGGTCCCCTCAAACCGACAACCCCCCGACCCCCATGTATCGAAGCATCGTTTTACCGTTCCTTGCCGGGACCCTCCTCGCCGGTTCGCTGGCCGCGCAGGCACCGGCACCCGTCCTCCTTACACCCGACCGGCTCGCCCGCATTCAGGATGGCCTCGCCGATCCGGGCTCGCACTACGCCCAGGCCTTCGCGCAGTTGAAGGCGCGTGTGGACTCGCAGGATCTGGATAATTTCGACGCCACGGACACGAACTGGAACTACGCGCGGTCCTACTACGCGCAGGCTGCCGCCCTTGTTTACCGCGTGACGGGTGACACCGCCTACGCCGAGCTTGCCTACAACACGCTCGTCGATGT
>SLLG01000087.1 GCA_007134215.1 Opitutales bacterium | reverse complement strand
GGAAGGTCTCCCGCCGCGTGTCCGTCAGCAGAAACGCCCGCCCGTTGATGCGGCTGACGACATGGTAATACCCGTCGCGTCCCTCCGGCACCACCGCACGCGGCACACGACGCGCCTTGCGCGGAACACGCTGCGAGACCGGAGGACCGGAAGCACGGTCCGTGCTCTCTGCATGCTCGGCTATTACTCCTCCTCTTTCGGACGTCATTCTTTGCATGCGGATCATGATTGCCAATGCGCATGCCTTCGTCAACAGTAAATTACGTTGTAAGTTATATTAATAATATATAATGGCTCGGAGACTGTGTGAATTATCCTTCGGCGCGGCGGATTACGGTGTCGGCGGGGCAGAGGTGGCGTTCGGGGAAGTCGAGGGTGTAATGGAGGCCGCGGCTTTCCTGGCGCTGGCGGGCGCAGCGGATAATGAGTTCGGCGACTTCGACGAGGTTGCGCAGTTCGAGGAGGGAGGGCTCGACCTTAAAGTTCCAGTAGTATTCGTGGATTTCGCGGCGCAGGCGTTCGACGCGCGTGAGGGCGCGGTCGAGGCGTTTGGTCGTGCGGACGATGCCGACGTAGTCCCAGAGAGCGCGTTTGAGTTCGTCGCCGTTGTGGATGAGGACGACGCGCTCGTCGGAGTCCTGCAGGTTGCCGTCCATCCACGGGGGGATGTCGGCGGCGGAGGCGGGGCCGGAGGCGACGTAGGCAGCTGCCGCGCGGGCCGCGCGATCGGCCATGACGACGGCTTCGAGGAGACTGTTGCTGGCGAGGCGGTTGGCGCCGTGCAGGCCGGTGCAGGCGGCCTCGCCGCAGGCAAAGAGACCGTCAAGGGTGGAGCGGGCGTCGAGGTCGGTGGCGATGCCGCCGCAAAGGTAGTGCATGGCGGGGACGACGGGTATGCGGTCCTTCGCCATGTTGATGCCGCGCGCGAGGCAGTGCTCGAAGATATTGGGGAAGAGGCGGCGCAGGTCGTCCTCCGGCCGGCCGGTGATGTCGAGCCACACATGGCGCGCGCCCGAGCGCTTCATCTCGCTGTCGATGGCGCGGGCGACGATGTCGCGCGGGGCGAGGTCGGCGCGTTCGTCGTAGCGTTTCATGAAGGCTTCGCCGCGGAGGTTGCGCAGGACGGCCCCCTCCCCGCGCACAGCCTCACTGACGAGAAAGCGTTCGTCATCGGCGGTGTAGAGCGCGGTGGGGTGAAACTGGATGCACTCCATGTTGCGGATTTCTGCTCCCGCGCGGTAGGCCATGGCGATGCCGTCACCGGTGGCGATGGAGGGATTGGTCGAGTAGAGGTAGACTTGCCCCACCCCGCCGGTGCAGAGGACGACGGCCGGGGCGCGGTAGGTGTCGACCCGACCGTTCTTCGCGTCGAAGGCGTAGATGCCGAGAATCCGGTTGGGCTCGGCCTCGACGGCGCGGCCCGTTTGCGCGAGCTTGCGCGAAGTGATGAGGTCGACACACAGGACGTGTTCGCGCACATCGATGTCCGGGTGCGTCTCGACAGCGTTGACAAGAGCATCCTCGATAGCCTTACCCGTCATGTCACGCACGTGCAGGATGCGGCGTTTGGAGTGCCCGCCCTCGCGGTGGAGCGACACGCGCCCGTCCTCCAGTTGCGAGAACTCGACGCCGAAATCGATCAGTTCCTGTATGCGCGCCGGTCCCTCGCCAAGAATCGTGCGCACAACCGGTTCGCGGCAAAGGCCGTCGCCCGCCGTGAGCGTGTCGTTGACGTGCAGTTCGATGTCGTCGCTCTGCGAGGTGACTGCGGCGATGCCGCCCTGGGCGTAGTTGGTGTTCGACTCGGCGCGTTCCTTTTTCGTGAGGACGCATACGCGCATACCGGCCCCGGCCGCCTTGAGCGCGCAAGAGAGACCGGCGATACCACTGCCGACGATGACGACATCGAACTCGTGTGCCATTTTCGCAACTAAAGCGTCACGAGACTTTTACACCAGCACATTATCGATGAGACGCACCTGGTCGCACCATGCGGCGGCGGCGAGGAGGGTGCGCCCCGGCTCGATCTGCCGCACCGGCTCCATCGTCATGCGGTCGACGGCGCTCACGTAGATGAGGCGGATGCGCCGGTTCTGCGACATGTGGTGCGTGATCTCGGCGAGGACGCGGTCGACGTTGGTGATTCCGCTGTCGACAAGCTCCTTTCCCTTGAGAAGCGCGTTGTGGATAACGGGGGCGTCGCGCCGCTGGAAGTCGTCGAAGTAGGCGTTGCGGGCATTGAGGGCGACGCCATCCTCCGCGCGCACGGTTTCGACCATTGTGATGTCGACCGGGAAGTTGAGGTCCTCCACCATTTTACGCACGACGGCGGCGAGCTGCGCGTCGCGCCAGCCCATGAGAACGGAGTCCGGGCGGACGATGTTGAAGAGCTTCACATACACTGTGCAAGCCCCGCGGAAGTAGTGCGGGCGGGAGAGACCGCACATGCCCGCCGCGCGCCGCGTCTCCTCGACCCATGTCGAGTAGCCGGGCGGGTACATTTCCTTCTCGCACGGCATGAAGACGGAGTCGACCCCCGCCTCCCGGCAGAAATCGAGATCCCCCTCGCGGTCGCGCGGAAACTGAGCAAGATCCTCGTTGGGACCGAATTCATGGGGGTTGACGAAAATGGAGAGGATGACGCGGTCGGCCTCTTTTTTCGCCACTTCGACGAGGCGGCGGTGGCCGGCGTGCAGGCTGCCGCGCGTCGGCACGAGGGCGATGAGCTTGCCCTGTGAGCGCAGCGCCACGGCGAGCGACTGCATATCGTTGACGGATTCAATGACTTGCATTCGATTCAGCTTCCTTGTCTACAAAGCCACGAACGCGCCGGGGCTCAAGAACGAAACCCGCGCGCGCCCAAAGCCTTTTATGATCCGCATCAACGACCATTATCGCAAACTCCAGGCGAGTTACCTCTTCAGCGACATCGCCAAGCGCGTGAACGCACACACCTCGGACAACCCGGACAAACGGGTGATCCGCATGGGCATCGGCGACGTCACCGAGCCGCTCCCCGCCGTCTGCCGCGAGGCCTTCAAGGCCGCTGTCGACGAAATGGGCGACCGCGCCACCTTCCGCGGCTACGGTCCGGAGCAGGGCTACCCCTTTCTTCGCGAGGCCATCGCGGAACACGCCTACACGGCCCGCGGCTGCGACATCCGCCCCGACGAGATCTTCGTCTCCGACGGCTCCAAGTGCGACAGCGCGAACATTCAAGAAATCTTCAGCAGCCAATGCCGTGTCGCCATCCCCGATCCCGTCTACCCTGTTTACCTCGACACCAACGTCATGGCCGGGCGCACCGGGGCCTTTGCCGACGGTCGCTACGCCGGCGTCGTCTACCTCGACTGCACACCGGAAAACCGCTATGTCCCCGCCCTCCCGGAGGAAGACGTCGACATCATCTACCTGTGTTTCCCCAACAATCCGACGGGTGCCGTCGCCACCCGCGACGACCTCAAGCGCTGGGTCGACCACGCCCGCGCCAACAACGCCCTCATCCTCTTCGACGCCGCCTACGAGGCCTTCGTGCAGGATCCTGCCATCCCGCGCTCCATCTACGAGATCGAAGGCGCCCGCGAGTGCGCCGTCGAATTCCGCAGCTTCTCCAAAAACGCAGGCTTCACGGGAGTGCGCTGCGCCTACACTGTCGTTCCCGGAGAACTCAAGGGCGTCGACGCCAAGGGCACGGAAGTGCCGCTGCACGCCCTCTGGAACCGCCGCCACACAACCAAATTCAACGGCGTCGCCTACCCCGTGCAGCGTGCCGCCGCCGCCGTGTTTTCCGACGAGGGAAAGCGCGAGACCACGCGCCTCATCGGCCACTACATGAAAAACGCGCGCCTCCTGCGCGAAGCGCTGACATCATGGGGGTTTGACTGCGTGGGCGGCGACAACGCCCCCTACATCTGGATCCAGGTCGGGGGCAGTTCGTGGGACTTCTTCGACCGCCTCCTGAACGAAGCCGCCGTCGTCTGCACCCCGGGGGCCGGATTCGGCACCTGCGGCGAGGGGCACGTCCGGCTCAGCGCCTTCAACTCACGCGAAAATGTCGAGGAGGCCATCGAACGGATGCGCCCGGTCTTCGGGCGTTGAGCCCCTGGCGCGGCGCCGCCGATCCACCGTTGCCGCGCTACTCGCGGCAGCGGTGCTCGTCTCCCTGTGCGGATGCCGCATGCCCCGCGCGGAAACACCCGCGCCGGAGCGCGGTGGCCTCGAAGGCACCGTCACAGTCCCCCGCGACGAGCCACCTCCCCCCGGCGAACCCGTGCCGCGCGAACCTCCCGCGCCGCCACCGCCGGAGCCGCCCGCAGAAGCGGCACCGCCGGTAGCCTCACCACCCGAACCAGCCGCCGCCGACATCACCGCCGAAGCATTGCCAGCCCCCGCCGAACCTCCCCCCGCCGAACCCGTCCAGCCGGTCCCCGCCTCACCCGACGAACCTCAGCCCGGCCACCTTCCCGCGGCTTTCGCCGCCGACCCGCCCGAGCGCATCCACCGGCCCGTCCCCGTTTTTCCCCGCTGGGCCGACATCGACGAAATCCTCGGCTCCCATGCCGTCTTCCGTGTCGACATCGACGAAGGCGGCAACGTCCTCCACGCCGAACTCCTTGAAACCACTGCCGAGGACAATGTCGAACCGGCCCGCGAAGCCCTCCTCGAAAGCCGCTACCGCCCCGTGCGGAGCCCCGCCGGCGTCCCTGTGCGCGCCACTATCGTGGAGCGCATCGAATTCTGAAAACTCTTGAACCGGGACTCCGCGCCTGCGCCCGCGAGCCTCAAAGCCGATCCTCACCGGCCGCTTTGCCGGGGCCCACGGAGACGGGAGCCGCCAAATCCGCGCTGGACATCCGCTTTCGGCTGAGCGGTGATTCCCGGAGTATGCTTCCCCGCAATCCTCTGCAGCAACTCACGCCGCCGCGGCTCCGCAAAGCGCTGGACCGAGTGCGTGCTAAGATATGGCGCAACCTCGGCGAGGTCACCAAAGTCTCACACACGCGGCCGACCCGCGGGCACATCTCCTTCGCCGAGGCGCGGAAAGCGAAGCTCACGCCGGTCACCCGTACACCGCATCACTGGGGCCGCATGTTTGACCAAATGTGGTTCAAGGTCGAGCTGCCGCCCGCCAAACGGGGAGAAGGCACCCGCTACCTCCAGTGGCGCGACGAAGGCGAGGCCACCGTATATGTCGACGGCGTGCCTTGGTACGGGCTCGACCCCGGGCACCAGCGCGCGCCCCTGCCGCCGAAAGCGCGTGTGCTCTGGATCGAGGCGACGTGCGCGCGCACCGGTATCTGGGTCACCGGTGAAGCCCAGGGCATTTCCGAAGAGGGAAGCGCCTACCACCATCCCCGCCTGCTCGCGCGCGACGACCTCGCTTGGGAGGTCTATCACGATTTTCTCGTGCTCTTCGAGACGCTCGCTCTTGAATACAACGGACGCGAGCGGGACGACCGTTTCGGGGAGGGATTCGCTTTTCGTCCGCCGGTCTACGAGATGTCGCCCCGCTTCCGCCGCATGATGGGGATGCTCGACGACGCCGTCGAGGCGCTCAACTCGGGCGGCCTGCCCGCCATGAAAGAAAAGCTCGCCGCCGTCTATGCCGCTTTTCCGGCCGATGTCGGCATGCCGGAGTGCGTCCTCACGGGCCACGCACACATCGACCTTGTGTGGCTCTGGCCCGAGCGCGTCGGCGATTTCAAAGCCGTGCACACGTTCGCCACGATGACGCGCATCCTCGACCAGTATCCGGAGACGCGCTTCGGCTATTCTCAGCCCGCCAGCTACGAAGCCGTCGCCCGGCGCTCGCCCAAGCTCATGGAGCGCGTGCACCGCCTCATCGCCGGGGGCGTCTGGGAGCCGACCGGCGCGGCCTATGTCGAGTCCGACACGCAACTGCCCTGCGGGGAGGCGCTCGCCCGTTCCGTTGTCCTCGGGCAGGAGGGTTTCCGCGAACTGACGGGGGAACCGAGTTCCGTTCTGTGGCTTCCGGATGTTTTTGGGTACAGCCCTTGTCTGCCGCAGATCCTCCAGGGTGCGGGGGTCGATTATTTCTTCACGACAAAACTCGCCTGGAGCAACATTACCCGTTTCCCGCACAGCAGTTTCGTCTGGCGCGGCAACGACGGCAGCGAAGTCACCGCACACATCCTCCAAAGCTGCGGCTACAACACGGAGGTTCTTCCCAAACAGCTCAAACGCACGGCGGAGACCTTCCAACAGGCCGATGTGCACGGCGAATACCTCCTGCCCACCGGCTACGGCGACGGCGGCGGCGGCGTCACGGAGGAAATGTGCGAGCGGGCGCGGCGTGTGCGTGACCTCGCCGGGTTGCCCCCAGCGCAGTGGGGGCGCATCGACGAATTTTTCGCGCGCATGGACGGTATCCGCGACCGCCTGCCCGTTTACCACGGAGAGGTCTACCTCGAATACCACCGGGGCGTGCAGACCACCCACGCGCTCCTCAAGGAAGCCTTCCGTGCCGCCGAACGGGGACTCCAGAAATGGGAGGCCGCGCACGCCGCGCTCGGCCGCGGCACCGTCGATACGCAGGCGTGGAAGCGGGTGATCTTCGCCCAGTTCCACGACTATATTCCCGGCAGCTCGATCCAGGAAGTCTACGACGAGGCGATCCCCGAACTGAGCGCGATCGCGGAAAAGGCGGAAGCGGCCGCAGAAAGCGCGCTCACCTCCGGCGGAGGCGCCGACTGCCTCTTCAACGCTGTGCCGCACGAACGCATCGTAGTCATGGACGGTTCGGGCGGCCCCTCCGTCCACCGCCTGCCCCCGCTGGGCGGGGTGGCCGCGAATGCCTCACGAATCGAATTTCCAACGGTTAAGGTGGCTGAGCACCGGCTCGCGAATGAGCGGGTAAACGCACTCTTCGACAAGGCGGGGCGCATTCGCTCCATCACTGTCGACGGGCATGCGGTGGCCTTCGAAGGCGGCGGGGCCGGTTTGCTCACTTTCCCCGACCATCCAGCCCTCTACGAAGCATGGGATATCGACCGCCCCGACCTCGCGCAGAGCCGCCCGCCCGCCGGTCCCTGCCGCACATGGATCGAGGAAGACAACGGGGCCCGCGCCACCTTGGCCTATGAACAAGCGCTCACCGAAGTGAGCACCGTCACGACTTACTACACCCTTGCCGCCGGAGAATCCGTCCTGCGCATCCGCTACCGGGTGGACTGGCACGACTACAAGCGACTCCTCAAGCTGGCGCTGCCCACGCCCTTCAAGGGTTCGCACGCGCGCTATGGCACGCCCTTCGGCAGCACGCTGCGCGCGGCGCAACCGGGGCGCCCCTCTGACGAAGCCGCGTTTGAAGTGCCGGCTTCGCGCTGGGCGGTGGCCGCCGACGACAGCGGCGGGGAGGGTCTTTTCGTTGTCACCGAGGCAAAATACGGATTCGGCTGCCAGTCCGGTTTGCTCCATGTCAGCCTCCTCCGCAGCGCCTTTGTTACACGCGCGGGAGAAAACCGGACTCTGCGCGAAAGCGCGTACGGGCACGACTACAGCGACATCGGCGCCCACGACATCCGTCTCGCCATCGGCCGCTTCGACGCGGGCGCGCCGCGCTCCGACCAGCCCGCCATGCTCGCCGACACCCTGTTCACGGCCCCGGTCCGCTACCAGGGCACAGCCCTTGACGCCGGCTTCGGCGGGATCGAAGGGGGCGACTCGCTTGTCCCCGCATGGGCCAAACCGCTCGCCGACGGGTCATGGGTTCTGCGCCTGCACGAAACGCTCGGCAAGCGGGGACAGGCGCGCCTGCGCCTCGCGCCCGACCTCTCCGCCCGTCTCGTCGATCTCACGGACGCACCGGTTCCCGGCGGCAAACTGCACGGCGGCACCCTCGCCTTCACACCCTACGCCCTACTCGGCGTGCACATCTGCAGAGAAACGCCGGCCCGCACGAAAAAGGCGGCACGTCGTTGACTGCCGGAAGAGGAAGGAACGACTCCGGTCAGTCCGCGGCGGGCTTGTCCACAAGGGCGAGGGCGAACTCCACGGTCGCAGCCGGTTTGCCGTCTTTGAGGACCCGCCCTTTCATGAAGTGAAAGGGTCCGACGGCCTCTTTGTAGGTCGTCTCGATCTCAATCGTGTCGCCCGGAACGACCATCCGCTTGAAGCGGGCGTCGCCGATGCGGGCAAGCACGGGCGTCTTGTCCGCCGCCTTGGCGTCGCCCGCGCGCTCCTGGCGGCGCACCATGTAAACCGCCGCCGTTTGAAACACCGCTTCACACAGGAGCACGCCCGGCATGATCGGGTTGCCGGGATAGTGTCCGGCGAAGTGCGCCTCCGCCGGATCGATGTAGCGGCGGCAGCGTGCCGAGGTCTCCGTCACCTCAAGAATCTCGTCGATGAAGAGAAAAGGCGGCCGGTGCGGGATGGTTTGCAGGATGGTTTCGTCCATGGGTTTGCCAGTATTCAAACAGTGAGTGGGCGGGCGGCCTCAGCGAGGAATTTGTCGACGCGGTTGGAAGTGATGACGCCGTAGTTGATCGTCCCCAACCAACCGGACATGATGATGCCGACCGATCCCGCGTGGAATAGACCCGGCAGTTGGTCCGGCAGCTCCTGCGACGCCTTGAGGCCCTCGAATTTGGTGCCGAAGGAGGTGCCGCCGATGTGGCGGGTATAGCGGTTGACGGTCCGTGGCGTAGCCGCCTCCAAGTGATCGATCTTCGCCGAGACTCCGGGGATCAGCTTCTCCAGCGCCTCCACGGAGCCGTCGATAAGCGCCTGTTTTTCGCGCTCGTAGGCGGCATCGTCGAGGTCCGCCCAATCATCCCAGCGGGCATTGATCGACGCCACGACCGCATACCTCGGCTCCTTCTGGTGCGGCCGCGTGTCGGGGTAATAAAAGGAAAAGGTGCGGCTGCTCGTGCGCATACCTGTCAACTCCTCCATTGAGAACCGCTCCGCCTCCGATGTGAAGACGAGGTCTCCGCTGAATGGAATGGACTCGCCCCGGCGCAGGCCCATGTAGACTTGGCACGAACTCGTGTTCACGCGCACCTTTTTCACTTCGTCGACGTAGGCCGACGGAAAGCGCTCCGGCCCGGCGAGCCGCAGAACGGTGTTTTTGATGTTGGCGTTGGAGACCACCGCGCGGCACCGGATTGTCCGCGGGGGAAGCGGCTCGCCCGTGTTCTGACTGCGCGCCACCACGCCGGTCACCTGTGGGCGCCCGGCCGGCCCCGGCTCCGTGAGGATCTCCTCGACGAGCGCGCACTTCCGGACCTCCGCACCGTTGCGGCGCAGTTCCTCCGTCATTTTCTTGATAAGCGTGTCCGTGCCTCCCTTGAAAATATACACGCCCTTGCTCATGAAGTTGGAGAAGACGATGCCGTAGGTAATCGCCGGGTCCTCCATGGACGAACCGTTGGCGTAGGAGATCGGCTCCATGAGGAGACGGTGCACATCGTTTCGGCCCGGAAAATACTCTTCAAACAGCTCGCCTGTCGTCTGCGAGTGGTCGTCGTAGAAATTCATCTCGCGCAGGCGCGTGTAGAACGCCTCCACGCGCTCACGGGCAATCCCGAAGGTCTCCACAAGAATCCGCGTGAAATCCGACCGGTCGAAGGTCGTGCGGAGGTTCATCTGCGGGTTGATGAAGCGCACGTCCTCCAGTTGATGAATGCTGTCAGCGATCTCGCGCGTCCAATACTTCCGGCAGGACTTGATCATGCCCACCGGAAAGCCGTGCAGTGAAATATCGAAAATGTGCCCGCCGGGACGCTTGAACCACGTCGCCAGACCCCCGAACTGATAGTGATGCTCAAGGACGAGCACCCGGTGCCCGGCCTTCGCGAGCACATTCGCGCTTGTCAGTCCGCCGAGACCGCTGCCCACCACAACCACGTCATAGGCGTCGTCCACGCCTTCGAGCCAATCTTTTGCCATCGCTGCCTAATCTCCCTCCAATTCAAAAAAAGACAAGTCCGTGCCCCCTCACGCCCCCCGCCGCAAACCCATTCCCCCACCGCCGGTCAAATATTATCAACCGTGTTGTTTATCATATATAAATAACACGGTTAATAATATTTCTTGCATTGCGCCAGTTTCCTGTTTTTTCTCACCGTCATGAATACGGAGAACAGCGGAATCGTGCGGCCTGTGCGGCGGGTGTTGTTCCGTGGACGGGACGCGGTGTATCATGTGATTGCGCGCACGGCGGGGCAGGCGATGTTATTCGGGGCGGAAGAGAAGGAGATGTTTCGACGGCAGATGCGCGCGGTGGCACTGTTCTGCGGGGTGCGTGTGCTGACGTTCTGCGTGATGGACAACCATGTGCATCTTCTTGTCGAGGTTCCGGCGGATAAACCGGACCTATCGGACGGGGAACTGCTGCGCCGGAGCGCCGCGCTGTATGGAGGCAAGGTGCGCAGCCGCCACGCACTCCGCCTGGAATCCATCGAAGAAGCGCTGGGCGGAGAGCGCCGTGAGCGCATGCGCGCAATGCTTCTCAACCGGATGTGCGATTTGTCGATGTTCGCCAAGCTGCTTCAGCAGCGATACTCGATCTGGTACAACCGCACGCATGACCGCCACGGCACCCTTTGGTCCGGGCGGTTCAAAAGCGTTCTGGTGGAGGGAAAGGGCCTGCCTGTGGCGGTGGTGGCGGCGTATATCGACCTGAACGCCGTGCGCGCCGGCATCGTGAACGATCCCGCGGACTACCGCTGGTGCGGGTATGCCGAAGCGGCGGCGGGCGTCCGCGCCGCGATTGAAGGGGTCCGGCGAATCGACGGCGGCACCGGGGCGAAAGAAGCCTTTTCCCGCTACCGTGTGCTTCTGTATGCCAAAGGGACCGCTCCCGGCCGCGACAAGCCGCCGGACGCCACCGTTCCCGAAGAGCTGTGGCGGGAGGCGCGGGAGCGCTACGGGACCCTCGCGCCCTTCGCGTGCCTTCGGCAACGCGTGCGCTACATGTCGGCGGGCGCCGTGCTCGGAAGCAGCCGGTTCATCGAAGAATGGTTTCACCGACACCGCGCGTCCTTTCCGAAGCGGGATTCGGGGCCGCGGGAGCCGCGCGGCGGCGACTGGGGCGGCCTGAGGGTTTTCCGCGACCTACGGAAGGACCTTTGACACCCTACTAACGGCAAGGTTGCCGAAATCGTCCGTCTCCGCCCGTTTTCGCGTGCAATTGCGGAGGCACCGTCCCTACCTTGCGGAGAATGGACAATCCGCAACGAATCGACGGGCGCGCGGATGACGCGCTGCGCCCGGTCACCATCGAGCCCGGTATCGCGCCGCACGCGGGCGGCTCGGTCCTCATCGCCTTCGGCCTGACGCGTGTGATCTGCGCGGCCACGGTCGAGCCGCAGGTTCCGCGCTGGATGCGCGAGCAAAAAGTGGACGGGGGCTGGATGACGGCTGAATACAGTATGCTCCCTTACTCCACCCTGCAACGAAAGGCGCGGGACATTTCGCGCGGCAAGCAGGACGGGCGGACGGTGGAAATCCAACGGCTCATCGGGCGCAGCCTGCGCGCGGTGGCCGATTTGAAGAAACTCCCCGGCCACACCCTCTGGATCGACTGCGACGTGCTCCAGGCCGACGGCGGCACGCGCACAGCGGCCATCACAGGTGCCTACGTGGCGGCCCGGCTCGCGGTGGAAAAGGCACTCGGCGAAGAGCGCATCAAGGAGAATCCGCTCCGCGAGCCCGTCGCCGCGGTGAGCGCTGGCGTCGTGAGCGGGCGCGCCCTGCTCGACCTGTGCTACGTGGAAGACCGCGACGCCGAGGTCGACGCGAACATCGTCATGACCGGGAGCGGACGTTTTGTGGAACTGCAAGCCTCCGGCGAGGAAGCGACTTTTACGCGCGAAGAATCCGCCGCGCTCATCGCGCTTGCGGAGAAGGGCATCGCCGAACTCGTCGCGGCGCAGGCCGCCGCGCTCGCCGCAGCGGGGATCTCCGGTTGAATTCCGGCCGTCCTTGCTTGCAATGAACCGGCCACACTCACTTTATAAAACGCTTTCCCGCCCAAGCGGCGCGAATTTGAAAATCCACTTCCCATGAACATCCACGAGTATCAAGCCAAGGCGCTCTTCGCCGATTTCGGTATTCCCGTAACCAAGGGCCAGCCGGCGCGCAGTCCCGATGAATTCAAGGCGGCGCTCGCCGAACTGCCCGACGGCCCTGTCGTCGTCAAGTCGCAGATCCACGCGGGCGGGCGCGGCAAGGGAACCTTCAAGGACGGTTACAAAGGCGGCGTCAAGATCTGCAAAGACCGCGCAGAAGCCCTCGACGCGGCGAAGCGCATGCTGCACAACGTCCTCGTCACGCACCAGACGGGCGAGGCGGGCCGCCGGGTGAAGACTGTCTATTTCAACGAGCCCTGCGATATCGCGAAAGAGTATTACCTCGCCATCCTGCTCGACCGCGCGACCTCGCGCCCGATCATCATCGCCTCGACCGAAGGCGGCGTGGAGATCGAGAAAGTCGCGGAAGAGACGCCCGAGAAAATCACACGCGTGACCATCGATCCCGCCTGCGGTCTCCAGCCCTTCCACAAGCGCAAGATCGCCTACGGACTCGGCTTCACGGAAAAGGAAGACCTCAAGCAACTCGACGTTCTCCTCACCGGCCTCTACCGCCTGTATTGGGAAAAGGATGCCAGCCTCGCGGAGATCAATCCCCTCGTGAAGACGACGGACGGGCGCATCATCGCGCTCGATGCCAAGGTGGGCTTCGACGAAAACGCCCTCTTCCGTCATCCGGACATCCGCGCCCTGCGCGACCTCGACGAAGAAGACCCGAAGGAAGTCGAAGCCTCCAAGCACGGCCTCAGCTACATCGCGCTCGACGGCAATATTGCCTGCCTTGTCAATGGCGCGGGCCTCGCCATGGCGACGATGGACATCATCAAGCACTTCGGCGGAAATCCGGCCAACTTCCTCGATGTCGGCGGCGGCGCAAGCGAGGAAGCCGTCACGGAAGCCTTCCGCATCATCCTCAGCGACAAGCAGGTCGAGGGAATCCTCGTAAACATCTTCGGCGGGATCATGAGCTGCCAGCGCATTGCCAAGGGCATCATCGCGGCGGCAAAAACCGTCTCCATCGACGTTCCCCTCGTCGTCCGCCTCGAAGGCAACGAAGTCGAAGAGGGCAAGAAGCTCCTCTCCGAGAGCGGTCTCGCCATCACCCCGGCGGACAGCCTCAAAGACGCCGCCGAAAAAGTCGTCAAGCGGGTCGAAGAAGCCCGCAAGGGATAAAAGAGACACGGCCACCCACCCACACCGTCCAATCACAACAATCAAACATTTCTTCCCATGGCAGTTCTTGTAGGAAAAGACACACGCGTCGTCGGGCAGGGCATTACCGGCACCTTCGGCAGTCTGCACGCAAACCGCAACATCGATTACGGCACCAACTACGTCGCCGCCGTCACGCCGGGCAAAGGCGGACAGCGCTTCGAAGACAAAGTGCCCATTTTCAATACCGTCCGCGACGCCGTCGAAAAGGAAGGGGCCAACACCAGCGTGGTCTTTGTTCCCCCGCCCTTCGCAGCGGACTCCATCCTCGAAGCCATCGACGCCGGGATCGAGCTGATCATCTGCATCACGGAAGGCATTCCCGTGCGCGACATGGCGCTTGTGAAGGACGCCCTCGTGAAGTCCAAAACGCGCCTCATCGGGCCGAACTGCCCGGGCATCATGACGCCCGGCGAGTGCAATATCGGTATCATGCCCGGCTACATCGCCAAGCCGGGCAAGGTCGGCGTCGTGAGCCGCTCGGGCACGCTGACCTATGAGGCGATGTACCAGCTCACACAGCTCGGCCACGGGCAGAGCACCTGCATCGGCATCGGCGGCGACCCGATCAACGGCACGAGCCACACCGACGCCATCCGCCTCTTCAACGAGGACCCGGCGACCGAGGCGATCATCATGATCGGCGAGATCGGCGGCACCGCCGAGGAGGAAGCGGCAGCCTACATCAAGGAGCACGTGAAGAAGCCGGTCGCGGCCTTTATCGCGGGAACAACCGCCCCTCCGGGCCGCCGCATGGGCCACGCGGGCGCGATTGTGAGCGGCGGCAGCGGCGGTGCCGATGCCAAGATCAAAGCGCTCAAAGACGCCGGGATCGCCGTCGCTCCGACACCGAGCGACATCGCCGAGACCCTGCTTTCGGTTTACAAGGGCTAGCGCCGGAAGAACCGCTTCCCCCGGGAAGCGCACCCGCCGCCACGCCAACGGGCTTTTCCCATGGTCGACCCGCTCCCGATCCTTCCCTTCCGCCGTCCGGCGTGCGGGAGTGTCACCCTGCCCGGCTCCAAGAGCGTGACCAACCGCGCGCTCGTCATGGCCGCGCTCGCGAAAGGCACGACCCGCCTCCTGCGACCGCTACTCAGCCGCGATTCGCGGCTCATGCTCGACGCGCTGCGCGCCCTCGGCTTTGGCGTACGCCTCGCGCCGGATGAAACATGGATCGAAATCGACGGCGCGGGCGGCATCATCCCGCGCGACCACGCCGAACTGCACGTCGGCAACGCGGGCACTGTGGCGCGATTTCTCACGGCGTTGCTCGTGCATCATCCCGACGGACGCTTCCGCCTCGACGGCGATCCGGCGATGCGTGAGCGCCCCATGCGGGGTCTCCTCGAGGCGCTAGGCGGGCTTGGCGCACGCTTCACTTTTGCCGGCGAGGACTGGAGTTTCCCCTTCGCGATGCATACCGGCGGCTGGCGCGGAACCTCCATCCAAGTCGATGCCTCGGCAAGCAGCCAAATGGTCTCGGGCCTCCTGCTCTCCGCCGCACGGGCACCAGGCCGCGTCGAAATCCATTGTCCCGGCGCCCGCCCGGCATTCGTCGAACTGACCGCCGAAATGATGCGCCGCGCGGGCGTTCGTGTGCAGGGCAGCGTCGAAAGCGGGCACCTCACAGTCGAACCCGGCCTGTACCGCTTCCCGCCGGAAGGCTACAAGGTGGAGCCGGACGTCACCGCCGCGAGTTACTTCGTTGCCCTGCCCCTCGTAACGGGCGGCAGCGTCGGGATCGAAGGGATCGGCGACGGTCTCATGCAGGGCGACGCGCGCTTCACCAGTGTCGCAGCCGATTTCGGTATCCGCCGCGAGGATACACCGGACGGCCCGCGCTTCAGTCACTCGGCGCCGCCGTTGACTCCGGACGAGGTGGATTTCGAAACCTTCTCCGACACCTTCCTTACCCTCGCCGCCGTGGCACCGCTCCTGCCGGCGACGTTTAAAATCACGGGCATCGGCCACACCCGCCATCAGGAGACCGACCGTATCCACGCCGTGGCGACGGAATTGCGACGGCTCCGTCAAGGCGTCGAGGAGGGACCGGACTGGCTGAGGATCACGCCCGACCGCGTGGCGCTCCGCGCTCTCGCTCTCGAAGGCGGTGCCACTATACAGACCTACGAGGACCACCGGGTCGCCATGAGCTTCGGCATCCTCGGCTGCGCCGACATCCGCGGCGACGGCGAGCCATGGCTCCGCATCGCCGACCCCGCATGCTGCGGAAAGACCTTCCCCCGGTTTTTCGACGTGCTTGACGGACTCCGCCGGGAGGCGGCGAGGTAAGAGACCCCGTCGGCCGCGCACGGACAGGTTCGGTGGTGCGAAGCGACAACATGCCGGAGGCCATGGCCGCGCGATCCGTTCTCGCCGACAATAGACAGACAAGACTTTCTGTGCCACTTCTCTGTGCGCAATGGCCTCCGGTGCGGCGGACGGGGGTTCACCGCGCCCCGGTCTTTGCTCAGCTCAGTACTCCCGGCGGCCTTCGAGCGCGCTGCGGAGCGTCGTGGCGTCGGCAAAGACGATTCCGCCGCCGCTCGGAAGGCCGAACCCGATGCGCGTGACGCGCACCTCGCGCCCTTTCAGAAACGAGTCCTGGATGTAATGGCAGGTGGCCTCTCCCTCGATGTCATTGGACATGGCGAGGGTGACCTCGCGCAAATCCCCGACCGCGCAGCGGGCTTCGAGCCGGTCCATGTTGAGCTGTTCGGGGCCGATGTTGTTGATCGGCGAAAGCTTGCCGTGGAGCACATGGTAGACGCCCCGGAACGCTGAACTCCGTTCGATCGCGAGCAAATCCGGCACTGATTCGACAATGCAGAGGTGCGACCGGTCGCGCCGCGCGTCGGCGCACACGGCGCACAAGGTGTCCTCGCACAGGTTGCCGCACTCGCGGCAGCGGCGCACGTTTTCTCCGGCCGCCCGGAGGGCTTCGGCCAGCTCGGGCAGGCGGTCCGGTTTCTCCACAAGGAGGTGCAGCGCAAGCCGCTCGGCGGAACGGTAACCCAGTCCCGGCAACCGCTTCAGGCACTGGTGCAGTTTTTCGAAATGCGGCGTCAAAACAGTCCGGGGAGGCCGGGCATCTGCATGCTTTGTGTCACCTCCGCGACGGCCTCCTCATTGAGTTGTTTCGACTTTGCCACCGCCTCCCGCATCGCTTCCGTGACGGCCTCTTCCACGACTTCGGCGTCCTCCTTGAGAAACTCGGGATCAAACTTCACGGCGCGGACTTCCTGCTGGAGCGTAATGGTAACCGTTACGGCACCGCCCCCGCTGGAGACATCGATGGTCTTCTCCGCCAATTCCGCCTGCACCGCCTCGAGCTTCTTCTGCATCTTGGCGGCCTGTTTCAGTAGTTTGCCGACTCCAGCCATGCAGCGACGTTTTCCGTCCGCCGCGCCCGCGTCAAGCGCCATCATCACCCGCAGTTTGGTTGCCCGGTCAGTGAAATGCATTTCCATGCATTATTTTCGAAGCCGCCGGCCGGGCGATAATCCCCACGTGGAAATTTTATGCGTTTTCATGCAATCCGATTGACAGCAAAGGAAAATCATCCCAACAACATTGGGTCTAAGGCCGTCTTTCCGTGCACGGGAATTCAAGAACCACCGACGGCTGGAAAACACTCCATGAAACGAACCTACCTCTCCCTGAATGTCTTTTTATGCACTTTTCTATTCACTGTGCCTCAGGTGCTCGCTCAATTTATTACGGTGGGCGAAGGCGGCTACACGACAGTCTTTCCGGGCGTTGATGCGGCGGGGCGGAACACCTTCCCGTCGGGCACGCCGCAGTTGAGCGGCGACGCCATGGGCAAGCCGGTGCCGACGAACGACTGGTGGTCGGCCCTCGTGAAGAACAACCACGCGAACAACCTGTTCAATTACCCGCTGGCGATGCGCACACTGCCGGCGGGCTTGGATGTCGGCTACATTGTGCCGCCCTCCTTGCCGGGCGGAAGCACACAGCCGCTGAGCGACCTCTCGCCGGTGATCGTGGGGGTGACGGGGCTGAACGCCTCGCAGGCAACGGTCTCGGACCACTCCGACTGGACGGTGACGATGGCGTGGAGCGGCGGCGGGCACTCGTTCTCGGCGCTTTCCGGCATCGCCATGCCCTTTCTCTATTTCAGGAAGAGCGCGGGTTCGGTGGCGCGGGTCACGGTGAACGCGGGCACAGTCACGATCTCGAACGAACGCCTCCTCATCGCCAACTCGCAGGGCGGGGCGAATTTCGTCGTTTACGCGCCGACCGGTTCGACCTGGACGGCGTCGGGCAACGTATACACCTCGACGCTCAACGGGAAAGATTACTGGTCGATGGCCAAGCTTCCACCCTCGGGCACGCCCGTGGCGACGCTCGCGGCGGCGTATCAGGCCTATGCCTATGCCTTTCCGGTAAACACGGCAGTGGAATGGAACTACGATGAGGCGACCTCCGTCGTGCGGACCGATTTCACGATCACGGCCGAGGCCATGGAGGGCAGCTCGACGACCGTGTTGCAAGGCCTGCTCCCGCACCAGTGGGGCTACCTCGCGCCGGATTCGGCCCTTCCCCTTGGCGATCACTACCCCTCCATCCGCGGCACCTTGAAAATGCTCGCGGGCAACCACTTTGCGACGGAGCGCACGTATCACGGTATTCTGCCCACGCTGCCCCTCATTCCGGACGGCAGCGAAACGCTCAACCTCGCCGCCCTGCAGGAGAAAGTCGCCCTCCTCCAGAATGAATCGCTGAGCACGTGGACCGATTCCTACAACGAGGGCCAGGTGTTGAACCGGCTCATCCAGACGGCCCGCATCGCCGATCTCATGGGCGACACGCATGCGCGCGATCTCATGATCGAAACAGTGCGCGAGCGTCTCGAGGACTGGCTCACGGCCGAACCGGGGGAAGTCGCCTTTCTCTTCTACTACAACGCCACGTGGTCCGCCATGATCGGCTATCCGGCGGGGCACGGCCAGGACGGCAACCTCAACGACCACCACTTCCACTGGGGCTATTTCATCCACGCGGCCTCCTTCGTGGAGCAGTTCCAACCGGGCTGGGCGGCGGGTTGGGGCGGTATGATCGACCACCTCATCCGCGACGCCGCCAACCCGAGCCGGACGGACCCGCAATACCCGTTTCTGCGCAATTTCAGCCCATACGCGGGGCACAGCTGGGCAAACGGCTTCGCCACTTTTCCGTTCGGCAACGACCAGGAGTCCAGCTCCGAGAGCATGCAGTTCGCCTCCTCGCTCATCCACTGGGGCGCCGTCACGCGGGACGACGCCGTCCGCGATCTCGGCATCTACCTCTACGTGACCGAACAAACGGCCACGGAGGAATACTGGTTTGATGTCAACAACCGCACGCTCAAGCCGGAATACGCCTACAGTCTCGTCTCGCGGATCTGGGGCAACGGCTACGACAACCAGACCTTCTGGACGAGTGACATCGCCGCCGCCTACGGCATCGAGCTGTATCCCATCCACGGCGGCTCGCTCTATCTAGGCCACAACCACGCCTACGCCGAACAACTCTGGGCCGAAATGGCGGCGAATACCGGAATCCTTTCCAACCAGGCGAACGTCAACCTGTGGCATGACGTTTACTGGCAGTTCCTCGCCCTCATCGATCCGGATCAGGCCATTTCCCTCTACGATTCCTACCCGGACCGCTCGCTCAAGTTCGGCATTTCCGACGCCCTCACCTACCATTGGATCCACTCCCTGAAGGCGCTCGGCCGGATCGACGCGACAGTCACGGCGGACTACCCCATCGCGGCCACCTTCCGCGTCGGCGAGGCGGTGACGTATGTGGCCCACAATTACACCGATGAACCGCTTCTGGTGAGTTTCTCCGACGGCGGCACGCTCGACGTGGCCCCGCGCTCCATGGCGACCAGCCGCGACCTCGCCGTGCGCGGGCAGCTCTCGACGGAATTTAACCGCGCCCATCCCGGCGGCAGCCTCCCCGTCGAGGTCGTGATCGCCGAAGGCACGGTCGATTCCGTCGCCCTCTACCGCGGAAACACGCTTCTCGGAACCCTCACGGAGGAACCCTACCACTTCACCCTCACCCATCTCGACGCGGGCGTGCACACCCTTTACGCCCGCCTGCATCAGGGCGATCGCTACAGCTTGTCCAATTCCATCCGCGTCCAGGTGGGCGACCAGATTCCTTTCGCGGGCGTGCCCGCCCCGATCCCCGGCGTGATCGACGCCGGCCACTACGACCGCTTCGAAGGCGGCCTCGGCCAGGGGATTGCCTACAACGACAATTCACCCTCCAACGAGGGGGGCTACCGTCCGGAGGAATTTGTCGACGCCACCCTCAGCGGGACCGAAGGAGCTGTCGTCGGCTGGACATCGAAGGGCGAGTGGCTGGAATACACCGTCGATGTGGAGGAAAGCGGCCTGCATTCGGTGCAGTTGCGCTATGCCTCGGGCAACGCCGGCGGCGGCGGTCCCGTGCGCCTCTCCGTCAACGGCGTTCCCGTCAGCGGCTGGGTCAATCTACCCGGCACGGGCGGCTGGAGCACCTTCTCCGCCGTCAACATCACCGGCGTTCCCCTTGTCAAGGGCGTGCGGGTCTTGCGCCTCACCTTCGACGGGGGCGAAGCCAATGTCGGGCGCATGACCTTCGCCCGCACCGGACCGCTCGCGGAAGTGCGGCCCATCGCCCACGCGGGCAGCAACGCGTTTGTGCAACTACCGGGTGTGACTGCTCTCCTTGACGGTTCGCAGAGCACCGTCGCGCCGGACAAGACCGTCGCCCACACATGGGAGCAGGTCTACGGCCCGAGCGTGATCCAATTTTCGGATACGGCTTCCGCCGCGCCTGTTCTCACGAATCTCGTCGAGGGGATCTACCGTGTGCGCCTCACCGTGAGCGACGGAACATTCGAGGACTTCGACGAAGCTTTGGTCATCGTATCGAGCGAGGCCCGGCTGCCGCCGACGGTCAGCATCACGCAACCGCGCACGCCCCACCTCACCACCTCGGGTAAGTGGATCACGATCTCGGCGGCCGCGCAGGACCTCGACGGCGCCGTCGACTCGGTCGCATTCTATATCGGGCGCGTCCGCATCGGCCAAGCCTCCACGGCACCGTATTCCATGGAGTGGCGCGCGCCCGTGGGCGAATACACGCTCACCGCCGTGGCCACCGACAACGACGGCCTGTCCACGACCTCGTCGCCCGTGCAAATCATCGTCGATTCTGCCCCGCCCTGCGATGGCACCCATCCAAACGGCGACTTTTCCTACGTCTTCAGCGAAAACGCCAGCGGCCAGCCGACCCTCACCTTCATCCCCGCACTTTCCGGGATCGGCCAGACAACACTGATTCTTTACTACAACCAAACTGGTTCGCACCCGATGCCCGGGTATGGCGGGGCGACGCCGAACGTGCCCTTCGTCCTCAACGCCGCCGCCGGGGACACGATCTACTTCTACTACACCTACTCCCACCCGCAGGGCGGCGAACGGAATACGATGAACGCCCTCATCAGCCATACGATCGGCGAATGCGGCGAGGATTACCTGCCCGACAGCGGGATGCTCCTCGACGCCTGGCGCACGGCCCACTTCCCGGCGGAGATTCTCGATGATCCTTCCCTCGAGGAAACCGTCTGGGGCGACCGCGCGGACGCCTCCGGCGACGGCTTCGCCAATTTCCTCAAGTTCTTTCTCAACCTCGATCCGCTCGCGCACAACGGTGGCGGCGGCATTGACTGGGGCTTCGACGGCGAGGACCTCGTCTACCTTTACTACCGCCGGAACGACGTGCCGACGGCCTTGGGCTGGGTGGAGTGGTCGAACAACCTCGCCACATGGTCGACCAGCGGACTGCAGGAAACCATCCTTCATTCCGAAGGCGGTATCGACGACGTGGAGGTTCGGCTGCCCGAAGCCCGTTCCGCCGCGCCGGTTTTCTTGCGCCTTCATGTCAAGCCGTGACGTCATGAACCACAAGGGAGTGTCAGTGAATGTTTCGACCAGCACCCTCTTTTTCGATTGAGCCCATGTTCTTAAAGCCGCCCATACCCACCGCTCCGCGTCTTCTTCACCCGCGCGGCATCCGGTTTCTTTCCGTTGCCGCCGTCATCGCTCTCGCTGTCTTGTCGGGGTGCGTCTCTCCCGACGGAGCGCGGGAGAACGCCGCCCGCGTCGATTTGCGCACGATACCGTCCATTGATACGGTCCGGCCCCTCGATCCCGCCGTCTGGAGCCGCAAGGCGGTCTCCTACTCCGGGTTCCGCGCCGGGCAGAGTCCGGACACGGGCATTCATCCCGGCCGCGAGGAGATGCTCGAGGACCTGCGATTTCTGGAAGCCGAGGGCTTCGGGCTCATCCGCGTCTTCAGTTCGGGCGAGCACGGGCGCATGGTCGTTGAGTTGATCGACGAACACGGTATCGACATCAAAGTACAGATGGGGGCCTACGTGAGCGGCGCAAATACGGAAAACCACGCCGAAAACATGCGCGAGCTGGACGATGCCGTCGTCCTCGCCACCGCCTTCCCGGATATCATTGCCTCCGTCAGTGTGGGCAACGAGGTGCTCGTGAGCTGGTCCTTTGTCGCCGTCCCTCCGGCGGATCTCATCGACTACGTCCGCTACGTCCGCGCGCGAGTCCCGCAACCCGTCACCGTCAATGACAACTGGGAGCCCTACGCCGCCCCACCCGGCAGCGATACCGCGGCGGTCTGGGGCCAGATCGATTTCGCCGCCGTCCACACCTACGCGTATTGGGACGCCGGTTTCGAGCTTTGGGACTTCCGGCAGAAGTCCGTCCCCGAAGCCCGGCGCGCCCGCGCCATGATGGACGCCGCCTACGCCTACGCGCGGGAAAACTTCCACGCCGTGCGCGCCGCCCTCGACGCCGCCGGTCACCCCATCCCCATCGTCATCGGAGAGACCGGTTGGCAAAGCGTGCCCTCGGCCTACCTCGATGAGGCCTTCGTCAAGGATTTCGCCCACCACCAGGCGCACCCCGTGAACCAGGCATGGTATTTCGAGGACATGATGGCCTGGGCCTACGGCACGGATGGCGACGATCCCGGCGACGGCTTCAGCCGCCCCGCCGCCCTCTTCTACTTCGCCGCCTTCGACGAGCCATGGAAAGAACGCGACGACAACTGGGGCCTCTGGGACGCCGACCGTGAGCCGAAATACGTCCTCACCAGTGAGGGATACGACGCAGAGGAAGCAGTTTACTACCGTCCCATGACGAATTGAACGCGGGCTTTACCGTCCAAACGCTTACGCGTTCGGCTACGGCGGGGGGATGGACGGGATCACACCGTGCCGCGGCGGGCTTCGAGCTGAGTGCGAATTTCGCGGGCTTTCTCTTCGGTGATGCGGTAGGAGGCGACGAGCCAGATGGCGATGGCGGAGGCGACCATGGGGATGACGCAGTCGAAGATGCGCATGAGGAGGAGTGTGCGTTCGGGCTGGTCACCGCCGAGATCGACATCGAAGCCGGTGGCGTTGAGGAGGAAGCCGGAGACGCCGAGGGCGAGGGCCATGCCGAGTTTGACGACCCACCAGAAGATGGAGCCGAACATTCCCTCGCGGCGTCGTCCGGTTTCAAGTTCATCGAAGTCGCAGACATCCGCGATCATCGACCCCATGAGCGTGAAAAGCCCGCCGAGGCCGAAAGCGATGAAGGGCGTGGCGGCAAGGAGGAGGAGCGGCGTCGTCTGGCTGTAGAGGAAGAACTTAAGTCCGTAGCCGAAAATGGAAATCCCGATGGCGATGAAAAAAGCGCGCCGCTTGCCGAGGCGCGTGGAGATCCATGTGACAAGGGGGATGACACAGAAGGTGGCGACAGCGGAGGCCGTTCCGTTCCAGCCGATCAGTTGCGATCCGGCGCCTTTGTCTCCTCCGTAAACGTAGTAAATGATTACATACGATGAGAACGCCGAGACGAGCATGAAGCCGTTGAAAACAAGAAAGGTGGCCCCGCAGAGCTTGAGAAAGGGCGTGAATTTGATCGTGATGAGAAAGCCCTTGAGAAACGAGAGCACATTCCGCCAGATGGCCTGAAGCCCGTTTTCGATCAGCTCGGTTGTTTCCGCCGTTTCCGCCCTGCCCATGCGTTCGCGGCAGAAAATCGCGGGGATGATTCCGACGGACACGGCAAAGACCCCGATCATGATGGCCAGGCTCCGCGCGCCCGAGACGGAATCGTCGAAGAAGTTCTTGTTCTCCATGATCCAGTAGAACCACGGCGCGGCGACCCATGCGATCTGCCCCATCCAGTTGGCCACGCCCATGAGGCGCGTGCGCTCGTTGTAATCGGGCGTCATTTCATAGCCGAGCGCCACCCACGGCGTCGCGAAAACCGTGTAGGCAAGGTAAAAGAAGAAAGATCCGATAAGGAAAAACCAGAAATAAAAAGTCTGGCTATGCCCCGGCGGCAGCTGCCAAAGGAGCGCGAAAATCACCCCGGCGAGAATGGCTCCCGCAAAGATAAACGGCCGTCGCCGCCCCCAGCGGGTCCGCGTCTGGTCTGAGATATAGCCCATGACGGGATCGGTGAGAGCGTCGGTCAGCCGCGGCAAGGCCATGAGCAGGCCCACGACGGCGGGGTTCATGCCGAGGCCAAGGTTGAGGACAATGGCCATCACACCGATGGCGGCGCCGAGCAGATTGTTCACCAAGGCACCGAGCCCATAGGCGAATTTCTGAAGGTTCGGGATCCGGTCGGCGGCGGCGGTGGGTTGGTAGCGGGCGGAGGCCATGGTTGTTGGATCGGGAAGTGGACGGTTAACAAACCGGATGAGGCAAGACGACCTCTATACAGCGGATTTGTCCGTCCCGCCGGAAGACCGAACGGCTCCATTTTTCGCCAAGGGCATTGCCTTCGATGGTTTCCGTTGGGGTCCCGTCGCCGCCGCAAACGCGGATGAAAACACCGGCGGCACCGTCGTCGCGGCAATACACCACCGGTATTTGGCAGAGGGTGAAGGCAAGGCTTCCGGCAGGGAGCGGGCGTTTGGCGAAAAGACCCTCCGTGTTGACGTATTGAAACTCTCCCTCGGCGGTGAGAAACTCCTCATTGAGCAGTCTGTGCACCGGGGCGAACACAACCGATCCCTTTACGACATGAACACCCAGTTCCCCGCGCCGGGTGAGGATCTCTTCCTTCACCTGCCCGGTCATCCCCGGTTGCTGTGCACCGGCGTGGGCCGGGGTGTGCGAATACGGATCGGTCGGGAAGGCGCCGTAGTCCGCCGCCGACTTGCGGAAACCGAGGCCGTCGCGGATGAATTCATAATGCCCGTCAAGCCGTGAACAGACGGAAGCGTCCGCACCTGCGTTCCGCGCCTTGACCAACACCTCCTGGACGGCGAGCAGCAGCTTCGACACCATGTGCCAATAGATGCTTCCCAAGCCTTCGTAGGCAAACATCGAGCCGCTCCGCCCGGTGAACGAGTGATGGTGGAAAACGCCTTCGTAGAGGGCGCGGATGCCCCGGCGGTCCTCCGCACGGATCTCTCCGTAACGCCCCTCACGTCCGATTGCATCGAGACGGTCGAGGAGGTCTCCCTCATTCGTGAAGTCCGCATGGAAACGCCAGACGGTGTCGCTCTCGGGATAAACGATGCGGTAATCCCCCCGCTCCATCATCTCCGAGAGCAGGGGTATGGCGCGCAGCGACCCGGCATCGAGGCGGTTCTTCTGGAGAAACGGGATGATGGCGCGGTCCGGATAGAGGATGTAGCTCCGGCGGCGCGGACAGTAGAGCGGGCTCGTGCGCAGGCTCTCGAGAAGTTGGGTACATTCCGCGGGGCTGAGGAGGCCCGTACTGAGAACGGCCACCTGCCCCTCGAGCATGGGATCGAGGTAACGGATTTCCGCGCCGTCTCCGTCGATCAACATGAGGTTGTAGGCGTGATAAAGACCATCGTCGCGTTTGTTCCGGCGGATCGTCTCATCCGTCCATGCCTGGAGCGTTTCGAGAAGAGCGATGACCTCCGAGGCGGAGACCTCCGCGGTATCCCGCGTAAAATCACGCCCGTAGACGGATTCGCGGTGCCGCGAGGCAGCCGCGCCGAGGGCGCGGAGAATCGCAAGCCGTCGCTTCCCGTCCGCGCAGTCCGCCGCCGGTTCGCCCTCGGCAAGCGCCGCGTTGATGGCACGCATCCAGTCGGCGACGGGTGCCGAGACATCATAGACCGCGTCCGGATCCGACCGCAGAAGTTCTAGAAGAAATGCCTGATGCCGCCGGAGGTAACACAGTGTCACCATGGAAAGCCCGTAGCCGACGAGCGCGTTGTTGCCGTCGTTCCACTCCGGGCGCTGCGTGTTCATCCAGATGCCCCCGCCGGGAAGGAAGTTGCTCCACTTCGCGAGAAGCGGGACGAGGAATTTCTCCGTGAGGTTCACGAGGGCGGGCATACCGTCCTTGCCGGGGACGAGTTTTTCATCGGAGCCCCGCTCCGCCGCCGCCTTGCGCAACCGCGCGGCGAGATCCCCGTCGCATTCAAGCGTGTTGCGGGAATCCCGCAGGATGTCCTCAAAGGATTTGAGGCGGTAGGGAACGTTCGCGTAGGCGAAGCGACGCGTGTTCAAAAGGCGCGGCAGGGCACCGTCGAAGTGAGCGGAATAGGCCTCGAGCAGCTTGAGCAGGTATATGATCTGGTGATCGCCCCAGTAGCCGAAGGCCGCCCACGGGTTGTCCGGCTCGGGCTCTTCCCAGTCGATACCGTCGCGGGTGATCCGGTACGGGTTGTAGCCGTCAACTGTGGAGGCGTTCACGAACTTGGAGATCATACTCTCCAAATATCCCGGGAAGCTCAGCGCGAGGGCCTCCCAGTTCTGAAAGATGTCGCGCCAGTTCCCCTGGAAAGTGAGGATATCACTCCCGTGTTCATCGCGGGTTTCGATGCGGAAACGGTTCCACGGCCGACTCGGGTCCCCGTGGCGGCGGCTGAAGGAAAGCGGCAAGTATTCAAAAAATACCCGCTCCAGCTGTGTGCATCCCCGCTCCCCCACTCCTTCGCGGAGGGTATCGCGGTGAAGATGTCCCGGCAGGCTCATGAGCCATTCGTCGTGCTTCGCGGCGAGCTTGCGGTTGGACGCGGTAAGAAATGCGCGGAAATCGTCGCGCGGCACATTATAGCCACCGGGAAACGTCCCGCCGCGCATGACATTGAAGAGCACGTTGGCGAGGTGATGAGCGGTGGCCACACGGTCGCCCGTCTCCTGCCGTCCATCCGCCGCCGCAAGGCGACGGCGCAGTGAGTCCTCGCCGAGCGCAACATCCTCTTCGACGTCCCGCACAGGGAGACCGCTCTCCAAAAGGCGCAGGATTCCCGCCACCGCGCCTTGGTTCAACGCGGTGTCGGCAACGAGCTTCCACCGGGTATCCTCGCCGCCGGGTACACTGATGTCCGCCCACTCAAACCAGTGGGCGCGAACGCCGCGCGACGTTGTCGAGACCACAGGATCCTTCCCCGCGCGGAACAGCCCCGGTGCAGCCGGATCGACACTGCGCCGCCCGCCCGGCAGGCCGCAGGACCACGCCACGGTGGCACGAAGTACCTCGTAGGGCACGGGATGGTCGGTCACCCCCGAAGCCATGCTGAACACACCGAGGCCCGAGGGCTCAAGGATCTCGTTCTGCTTGTAGGCGTCGGTCAGGCAGCTCATTTCGTTTTGCAACTGCCGGGTGATACCGTTCGCGACGAGATTGCGCATACCGTGCAGGACTTCGAGGCGGCGGCCCTTTTCCCCGGTGTTGCGCACCCGGCATTCACGGACGAGCCCGAAGCGCCCGCTGATCATGAGTGTCGACGAAAACGACAATCCCTCATCGACCAGCGTCTCTTCAAAGACCATGCGCGTGCCTGCGAGGTTTTTCATGAGGCGGCGGCTCACCTTTCCGACGTTTTCCCCGCCGTCGCGGAACGGCTCCCAGACACGCCGATTGCCGTTCTCACGCCAACGCAGGACCGCCAGCGGGCCTGTGTGCGCCCCGCTGTCGTGGATGCGGTCAACCGTTTCGTAGGGCAGGATCGCGCTGTCGGGATCTTTGCGTCCCGCCGTAAGCGAACCGGTGGAGGACACGAAAACCCAGAGATCGGCGTCGCTGGTGAGCGTGCAGAAAAACGGCGGAATGCGGTCGAAGTCGTCGATGACAACATAGCAGTCGTCATCGAAATCGACGATGATGTCCGCCATCGCCGCGGCGTCGGGACCTTCTTTTCTCGCCATGGAAGGCGAATCCAATACCGGGTTCTTCATTGAAGTGAAGGTGTTAAGCGTTGAAAATAAGGGGAATGATCAAGGTTCTCCGACCTTGAAGGGAAAATTGGCTACCGTGGCGGAGTTGCCGGGGTTCCGCACGGTAATGAAAAGGCGGTATGCACCGGGCGCGGCCGGAGCACGCACGGTAGCGGAGTTTCCGTCGGCGGCGGTGATGGCTCCGGGGTGCCGCGGGGGCGGTTCTTCGCGGTCGCCGCCCACGGCGGGATCCGTCTGCTCGGAGACAACCTCCCATGCGAACTCGAGAGGAAGCCCCTGTGGGTCGACGGCTTCCGCCGATACATCCCACTGCGTTCCGGGTGCAACAACGCGCCCGCTTCCAGGGAAGTCGACGGAACGGAGCACCGGACAGCGCACCTCCGGGTAGCGTCCGCTCCATGCATACGTCATCACGTCGACAGCGGGCAGTTTCTCTCCGGAGGGCAGAAACATGCCATACCAGGTGTGCGTCACCTCCTGCTTGTGACCCCACAGAAACGCGAACGTTCCGAGACAGCGGTCCCCCGCGTCTTCCATGACAGTCTCGTAGGTGCGCAGGTAATACCGCGCTTTCTCCTCCGATGTCGGCTCGACAGGAGCGCCCCACGGCGTGAGCGGCACCTCCCAGTGCCCGCGCGGGCCGAACTCGGCGAGGACAAAGGGCCGGTTCCACCCCGCTTCGTTCAGTATTTCGCCCGTGCGGATGGCCGCCGCGTAGGCGTTGACCCCGAGGATGTCGACTTCCGGCGCATGGCGGATCACGCTCGCGACCTTCTCCGGCGTCACGCCCGCCACCGTGGTCATGACCGGGCGGTTCGGGTCCGCCTCCTTCACGATGCGGGCGAGGATGTTGACCTCGCGCCACACCGGAGCGTCGTCGGCTTCGCCCCGGAAGGCCTCCATTTCATTGCCGAGCCCCCAAACGATGATCGCGGGATGATCGCGGTAGGTCTCCACCGCCTCACGCACGACGCGGCGCTGCCGCTCCAGCTGCTCCGGATCGGTGTAGTCGAATCCGTGCCGTTCGTGCTGTACCCAGATGCCGGCGAGGACCGCCAGTCCGCGCTCGTACATATAGTCGAGAAACGGTTTCCCCTCGATTTTACGCCCGAGGTCGTCGATACCCCATGTGCGGACCGTGTTGCCCCCGGAGGCAAGCAACCGGTCGATGTGGCTGCGCCCGCCCGCGCCCTGCATAACAAACGGTTCCCCGTTGCGCAGGAGTGTGAAGTGCCCGTCGGTGGATTGCACAATGCGGACGGATTCCGCCGCAGGCCGCGCATCGGGTGCGCACGCTGCGGCAAAGAGAAGCAACGCCGCGACAGAGACAAAACCCGCCGCCATCGCCCACGGGGAAACGCGCTTCGCGGCGCGGAGAAGGGACTGATCGACCGGATGGCGCATGGCTCCCTCAGTTGCCATCGTAAGCCGGGTTGAAAAAGTGGATCCACGCACCCCGCACGGGCTGCGGTTCCGCCGCTTCGACAGCCTCGTAGACCCGCACATACTCCACCTTCATGCGTTGCGGAAAAATGTCGTTGTCGATGCCCTGCTGACCGCCCCAGTTGCCCCCGATGGCGATGTTGAGGATGAGATGGAAGCGCCGGTCGAAAGGCCACTCCGCACTGCCCCATTCGTCCTGCCGCTCGAACGCATAGTATTCCGCGTCGTCGACAAACCACCGGATTCGGTCCTCATCCCATTCGATGGCGTAGGTGTAAAACGCCTCGTGCAGGTCGGGCACCACCGTGGATGCGCCGCGCTGCGTGCCCTGCATGTGATTGAAAGCGCCCGTGTGCACCGTGCCGTGCACCCGCCCATGGTCAAAGCCGACGTGCTCCATGATGTCGATTTCGCCGCTGTGCGGCCAGCCCCCGTAGTCCCAGTCCGTCGGAAGCATCCAAACGGCCGGCCACGTCCCCCGCCCGTAAGGCATTTTCGCCCGCACCTCAATCCGCCCGTAGAGCCAGTCGCCCCGGTCACGCGTGACCATGCGCGCGGAGGTGTACTGGGAGTTTTGCATTGGCTCACGGCGCGCTTCGATGATGAGGATCCCGTCCTCGACACGCGCGTTCTCCGGACGGTCTGTATAGTACTGTGCCTCATTGTTGCCCCAACCAACGAGGCCGACGGACGCACCGGTGCCCAAGTCGTAGCCCCACTTCGCCGAATCGGGCGAACCGTCCGTCTCGAACTCGTCCGACCAGACGAGACGCCATTCGGACAAGGCCGCGACCGATGCGGTGAAGCACGCCGCCGACACCAGTGCAAACACCGCGGCCCGGCGGATAACGGGAGGAAGATTCCGGGTGAAAAATGGACTCATGGGTTTCGTATTTCCGGGGTTCCGCCTGAGGGCGGCCTTTAGTGATAGGCCCTGATGCATACTTCCGTATGAAATGGCGTCAAGGCATAAATTGGCATTTATCCCACACGTCCGACCGCCCCTGCGGGGGCCGCCAAAGCCATAGCACAGCGAGTAAATCTTGGAAATAAGCGGCCCGAACGCCATGACTCAAATACTTCCGACAAACTCCGCCACGGAAAAAATGCGGGTTTCTGCTGACTCTCTATGATGCATATTCTTGCATACAATATCCTCCGGGAGGCGACTCACGTATCCGGGAAGGGTTCGAAAAACGAACAATGCGAACATAAAAATACAATAGATTACGAAACTCCTGTCACTCACAACCCTCGGCGCGGTGACCTGCGCCCTATCCGTCTCGGCGCAATCCGTCATCTTCTCCGAGACCTTCGACGCCGCTTCCAGCATCGACGCGTGGAATGTCGCCGGCGATCCCGACAACGAGACAACGAAGGCCTCTTTGTACCATTTTTCCAAGATTTATAAATGTATTTTCCTGCATATACATAAAACATTGAGTTCCGGAGCGGTAAAATCAATCCGCCACTTCGCCGCATCCGGAACCATCGATTCGCCTTAAAATCGACGACAGATGCGGCCATGTTTGACTTAGTAAAATTAAAAATCAAAAAATCCCAAAGGACAGAAACAATTTTACTTGACCCTAACAACTGCATAGTTTTGCATAAATTGACTGGACCCGATTGCCGCGTTCAGCATCTCAACCTCAAATCCTAATCCAAACATAGGCTATATCACATGATAAAACTCCAAACCCTCATCACCTTCGGCGCGTTGTCCTGCGCCTTTACCGCCTCCGGCGCGGTCATACTCTCCGAGACCTTCGATGACGCATCCAGCGTGAACGATTGGGTAATGTCCGGCGGTTCTGAGGCCACGTCATCGTTTCAATGGTCGTCCACAACCGGAAACCCGCCCGGATCCCTGGAAATGACTGCCTCGCATTTTCTCGGCGAAGATGCACCAAGCGGCGTGGGCAGCGACACGTTTTACACACTCGAAGTTGGCGGATTGAGCTTCGGAACCGACCTGGTTACGGTCGGCTTCGACGGTATGTTGCTGAGCGGACTGCCGGGAACAGCAATCCACGTACGAATCAACAACAATTTTTTCGGTGCCATACACCCGAACTTCAATACAACAACATTCACCGAATTCTCGCAGACATTCAATGTCAGCCAAGGTTTCGAAGGAACCGACACACTGACGCTTCAATTCCAGTTTGCAATGGGTCCGGTAGCCAACGCGGGCGGTAGTTTTGCCGTCGACAACATCACCGTAATCCCCGAGCCCGCCACCTACGCCGCCTTGATCGGCCTGCTCGCGCTCGGGCTGGTTCTTCTGCGCCGCCGTGCGAATCGCGCCTAATTCTTTACCTGCAATCTCTTCATCATCAAGGCCGGTGCTCTGTCGGAGTACCGGCCTATTTTTCTCTCTGTAGAGAGAAATTTTTGATTTTCTTCCGTTTTCCCTTGCTCCGTCCTGGAAAGACATGATTATGCATCCTTATGCACCTTATTAACCCCGCAGGCCCTCCCCTCTCCACCCCTGCGCGCAAACCGACGCCGCGCGTCCTTTGTTCGCTCTTCCTTCTCGCCTTCCTTCCCGTTCCGTCGGGCTGGGGAATGACGGATGTCCCCGAGGCGCGGACGGGACAGTCCCTGAGCTGGCCGACAACGGTCGGGCACATGTACCAGGCGCAACGGGCGGCTTCGGCATCCGGGCCGTGGCAAAACCTAGGCGCGGCCCGGTCGGGCACGGGCGGCACGCTCACAGTCACTGACCTCAGCCAATCCGGACCGCGCCACTACCGCGTCCTGGAAACCGTGCCCGGATCCGCAACGGGTCCCTCCGTCGTCGTCAACGGCGGCTTCGAGGCGGGATCCGGCCCCTCGGCGGACGACTGGACGGCGGTTGCTTCGCAACCACCGGTGCGCAGCGACACACAGGCGCGCACAGGCAGTTACAGTATGCGGGCGCGCATCGTCAACGAGGGCGCTTCCGCAAACGAGGGTCTGCTCTCACAGCGCCTGTCGGAGGTGGGCTCTGGCGTCGTCGGCGGCCGGGCCTACGACTTTTCTTTTTACGCGCGGCAGGTCAGCGTCGGCCCCAGCTACATCCAGCAGTATGAATTGCAGTGGTTGAACGCGGACGGCGGCGCGCTGGGCGGCACCGGACTGGTGAACTTCACAGCGGCAACGGACACGTGGCATGAGGTTCGTGCGAGCGGACTGACGGCCCCGGCCTCCGCAGTCGACGCGCGCATCCGGTTCCGCTTCGTCACCGGGGCGGTGGCGGGCGGCGAGGGCGAGGTATTCATCGACGATGTATCCCTCGCCTCGACGGACGAACCGAGCCCCGGCGAGACCTATGTCCTCGAACCGGAAACCGGACGCGTTCTCGAGGTCAGCTGGCTCTCCCGCGCCGGTGTTCCCTACCAGCCCATGGTTTCGGGCAACCCCGGCGACCCCGCCTCGTGGAGCCCGTTCGGGCCCGTGATCAGCGGCACGGGCGGCGCGCGGTCGGTTGTCGTACCGATGACCGCGGACGCCGTCTTTCTGCGCATCGGCTCTCCGGGCGAGCCGACGGACCCGGGCGAGCCCGGCGGTCCCTCCGAACCTTTTGACATTATTCCGCTCTTCAACGCGTCGACGCCGCTGGAGCCGGATATACAGGCAGAAACCGAAGAAGCCCTCATCACCTACATCGGCGACCGCGCGCGCGACCGCCACGCCCGCGAGGGAACCGGCACGGTGACAGTGAACAATTTTGACGCCTACGACCACTTCCTGCCCTTCTATTGGGAAGAGCGCACTCTCGGGGTGGAAATCATCGACCGCGTCGCCAAAGGCGGTGCGACGATCACCTACAACTACACGACCGTCGTTCCACTGAGCCAACCGGAGTTCAGGGTATTTTTCCGTGGACTGGGAACGGTTGCCGAATACCACTTCAATGCATTGGGGTCCCTGATCGATCCGGCGACCAACACCTATTCGGTAACGATTGACCGAAACCACCAGTTCAACCGCGCGCTGGAGGTGGGCGACCGCATTGAAATGGAAATCAGCCTGTTCCTCGACGGCCCGGCGAACGGCCGGACCAATTACTACGGCACCACCCTGCTTTACATCGTCGGCCGGGGCATAGTGCCCTGGCAAACGGCCCAGACCGCCGGTCTTCCTTACAGCAACCAAGGCGAGCGCCTGGATTCCTATCCCATTCCCGAAGAAGGCTGGCTCGGTGGAGAAACGACTCTCCCCTACCGCTACACGCAAGAGCCGGAGCATCTCTTCAAGCAGTTCGCCGGCAACGCCGCTCCGCAGAGCGCGGAGGCCTTCCTCCTCGGGCGCCGCCTGCACCACACCGATTACGGGACCGGTGCGCATTCGGAACCCGGCAACCCCGTCTTCACCGAACAGACCGGCAAACTCGGTCCGAAATTCAACGCCCGCAGTTGCGTGGAATGCCACGTCAACAACGGCCGGTCTTTCCCGCCGCTCGTGGGCGAGCCGCTGCACTTCGCCGTCATCCGCGCCGGAGCGGACGCCTCCGGCACGCCGCACCCCGTCTTCGGCGAGACCATTCAGACGCAGTCGACCACAGGCTCAGCCGAGGCGACTGTGCGAATTTCCGGCTACACCTACATCAGCGGCGAATACGGCGACGGAACACCCTACGAACTCCGCAGGCCGGAATATGTCTTCGAGGGCGAGGCGCCCGCATACTACTCCGTTCGCATGGCCCGCCCCCTCGTCGGCCTCGGCCTTCTCGAAGCCGTCGACGAGGAAACTATTCTCGGCCTCGCCGATCCCGACGATGACAGCAATGACGGCATTTCCGGTCGCCCGCGCATCGTGACCGACCCCGAAACCGGCGATCCACGCCTCGGTCGCTTCGGCCACAAGGGCGGCTCCGCCAACCTGCGCCAGCAGGTCGCCTCCGCTTTCTACAACGACATGGGCGTGACGACCTCCGTCTACCCCGGATACGGCGTCCCCGAACTCAACGACGAAGACCTCGACGACCTCACCCGCTACATCGCGGTGCTGGGCGTCCAGGCACGGCGCGATCTCAACGACCCGCAGACGATTCTCGGGCACGAACTCTTCGACCGCGCGGGTTGCGCGCAGTGCCACGTTCGCGAAATGACCACCAGCCCGCACCATCCCGCGGCGGAATTGCGCAACCAGACCATCCGCCCCTACACCGACCTTCTCCTCCACGACATGGGGCCGGACCTCGCCGACAACCTCGCCGAAGGATCGGCAGGCGGTTCCGAATGGCGCACCGCTCCCCTCTGGAACATCGGCCACACGGCAGCCGTGGGCGGCGAAGAAGCCTATCTCCACGACGGCCGCGCGCGAACGCTCGAAGAGGCTATCCTCTGGCACGGCGGCGAGGCCGAAAGCGCGCGCGAGGAATTCCGCACGATGACCGCCGGAGAGCGCGCAGCGCTGATCGCCTACCTTCGCTCCCTCTAAGTTTACCTGCTGCGGGCGCTCGAAAGGCCATGCATACGGAGATGATTTGCATGCGCGACTATTCGCACCCTTACCGGCCAAACGGCAATCTTCACGGGCATTGCATCCGCCGTGCGCCCGGCGACGTATCTTCCCATGGCAAACGCCTTAGGTCCGCCGAACACCGCCGACGAATTTTCCCGGAAATTCCGAGATTTCCCTTGACCCCCCAAAAAAATACATAATTATGCAGTCCATGTTTCGTTTACCCCGAGACTCGGCTCGAAGCGTTCCGGCTCTTCTCCTCACGGCCACCCTCGCCGCGGCCGCACCGCTCGCGGCGGACTCGGCCCCCTCTGGCTGGGAATTGGTCTGGTCGGACGAGTTCGACGTCGACGGGCCGCCGAACCCTGAAAACTGGACCTTTGATCTCGGCGCGGGCGGCTGGGGCAACAACGAGGTGCAGACCTACACAAACGACCCGGAGAATGTCCGGGTGGAAGACGGTCGTCTCATTATCGAGGTGCACCAAGACACCGAGAGTTCGCGCTCGCCGCTCTACACTTCGGCGCGTCTTGTCACACGCGGATTGCATGCGTGGCAATACGGCCGCTTCGAAGTGCGTGCGCGCGTGCCGAACACGACGGGGACCTGGCCGGCGATCTGGATGCTCTCCGAGAATTCGATCTTTCCGGGGGCCTTCTGGCCGGACAACGGCGAGATCGACATAATGGAACACGTCGGCTACGAGACCGATCCCCTCTTCCACGAGGTTTTCGGCGGCGTCCCCGAAAACATCCACGGCACGCTGCACACGAAGCTGCGCAACGGCATGCCCACCACTCCCGCCCCCACCGGCGGGCGCACGCTTCTGACCTCCGCCAGCGACGGGTTCCACACATACACGATGGTGTGGACCGAAGAAGGCATCGAAATGGATGTCGACGGAGACATCTACTTTTCCGTGACGAAAGAGTCACTCATCCCCGCGCGCAATCCGCCGCCGCCGGAAGAGATCTTCGAGATCTGGCCCTTCGACCAGCCGTTCCACCTGCTCCTCAACATCGCTGTGGGCGGCACATGGGGAGGGCATTTCAACACAGATATCTATCCGGGCGTCTCGCCCTACGGCATCGACGGTATCGACCACGAAGGCGAGTGGCCGCAGCGCATGGAAATCGAGTTTATCCGCGTCTACGCGCCCGCCGGAGCCGCCTCGGAGTGGCGGGGCCGGCCCCTCGACGCCGCATCCGGTTATGCCAACACCGGCGATTGGCTCGGTTTACTCTTTGTGGAGGAAGACCCTTGGGTCTACTCGCCCGCCCTCGGATGGCTCTACCTGCCGGAAGCCGGTGAAGCGGAGAACGGCGGATGGGGCTGGGTCCCCGGACATGCCGTCAGTGAATGAGAATTTTGTTTCAACCCATAGATACAATACCATGAATAATAAAATCCGTACTCTGACCCTCGCGGGAATCATCGGCGCCGCCGCGGCGGCGCACGCCAATACCCCGCTCCTCGTCAATCCCGACGATTTCTCCGCCGACGGCAAATGGATCGCCGGGGCGAACCAATTCCAACCCGCCACCGAATGGATCGGCTTCGCCACCCTTGAAGTGCCCGACCGGGTCACCGTCGAAGGCGACGCCGCCACCTTCCACTCCTGGGACGACGAGACCAGTGACAAGATCGAGTCGTTTCTCTTTCAGGAGTTCGGTGCCGGTCCGGTCGGCAGCCCGACCGCAAACCAGCTCTTCGAGGCCGGTGATGTCATCACCTTCCGCGGCGAGGCGAGCGCCACGCGCACGGGGAACAACCCCTCCAACATGGTCGTGCGCGCCTTCGTCAAGATGCTTGGCTTCAACGAGCTGGGCTGGGAATTTCAGGTGAAGCCCAACCACACCCAGTTCCACAACATCGGCCCGGACAACGAGGCCTTTGAACTCAGTGTCACGTTCCCCGACCTCGCGGAAGACGACAGCTTCCAGGTCCTCCAGGTCGGCTTCGAGATCACGACGGAATTCGACGGCAGCGCGATGGACTCCGGGACGATTACCTTCCGCAACATCGAAGCTTTCATCGAGGGCGAAGGCAACGGTGAGCCGGAAGAATTCTACGCCGGTCTGCCCGTCGATGAAAGCGGCAACGTCGACACGGGCGAATTCCTCGGTGTTCTCCATGTCGCCCACGAGCCGTGGGTCTACGTCTTTGACCTCGCCCGCTGGGTCTACATGCCCGATCCGGGCGAAGAATTCTCCGGCGCATGGGCCTTTTTGATGCAGCAGTGAGCGGCCGGATCCCTTCCGGGACGCGTTAAACCGCCTCACCCCGGTTCACCAATGCCCGGCCGCGCGGCCGGGCATTTTTCTATGCATTTTTATGCATTTTTATGTTGACCCCGTGATTTCCACCGTGATGATCGACTCCGAATTACCTCGCGGAGGCTTTCCGCCACACTCAACCCAATCCCACCGCATGAAATCCTTCTCTAAATCCGCGCGCGCGTCCCTGGTGCGCACCCTCGGCGCGTTGACCGTGATGACGCCCGTACTGTCAGCGCAAACCGACGATCAAGTCTACGAACTCTCGCCCTTCGAAGTCGTGACCGACGGCGACCGCGGCTACTACGCGGCCAACGCCGTCACGGGGTCGCGCCTGAGCGTTCTCATCCAGGACATGCCGCTGACGATCGAAGTGCTCACTTCCGAGTTTATCCGCGACACGGGTTCTTCGGACCTGCGGGAGAGCCTGCGCTACAGCGCGGGGATTGTTTTGCAGTCGCAGAACGACGCGTTCACCGGCGGCGGGACGGGCGGCTTCGGCAATGTGAACAATCCGGAGGGCAGCACGGCGAACAAGACGGATTCGTCGTTCAAGATCCGCGGATTCGTCACGAACAACACGCTGCGAAAAGGCTTCCGGCGCCAGCATGCCACGGATACCATCAATATCGAGCGTGTCGAAGTCGTGCGCGGCCCGAGCGCCCTCCTCTACGGAGTTGGCAACTTCGGCGGCGTCGTCAACTATCTTCCAAAGGCCCCGCTCCCACACAGCGAACAGCACATCACCCTCGGCTATGGATCGGACGAATGGCGGCGGGCCACGCTGGATGTCACGGGTCCGCTCCCGGGCAACCTCGGCTACCGCCTGACCGCAGCCTACGAGGACCGGGAACACTTTACTGATTTCAACACGCACGACCGTTGGTTCATCTCTCCCGTCTTGGAGTGGACGCCCTTCCGGCAGACGAAAATCACGCTCGATTTCGAGGCCGGCAAAGCACACGACAGCGGCATCGGCTTCCTCAGCGTGCGCTCACCCACGATCACGGGAATTCCCATTTTCCAAGCCGACCGGTTGGAGACTTTCGGTATGATTGAGTTCGAGGGCAAAAATCCGCGCACCTTCCGTTGGTCCGGTCCGGACACCTTCCTTATCACCGACGCATGGAACTTCAACCTCGACTGGCAACAGGGCATCGGCGACAAGATCAATCTCATGGTCGGTTACAATCATTCCGACCGTCGCTTCCGCTGGCGCGATGTCTTCGGCGGCATTGCGACAAACTCCGCCGCACCGCGGGCGCAACCGCACCTCGCCACCATCCGGGCGCGCCAGATCATTGACGGGCGGGACACCGACGTTGTCGTCGATGTGGACAACGCCGTCCTCCAGTACAACTGGGTGGGCTCCGAAGAACACACGGAGTGGGATCAGGTCCGCGCGGAGGTGAATCTCCGCGACCGTTACTTCGAAGGAAGCCGCTGGCTCAACTCGGAGCACAATCTTCTTCTCGGGTTCTCGTATGAGCTGCAAACGAACGACAATACCGGCTTCGGAACGGCGGGCAGTCCGGACAACGACAATTTCCGTTACCGCAATCCGACCGACCCGGAACCGATTCGTTTCGACACGCAGTACGACGGCTCCCCGAACCTTCCCTTCCGCGCCACCCAGCTGTCCGGCGACAAGACCGAGAACACCGGTTTATACCTCGTCTACTCAGGCCGCTTCATCAACGAACGCCTATTCCTCATCGGCGGCATACGCCGCGACGAAACTTCGTCGAAAGACGGATTCTTTGAACTCATCGGCTCGCGCGCGGGCCGCCAGTTCTTCCCCGACACAACGGTGAGCAAGACGACGACCCAGTTCGGTGCCAGCTTCGAAATCACCAAGGGTATCAATATCTTCGCGCTCCAGTCCGAGGGCGTGGAGCCCAATTTCGATGGTCAGCGCGACGGCCTCGGCCAAGCCCTCGAATCCTCCGTCGCCAAGGCACGCGAAATCGGCCTCAAGTTCGACTTCTTTGACAGCCGCCTCTCCGCCACGGTGAGCGCCTTCCGCATCGAACGCGAGGGTGTGCCCTTCAGCTACTGGTGGGCGCCGGCGCCGATCAAAGGCAACTTCGACCGCAATGCCGACATCGTTTACCGCCTCGACGAAGTGAATCTCGAGCGGCAGGCGGGCAACCGGTACCTCGAAGCCGCCGCCGATGAATGGGCCGCGGCACGGACCTCCGGAGCGATTTTCGACCAGATGAGCGAAGACGGACGCTCCGAGTTCACCTACATCAACGCGTCCACGCCCGAGGGCGCCGCCTACCTCGACGCCGTCTTCGCCGCCCTCAAAGAGGAATTCGCCCTACCGCGCGCGGAGCGCACCGACAACGATCCGTGGCCGGGCTTCCTCTACGAAGGCCGGGACGATCCGGTCGTCAACACCGCCGCGCAGGACTGGGCCGAAGGCGATTTCTTCCAAGCCATTTCCGACAAGTCGGAGGGCATCGAGGTGCAGATGATTCTCTCTCCCCGGGACAACCTGCAACTCGTTCTCAACTACTCGCACGTGAAGCGCGAAGTCGTCAATCCGGGCAACTTCGTCACCTATGATTACGCTGAAGGCAACTGGGACCGCTGGGCATCCTGGTACTTCCCGAATGCCAACTGGGGGCTGGCGGGTGTCGACCCCGAAGTCGCCTATCCGGGAGGCGACATTCCCGGCCTGCCCAACAGTGACACAGCGAGTTGGTCCGGTATCGGCTGGGGCAAGGGCGAGGCGCTTGATGACACCCCCAAGCATGTCGTCAGCGCATGGGCCTCCTACACCTTCGAGGAATTCCTTGACGGCCTGCAGCTCGGTCTCGGCGGCACATGGGAGAGCAAACGGGAATACGCCTCCGCCTTCACCTCCGCCGGCCAGCGCAAGCAGAATGAAACCGGCACGACGATCAAGGCCTTCACCGACCCGCGGCTGACGATCAATGCGATGGTCAAATACTCGTGGGCTATCCGCGACCACGACGCCTACGTGCAGCTCAACATCGACAACCTTTTCAATGACCGCTCCCAGTACGGGCTCATCCGCGCGCCGGGGCTCTCATGGCGGATGAATTTCGGTTTTTCTTTCTAGGACGAAGCATCCAATTCGACGAAACAATTCGCGCCCGGCGGTCCAGTGCTGCCGGGCGCTCTTTTTTGCGCGGGCCGGCGCCCCCGCTGCTCGCTGCTCTTTAAGTGCTCTTTGCGCGCGCCCGCTTCTTCACTGCCGCGCGCGGGCGCGGAGGCGCGACCGACCCGCCGCCGGTCAACTCACCGTCGACAAGGAGGTGGCGCCGGGGCGCGGTGGGCTGTTCAAGGCGGCGCAGCAGCTGGTTCACGGAAGACCTCCCCAACTCGTCGTAGGGCACCCGCACCGTCGCCACCGGCGGAAGGTCCGGGGGAACGTCGATCCCGTCGAAACCGGTGACGGAGCAATCCTTCGGAACGCGGATGCCCAGCGCATCCAAATCGGTCATAAGCCGGTAGGCCTGGTGGTCCGCCGCGCAGCAATAAGCGGTCACACCGTCACGTATCCGCTCCGCCGCCCGTGCGGCGGCTTCATCCGGTTCGAGCGTATCCGAAAGGTGGATATTGATACAATCGCCGGCATTGAACTCGAGGCCGCAGCGGTAGAGTCCCTCGACGAAACTGCCGAGCCGGTGCTGCACCCACGGCGTCTCCAGTTGGTAGACCCAGCTGTAAAACCCGATTCTCTTGTGCCCCGCCTCAACCAATTGCCGGACCATCCCGCAGATTCCCTCCGACTGGTCGACGTCCACGCAGTCGATGTGGCCGTTCCTGTAGTTCTCGATGATGGACACGGTGGCCACCGTGCGGCCGATGGTCTGCACGACCTCCGGCGACATCGGATGGACGAGGATGCAGCCGTGCCAGCCCGCTTGCTTGATCCGCCGCAGGAGCGCCTTGCTCTTCACGTCCTTGGGTTCGTGGTGCAACACGTCGAGCAGGAGGTTCTCCGAGGCGCTCTTCTCAGAGATCCCCTTCAGCACGAGCTGGAACGTCTCCGACTTGCTTTGGTGCTCGTGCGGAATGGAGATGACGATGCCCACGACGAGGGGTTTCGCGCCGCGCCCGGTTTTGCGCAGCTGGTTGACCTTCTGCTGGTATCCGAGGCGGACCGCCGTCTCCCAGACAAGCGCCTTGGTCTCCGCGTTGATGGCTGGATGGTTGGCAAGCGAGCGGGAAACCGTGGGTTGCGAAAGGTTGAGGATGCGTGCGATCTCGTGTTGACTGGCGCGTGGCATAGCGGGGCGTTGAAAGAAAGAGGAAACCGGTAATTTTAAAACCCGTTTGTATGCATTCGTTATGCAACGGGTGCAAACGAAAAAGGCGCGCGATTCCGGCCGGAAACCACGGGCGGCGGATCCGTGCGCGGTGAAGAAAGTTGTGGCACCTCCGCCGGGCATCTGTACGTAGGAACGCAGCATGCGACTCTATATCCTACGACACGCCGAAGCCGAAGCCACGCACCCGGACCCGGAACGGGCGCTCACCAAAAAAGGCCGCCGGACGGCGGAGCAACTGGGGCGGTTCCTCCTTCGGTCGGGCATCAACGATATCGGACGCGTGATCCACAGCCCCTACCGGCGCGCGGTGGAAACCGCGGTGCTCTGCCTCGATGCGATGGGGACGCGCGTCGCGGCGGAGCCGGTCAACGGCCTCACGCCCGAGGACGACACGGACGAGGCCGTGCGCATCGCCCGCGAGGCGGAGGAGTCGCTCCTCATCGTCGGCCACAACCCGCACCTCAGCCTTCTCGTCGCCCGCCTTCTCACCGGCCGCGACCTCGGCATGGGGATGCAATTAAAGAAGGGCAGCCTCGTCTGCCTTGAATCCGTCCCCTCCATTCACGTGAAAGCGGGCAACGAATACTGGACACTGCGCTGGGCCGTCACGCCAAAGCTCTACATGACGGATTGACACGCGGGAGCCGCCCGGCGACCGCGCCGGAACCGGCAACTGTACTTGCCATGGCTCCGGACCGGTGCGAAACTCCCGGTCAATGTCGCTTGTCGTTCGCATCCTGATCGTTTTCCTCGCCGCCGCAGGGTTCGGCTACGGGGCGTCACAGGCCGCTCTTCCGGAGCGCGGCGACTCCCGCGACGAGATCATCCGCAAGCTCGGTCCGCCGGACGGCACCGCGTGGACGGGCGACCGGGAAGTTCTTCAATATCCGCGCGGGCGGGTGTTTTTGCACGGCGGACTTGTTCACTCGGTTGATATGATGCCTGCGGACGCTTTCCGCGCACGGCAGGCGCGCAATGCCCGCGAGTCGGAGAAAGCCGCCGCGAAGGCCGACCGCCGCCGGAACGAGGGTAAAGCCCTGCGCCTCGCCACCCTCGCCGATCCGGACTTCCGGCAGCTCCCGGCGGACGACCGGCTCGCCTTCTGGAGGCAGTTTGCAGCGGAGTATCCGGAGATTTCTGTCGAACCCACCCTCTACGCCCTCTCGCGCGAAATCGAGCGCCAACAGCAACCGACGGCGGAGCCACCGCGCCGCACCGGACCGCCCGATGCATGGCAACGGTCAACGGACTTTCGGCGGGCGGAGCGCGCCTACGCCCTCCCCTGCGCCCCCGTCTACCCCTATGCATCGCGGGGCCGGCACCGGGGCGCCGCCGCCCGCGCTCCGACCGTCGCACCGGAGCCCGACAACTCCCTCCGCGCCCGCATCTACGGCGATTTCGAGGCAAACCGCCGTGCCGCCTATTCGCAGATGACGTCCCGGCCCCGGCCTTGACCGACCCGACCGCGTGGCGGAGGCGTCTTACGGACAGACGCATAAGGCGTTTGCGCTGCCTCGTTCCGTGAAAGCGGAATTTTGCCGTTTTCTCCCATGGCTCCGATGCAAACACCTTCGCTCATTTTCCTAAGATTCGTCTCCACGGCGGGCCCTGAGATGAAGAGCGTTCGGATAAGAGCAGAATCGAAGACCGCACCAACGATACATGGGATTTTACGGGTTGAGAACGTAGGCGGGCTGATTCATCGCCCGCTCACAGGGGCCTGCCGGAAATCTCGCGCGCCGACTCCAATAGAGGATGCGCCGGTAAGCTTTCAGCCCCGGGGTCCTACCGAACCTCAGTGCGAAGAGACGCAAGTTACAGGCTTCTAGGGTATCAATCCTACTTATTTTCTCGATAAGAGTTCTTGACATGCCCCCGTTATCCCAAGCTATAAGTTCACCGGTTTTCTTCCGGTAACGCGATGACACCATTGGATGGTGGAATGTTGTCCACGGCGCTGCATCGTAATGATTTTTTCGTTGGGGCCGGATTGAACGCCTCCTCCAGTCCGTTCCCGCCGGAACGGTCGTCTGTCCATAATCTCCGGTCACATCATGAATTCGCGCAGCCCGGCCCTTTCCCGCGGTCCGACCTTCATCCTCTTCCTGTGCCTAACGGGCCTGACGGCCCAGGCGCAGTGGGTCACCGAACAGTACAATCTGAAAGCGGGCTGGAACGCCGTCTACCTTCACATCGACGCCTCGCACGCCACGCTCAACCAGCTAGTCGGGAGCGATCCCGACAATCCCATCGAGGAGATCTGGGTGTGGGCGCCGCCGGGGCCCGCCCTGCAGTTTTTTGACTCCCTCCAGGCCCCGCAGTCGGGCAGCACGGAGTGGCTGCGGTGGGACCGTTACTGGGCGGGGGCCTCGCCCATGCAGCGGCTGCCGGGCAACGCGGCGGCGCTTGTGCGTGTGGCCGACGGCTCGCCTGACTACACATGGACCCTCGTCGGCAAACCGATGCCTCCCGCGCAGCAGTGGACCAGCTCGGGGATGAATTTCATCGGCTTTCCCACACCGAAAACGACGCCGCCCATGTGGGGCGACTTCCTCGGTCCGGCACGCTCCCTGCACGACCATGCGGAGATCTACCGCTACGTCGGCGGTCCCTTCAGCTCAACCAATCCGCAGCGCATTCACTCGCCGCAACTCCGCAATACACCGCTTTACCGCAACCAAGCCTACTGGGTGCGCTCGGAGGAATACAACCGCTACTTTGGGCCGTTTGATGTGGAGCTGCAGCGCCCCGACGGTATCCACTTCGGCACGCGGCGCGGGCAGTTCCGCATCCGCCTCCGCAACCGTATTGACGAACCGGTGACGATCACGGCGAGCCTTCTCGCCTCCGGACCGGCCCCGGCGGGCGAACCGGCGGTCGTCGACAACGTCCCGCTCCTTCTCCGCGGCGAACAGGATCTCAGCGACCTCACCTACCCCTTCACCCGTTTCAGCGAGGAGGACGGCACCTTCACCCTCGCCCCGAAAGGCCAGCCGGGTGCCAATATCGAGGTCGTCGTCGGGCTCGACCGCTTCGCCCTCGCGGGTCTCCCCGGCGATCACTTCGCGGGCGTCCTCCGCCTCAGTGACAATCAGGGCATGACGGATATCGACCTGCCCGTGACCGCGGGCATCGCTTCGACCGAGGGCCTCTGGGTCGGCAACGCGCTCATTGGGGAGGTCGCGCATTACCTTGTCGACTACGCGGTGGACGGCACCGGGGGGCTCGCGCAGGACGAAGACGGCGCCTACATCGCCGAGGAGATCGATGAATCCTTCGGCGCGGTGGCGCGGGCTTTTCCCCTGCGCCTGATCCTGCACAACAGCGGCGCGGGCACGGCCACGCTCCTACAGCGCGTCTACCACGGCATGATCGACACCGAAAACACCGTCCTCACGAAACACCAGAGCGTTCTGCATCCCGACCGCCTCGACTCCGCCCGGCGCATCAGCGCGGCCCATCTGCCGTGGACGGACAACAACACGTCATGGTCCTTCGACGGCCCGCTCAACGAAGCGGCGGAGATCACAACAACCGTCTTTGTTCCCTACGACGACCAGGCGACCAATCCCTTCCTCCACACCTACCACCCGGACCACGACAACCTTGACGCCCGCTTCGAACAGGCCCTGCCCCAAGGCGTGGAATCCTACGGAGTCGAACGGCGCATCACCCTGCGCGTGCAGGCCCCCGGCGGCGACTTCGGCAACGTGACCGCCGGCAGCGGCACCCTCTCCGGCGCCTACGAGGAAACGGTCATCCTTCACGGGCGCGACGGCGCCTCGCGCACCTATCGCTCCCGCGGTGCCTTCGCCCTCAACCGCGTCAGCGAAATCGCCACCTTAACCGACTAACCCCCTCTCCCTCCCTCCCTCTCTCCCTCTTCGTCTTCGTTTCCACCGCAGGGTTGCCGACCAAAGGTCTGGCAGCTACTTCGCACCGCAATACACCATCAATCCACCATCACACACACCGACCGCATCCGTGCCTCGCTGAAGCTTCAGCCTACGTTCCACATCAACCGTAACCATGCCTCGCTGAAGCTTCAGCCTACCTTCCACACCAACCGTAACCATGCCTCGCTGAAGCTTCAGCCTACGGAATCCAGCACTTTCAAACACCAACAGCGCATCCGATCATGAAACACACCGCCTCGCCTCTCCGCGTCCTGCTCACCGCCGCAGCGTTTGCCGCCGCCGTCTTCGCCCATGCCGCCGGCGACCCGCCGGAACTCCTCAGCTACCAGGGCTACCTCGTCGATGCCAACGGCGCGCCGCTCGGCGTGGACGGCTCGGGAAGTCCGCTGCCCTCCAACTACGACGTCACCTTCAGCATCTTTGACGCGTCCTCCGGCGGCGATTTGCTCTGGCGCGAGCAGCAGACGATCACTGTCGACGCCGGATACTTCAGCGTTCTCCTCGGCGAGGGCACCCAAGTCGGCAGCGACCCGCGGCCGCCGCTCTCCGAGGTCTTCACTGGCATCGGGGCGGACGAACGCTTCATCGGTGTGGCCGTGCGCTTCGAGGCGGGCGGCGAGTTCTCCGACATCCTTCCCCGCCTGCGCCTCCTCACCTCGCCCTACGCTTTCCTCGCCACGCAGGCGCGGTCGCTCGTGAATCCGGACGGCGACGCGCTCATCACGGCGGAGGGATCGGATGTAACGATCGCCGGGGCCCTGACAACCACCCAACCGCTGACCGCTCCCTCGATCAGCGGCAACGGAGCCAGCCTGACGAATCTCAATGCAAGCAATGTTTCGACGGGAACCCTGCACCCCAACCGCGTTCCGGGCCTTGATGCATCCAAGATCACCTCAGGCGTGTTATCGACCTTCCGCATCCCCAACTTGAATGCATCGATCCTCACTGCGGGAACCCTGAACAACGCGCGGCTCGACAATTCGGTTGTGCGCACAAATCGAGAGCAGACTTTTACCGCGCGCCAACGGTTCCAAGGTAATGCGCAATTGGATGATCGGATTTTGTACATACGCGGTGGCAATGACACCAACCACGGGCTGGCTTATGCCTCCTCGGCCGGACCCGGTGGTTTTAATATCGGCACCATCGACGGCCCCCTGCTGTGGGGCAACTCGGGCGGCGGCCTGGGTGTCAGCAATCTTTCAAGCGGGACCTTCGCCATTCCCCTGCGGTGGAGTTTTAACCGGGTGGATGTGCACGGAGTAGGTGCTGTTCCTCATGGAATTTTTCAAGTTAATGGCTGGAGCTTCGCCACATTCGGCCATTTGACCGGCAGCTCGCGCGAGACGAAGGAGAACTTTGCAGCAGTCGATGCACTCTCGGTTTTGAATCAGTTACGGGAGCTGCCCGTCAGCGAATGGAGCTACATCGAAGGGGACGGATCGCGTCACATCGGACCGATGGCGGAAGACTTCTATGAAGCCTTCGGGCTCAGTAGCAGCAATACCGCCATTAACGTGAACGACATGAGTGGCGTGGCTTTGGTAGCGATCAAGGCACTGGACGAAACCGTCCGGGAACAGGCAGCCGAGATCGCCGACCTGCGGAAAACTGTGGCGGACTTGCAGGCAGCGGTTTCCGCCCTGCTCGAAGCGCAAAGCGCCGGACAATGAGCCTTTGGCCACGGCATCCGGATTTCCATGGAGCACCCAACATGAACTACCGCCACTTCACCGCCGTTTTCTTCGCCGGGGCGGCGGCTTTTCTCGCCGCTCCCTTCGCCGCGGGCCAAGCCCTGCCCCTCGAAATCCGCCAGCAGGAGACCCCGCTCAACCACCTCTCCCCGTCGGGCAAGCCCCTCTCCAACGTCGAAGGCGATCCGCCGGGTTCCGACGGGCGCCTTGAAACGCCAGCGCAGCAGGCGGACCGCGGGCTCACGTCAGCCGAGCCCACGGTGGGCCAGTTCCAGGGCTTCGTTTCCGTGGGCGCGGTTGTGCGCACGCGGCCCGGCCCCGCGTCGGGTGCGACCGGTTATGTGAGCTATGCCGTCTACGCCCAGGACGTCTTGCCCCACGGCGGTCCCGAAGCGACGCGCATCCACATCGCCCGCGCACAGGTCGGCGCCCCCTACATCAGTCGCCGGGTCGAGCTACTCTTCGGCAGCATGATCGCCCTGCCGGAGGTCGATATTGACGAGGAACCGCTCGTCGGCATACCGCCGGACGAATACTGGCAACGCGAACCGTATTGGGAAGCAATTTCCGGGGGCAACCACGTCGACGCGCCCTACTACTGGAGCCGGCATGCCCGTGCCGTTTTCGCCAACCGTCCCGGGCCCATCGAGGTCACATGGCGGCGGACCGCCGCCATCCCCGGCGCTGACGTTTCCGCCTACGCAGGCAATCCGGATTTCGCCGTCATCGACGGACGCGTCTACCCGCTCCTGCGCCAAACTTACCTTGTCTCCGGCAGCCCGGTGAAGCCGCCCCGCCGAATGTATTGGACAGAGGGTTTTTTCCGCGGATCGGGGGTGACAGTGAACGTGCCTGAGGGTGTTACGGTCAATTTCGTCTTTTCGGAACTCTTTCCCCAGACTGTCGACGAAGCCTATGAGGACCCCGGCAGCTCGCAGCCGGTGCCGCCCGGCGGCGGCGAGAACTTCACCGAGAAACGCACCATCTTCTACAACTCCGACACCGGCTCGATCCATGCCTTCAACTGGCAGGGGCGCATCTTTCTCGAACTACTCGGTGACGTTATGGAGGGCGACCGCCGCCAGCACCTCGGCTCGGAGATCATCGACGTCGTGCGCCGGGTCAACCCCGCCGATGTCACGGTCGAACTCGGCGAGCGGCTGACCGCGTGGCCCGATGGCGTGCCGGACGACAGTCACCTTGCGCCGCGGCTGCTTGCCCGCGCCACGGACCAGGATTTTGTCTTCCAGCACTTCACGGAAGGCCGCCCGTGGCCGCGGCTCTACGCCATCCGCGAGACCCGCAACCTCAATGACTTCCTCATGCACTGGACGGAGGAAGGTGTCGAAGGGCTGCGCTGGCCTTTCCGCTTCGTCCGCTACGACATGGTCTGGCCCGATGACATCGGCAAATACAGCCACTACATGCGCCCGCCCGTCGCCTCGGAGCAGGACGCCCGCGACACGGCGATTGAGATGCCAATGGATAACGTGCCCATCATCGAATACCAGGATCCCCTCGACCAACCGCGCGGCAAGCTCACGGAAACCTTCGCCTTCTACACGTGGCTGACCGCCGACTACCCCGCGCACCGCACGCTCCTTCGCTTCACCTCGGGCGAACACATCCGCTTCGAGCGTGTTTTCTCGTGGCTCGCCGACCATTTGACGGTGGATAGCAGCGGCAATCTCCGCGCCACCAGCACGCTCGCGCAGCGGCTCGGCGTAGCGCCGGGCCCGGACGGCGAGGAACCGCCGAAGATGCTCAGCGCATGGGATCCGGTCGAGCAACGCTTCGTTCTCACGGACTTCCTCGCGGCCCCGCGCGTCATTGAGCAGACCGTCGCGGTCGCGCAACGCATCGAGGCACCGGGTGGCGAAGCACCCCCGCTGCCGGGTGAGCCCTACTGGGCGGGCCATATCCGCGTGGAGAGCGGCGACTCCTTCAATCCCTTCGCCTACGTCAATCCCTTCGAGGAAGGCTTCGAGGCGGCGAATCAGGGCGCGATCCTCCCGGTCAACGCCATCCCTGGTCGCAACCAGCTCGAAGTCTGGTGGTTCCGCTCCAACCACCCGAATCTCGCGCAGGGCTTCCGGCCCGTCTACTGGCCGTCAGTGGTCGGCCATTACACCATCGAATGGCCGTCCAACCCCCGCGAAATCGTTCTCGCGAGCAACGACGGCAGCGGCGCGCTCAACAACCTCGAAGCCGCCGGGCACATCTACGTACAAAACGATCCCGCCGCGCCCGGCTACAATCCCAACGAAGAGCACGGCCTCATGATCGGCGGCCAAGCCTACGCCCTGCGCGACGATTTGAATATAACGGACCCGGGTCCGGACTACTCATCGGAGCCGTTCGTCCTTCTGCAATACACCGACGCCGGGGGCCGTCCCGACATGGCCGCCTTCCGCGTTCTGCGCGAAAAGCCGGAAGCCCGGCAGGTGTTCGACTATGTCGTTGAGGCGGGCACGATCCTGCAGGCGCCGATGCCCTTGCCGCTCCTGCCCGCGCCCGTCGACGGCATCGGCGCGGCGGCCGTCAACTACAATACCGAGCCCGCGCTCGTGGGCGCAGGCGACCTCCCCGGCAACTGGGATGACGCCCTTCACGGGACCGGAGAATACGGCCACTACAACCGTTTCACGTTCCTCGACCGCAAGGACGCCTTCTGGGTTTACCGCGGTCAGCACGTCGGCGTGCCTGCCCTCGCGGGCGGCACCTACGATGCGGCCAGCGGAGCGTTTACCGCGCCCGCCGCCGCCACGGCCGTCGTCGGCGAGCCCTTTCGCTACACCGTCCACGCTTCCCAGCGCAACGCCGCCCTGCGGTTGGAGGCCGGTGATGAAACACCCCTGCCCGCCTGGCTCAACATCAACGGCATGGATCTGGTCGGCATACCGACGGAAGACGACGCCGGCGGATACGAATTCACGCTCCGCCTCACCAGTATCATCGACAACACGAGTGTTGAATTCGATTGGGATCTCGAAGTCGTCGAAAGCGGTTTGGTCGTGACGCAGGAGATACTCCAGCTCGAAAGCACCAACCCGTACACAGGCAGCACGGTCACCCACTTCGGACGCCCGCCCTACCTCGCCGTCGATCCTGAGCCGGCGAACAGCTTTACGATGCGTTTTTACTACAAGACGCGCGAGGGCTTCGCCTGGCCCGGCATCGCCGAACCGCCCGCGGTCGGCAGCATTGTGCCCTACCTGCGCCCGGTGGTCGGCGGCGAATTCGACGGGGATCCGGCGGACAAGGAAACGCCGTCGCTCGACATCGTCTACCGCCCCGATTGGCCCGTCGACACCCCGGGCATGCGCCTCGGCGACACGCTCATGACACCGAAAGAAGGCCTCCCCGCCATCCGCGGGCAGACCAGCGTGAGCGTCCTTTACCAGCAGTCTATTGCCGCGGACATCGAGGCCGCCAATGTCAGCGCCGTCCTCCACGACGCCACGCGCGAAAAAGAAGCGCCGCTGGACGCCTACAACCTCGAAGACCTGCCCGGCGGCGTCCGCCGCGAGTTGTACCAGGGCCGCTACTACTTTCCGAATCTACCACCGCACCTCGTCGAACGTGTCTATATGGATCCCTTCCGCGGCGAGAACGGGCACCTCGTCTTCCGCGGCGAGCTGGTGCGGGAAGTCCTCGGCGCGGACTGGCTCATGCTCAATGTGCTCCGCGGGGAGGATCTGCAGACGGTCAAAGACCTTTGCCCCGAAGGCGATCCCGACAAGGAAGCATGGGACGACATGGTCGACGGACTCGTCGCCATCGTTGAAACCTTTCACGAGAACCCCGACGTGCCCGGCGAATTCATCCCGAATCCCGCGCGGACCGTCGAAGTGGGTATCGGCGACATGGTCGAAATCAGCGACCACAACACGGCCGTCGATTCCTATGCCCTCAGCGCGGCGGG
>SLLG01000196.1 GCA_007134215.1 Opitutales bacterium | reverse complement strand
TACGGCGTCATGCCCCGTGAGGGCGGGCAGGTAGACGGCGGCGGCGTGTCCGCTCGCCGCACAAATGACGCCGAGGACGACGCTGAGCACGACCATCGTGCCCAGACGGTCTGTGAGGAGGTGCGCCGTCGCGGGCGGCACGATGAGCATCGCGATGACAAGGATGCTGCCGACGGCCTCGAAAGCGGCGACGGTCGTCACAGCGACGAGCGTCATGAGCAGGTAGTGCAGGAACCCGGCGTGCAATCCGAGCGTCGTGGCAAGTGCCGGATCAAACGCGCTGATCCGGAGTTCCTTGAAGAGGAAAACCACTACGGCGAGATTGAGCAAAAAAACGGCGCCGAGAACGACAAAAGCGCGCGGGATCTCGAAGAGAACACCGAAGGCAGTCCAGTCGGCGATAACATCGAGGGGGGTGAGTTCGATGGCACCGAAAAGAACACAGCCGGGATCGAGATCCACATTTTCCGCGCCCCGCGTGATGAGGAGTAAGCCGAGCGCGAAGAGCGTTGTGAAGACAATACCCATGGATGCCCCCCGCTCGACGTTGCCGAGCCGGCTCACCCACTGCGTGAATACTGCCGTGAGCACACCGGTGACCGCCGCTCCGGCAAACATAGCCACGCTGGCGCGGCTGCCGGTGAGGAGGAACGCCACGGCAAGCCCCGGCAAGACGGCATGGCTGATGGCATCGCCCATCATGCTCATACGCCGCAACACGAGAAACGATCCCACGAGCGCGCAGGCCGCCGCGCACAGCGCGCCCACCGCCACAATCCATGTATCGAAAACGTACCACTCCACGGCGCTAACGGATGGGGTGAGGGCTGGCGGGAACACCGTCAGCGGCTGGCCGCGCCGCGCTCGGCAGCGTCGCCTCCAGCCGCCGGATGATGTCCGCGCCGAGGATGTGTTCGACAGCATCGGCGTCGCGGTCGACATGGGTCGGCGCGATGTCGGCGTGTTCCACGAGGTAGATTTCCCAGAGCCGGTGGTTGCGGGTGACCCGCGCCGCCGCCCGCGCACCGGCGTCGGTGAGGCGCAGTCCCGCGCGCCCCATGGTTTCGACGAGGCCCTGCCGGTAGGCGCGCCGGACAACACGCCGCAGCTCGCGCGGCGTCCATGAGCGCTTGCGCTCGAGCGCCGCCCATGGCACCACCGGCGTTCCCTCCCCCGCCAACTGCGGCGCGGGTCCGGTCTCTTCCAGCACTTCGTAGATGCCGCGCAGAAGGTGCTGGCGCTCAATCCGGCGCTTCAACAAGGCCGCCCGCACCGCGCGCCCGACGATTCCGCGGTCGGGTCCGGCCAGCAGGCTGAGGACAAAGAACGCCGCCGCCGTGAGAACGATCACCGCCCCGGCCGGCAGCCCCGGCGCAAGCGCGCTCAACCCGGCCCCCAGCCATCCGCTTGCGCCTCCGAATCCGGCGGCAAGCACAAGCATCCAACCGAAACGCGACGTCCACATGCGCGCCGATGCCGCCGGTATAATGAGAAAGGCGATGATGAGAACAACGCCGACAGCCTGCAGGCCGACCACCGTCACAAGGGTGACGAGAAGGAGCATGAGTACGTCGAGGGCATGCGTTGGCCAGCCCATCGAGCGGGCGTACTCCTCGTCAAAGCACAGCAGGCGGAATTCCTTGAAGAGCGCGAGGGAGGCAAAGAGCGAAATCACAGCCGCACCGGAGACGAGGTAGAAGTCCGTCCGCACCATCGACGCTGTCTTGCCGTAGAGAAACGACTCCAGCCCCGCCGTCCCCGCCTCGGGCATGTGCTGCACGACGCTCAGAAGCACGACCCCCGCGCCGTAAAAGACGCTCAGCACGATCCCCATTGCCGCATCGTCCTTCACCCGTGTAAGCCCGCGTATCAACAGCACCACGACACACCCGAGAATCCCTGTGACCGCCGCCCCGGTGATGAGCACGGCGAAGGAACGCCCGCCGCCCGTGAAATGCACCGCGAACATGAAGGCGAGGACAATGCCCGGCAGCGTCGCGTGCGAAAGCGCGTCGCCCATGAGCGAGCGCTTGCGCAGCAGGAGAAAACTGCCCGCCAACCCGCCGGCCACGCCGAGAAGCGCCGTTGAGATGAGGACAAGGCGCGTGTTGTAGTCCCGGAGAAAGACGACTGAGGAAAAGTCGTCCCGCAACGAACCCGCAGAGGCTTCCGCCACCGCGGCGAGGCCGAAAAAAAGCGCACATAATGTCCCGCCGCACATTTTCATTCCACCGTGCCCGCCTCTTTGGAGACCGCGGCGGCGGCCTCGCTCAGGAGCGTCAGCTTGCCGCCGTAGGTCTTGCGCAGATTCTCCGCCGTGAAGACTTCCGCTGTCGGTCCGGCCGCGACGACACGCATGTTGAGCATCACGAGCCAGTCAAAGTATTCCTCAACCGTGGCAAGATCGTGGTGCACGACGAGGCAGGTGCGCCCGCGCCGCTTCAGCTCGTGCAGGATCCCGACAATCGCACGCTCTGTCGCGGCGTCGACCGCCGCGAAGGGTTCGTCCATGAAGTAGATGCGCGCGTCCTGCGCGAGTGCGCGGGCGAGGAAGACGCGCTGCTGCTGCCCGCCCGAGAGCTGGCTGATCTGCCGCTGCGCGTAGTCGGCGAGACCCACCTTCTCCAGCGCTTCCATGGCCAGCCCCTTGCAGCGCCGGTTGACGGGCCGCAGCCAGCCGAGCCGCCCGTAGGTGCCCATCGCCACAACATCCAGCACGCTCACCGGAAAATCCCAGTCGACGCTCTCGCGCTGCGGCACATACCCGACGAGCTTGCGCTGCGCGCGGTAGGGTTCGCCGAAGATCCGCACCTCCCCGCTGCTGCGCGGCACCAGCTCAAGGCACGCCTTGATCAGTGTGCTCTTGCCCGCGCCGTTGGGGCCCACGATGCCCACCAGCTTCCCCTCCGGAATCTCGAGATCGATGTCCCAGATGACCGGTTTACGGTGGTACGCCACCGTCAGGTCATGCACCGACAGCGGCGAATCCGGCGAGTGCTCCTCCGGCAATCCGCCGCGCAACGCGCCGGCCCACGCCCGCTCCGTGCCCAAGGCACCACGCATACTTTGATCCATCAAAGTCAGAGGAGATCTTCCGAAGCCGCAAAGGGCAAGCGAAAATCACGCGTCCGGACCGCGGCGGTCACGCGCGTTTGCCTTCCGCGCCCGCCGTGCCGTCTTCATCGTCCGTTTTCTTTTTGCTCTGGTCGACAAAGATACGGATGTCGGCCTCGCGCTGGCCGAGGATTTCCTGCGCCCGTTTGAGAGCGTTGCGCGTGGAGGCGGTTGGGTTGCTCGGTTTTTCCATGAAAAAGTTATCGCGTCCGAGTTTTTCGAGAAGCCCGGAGTTGCGGAATACCCGGTAGACCTCCTTGCGCGCGCCCGAAACGAGGAGGTGGCGGCCGTCGGCGCGCAGGACATTGAGGAGTTCCTCGATGGCGAGGGAGCAGGTGGCATCGAGATGGCGCGCGTTTTTGAGCCGCAGGATGACGACACGCAGGTTCGGATCGAGCATGGCCTGCCGCGCCTGCTCAACGAAGATCTCTGTCGAACCGAAGAAGAGGTCGCCCTCGGCATGGAGTATGGAGATCCCCGGCAGGCGTCCTTGTCCTTTCTTCTCCACGGCGGCGAGTTGCCCCTCCTCCGTAAAGCTGTATTCGACGAGGTCCGGCACGCCTGCTTTGCGCAGAAAAAGGACAACCGAGGTGATGACCCCGGCGTAGATCGCCATGTCGAGGGTGAAAAGGAGCCCGGCGGCGAGAGTGATGACAAAGACAACACCATCGGCCGGCGTGGCGCGCAGAGCGACCGATATCTGGTGCCGGTTGAAGAGTGAGAGAGCGACGACGAGCACCACGGCGGCGAGCGCCGCCTTCGGGATGTAGCCGATGAGGAAACCGATAGTGAACAGCAAAACGACCACGATTGCCCCGCTCACAATGACAGACACCGCCGTGCGCGCGCCGCTGCGCCAGTTCAGGGCCGAACGCGTGATGGAGCCGGAAGCATCCATGCCGCCGAAGAGGCTGTTGGCGATGTTCGCCATGCCCATGCCGAACATCACCTGGCTCACGTTGATCCGCTCGCCGGAGCGGGAGGCAAGGCTGCGCCCGACAGACGCGCCCTCGACGATCCCGAGAAAGGCCACGGCAAACGCGGGAGCCGCCAGTTTGCCCATCATCTCAAAGGAAAACGAGAGAGAGAACATATCGACGGCATCCAGTGAAAACCCCGTCAGGTAGCGGAGTTCCCAGCCGATTCTGTCCGCATAAAAGGCGGCGCCCCCCATGAGAATTAGCGTAATGGCGGCATCCGGCGCGCGCGGCAGAAAATAGCGCACCGCCGCCACGACGGCCAGCGCCGAAACCCCCGTGACAACCTCGGGGAACCGGGTTTGGTCGAGGTTTTCGAGCGTTCCGAGGAGGATCGTAAAAAAGGTTGCCCCTTCCCCAAGCCGGAAGCCGAGGAGATTCTGCACTTGGTTCAGGACGATGAGAGCCGCCGCCGCCGTGATGGACGCTGTCACCACCGAACGCGAAACGTAGTTGAGCACGATGGATAAGTTGGCCACCGCCCCGACGATGTGAAAGCAGCCGACCATGAAGACAAACAGAGGAAGGGCGAGAATTCGCTCCTCCTCGGAGGTCAGGCCCGCCGCCATCATGCCGGCGAAGAGAAGGATGGCCGTCGAGTTCCCCGGACCCATGGCCACAAGGCGCGAACCGGAAAACGCCGCCGCGACGGCCGCCCCAAGACCCACGCTGATCAAACCGTGCTGCGGCTGGAGCCCGGCGATGAGGGCAAACGCGATCCCCTGCGGAAACGCGAGAAGGGCGAGGTTGAAGCCGGCCTTGAGGTCGGCCGCCGCCTGATCCCTCGTGTAGTGCCGCAGAACGGGCCAGAGTGGAAAGAAATGCAACTGGCGCGAGCGCACCACCGCGCGCAGTCCTTCGGCCGCGCGGCCCGCAAGGCGGGAAAGGCGACGCATCCCGCCACTTCCGCGCGGGCGGGATTTCACGCTGGTTTTCCCGGAGTCGTCCATCGTTCCTCACTGGTAAGCCGCTTCGCCGCCGCTCAACACAACCTTTTCTGTAACGGCGGCGCAGCCGCACGCAAGCGCGGATGAACAGACCGCCGGACGAGTGAAAGTAACGTAGGAGTTGACGGGTCACGTAAAGTCAAGACCCTGCAAACTGTGGAAACCACTGCCGCAAAAGCCGGCCCCGCCGTCACCCCGTCCACCGAAGCCGTCGGAAAATGGCTGGACGAGGCACAGGCGGTATTCCGCTCCGAGCTAGGGCGCAGTGCCGAACTCATTGGTAAGGCGGAATCGGCGGCGCGCGCCGCTCTCGCGTCCGCCGGCTACACGGGAATCGCTCCGGAGACCGATTGGGCCGGGTTGCCGCACGATTGGGTGGCGCTCCTCGCCCGCGCCCGGCGCATGACCTTCATGGTGTATGCGCTGCGCAGCGAACAAAAGAAAGCGGAGAGTAGCCGCGCCGAAACCGAATCCATTCTCCACTACATCGGAGATGACACCCAGCTCGGGGCCTTCTACAGCGCGCTCGGGATTCTCGCATACGACCGCTCCGAATACGCCGAAAGCCTGCGCCGGTACGCCAAAGCCCTTCCCTACGCAAACCGGCTCGCGGACGGATACCTCAAAGCGACAATCCTACAAAACGAAGGCAATGTGTGGTCGGAACTCGGACAATACGCCCGCGCCATTGATGGCTACACCGCCGCCGCCGCCGCCGCCGAACATTCAGAGGATGCCAGCGCTCCGCTCATCCGCGCCTCCATCCTCATGAACCTCGCGGCGGTTTACCAGGACTACAAGCAGCTGGATTCCGCGCGCGACTTTTACCGTAAAGCGCTCGCCGTCTGCGATCTCAGCGACTACCCGATCATGCACAGCAAGATCGTCGCGGGTCTCGGCACGGTCGAAAAGCTCAGCGGCAACTATTCTGCGGCGCGCGCGTTGCTCGACGATGCCCTGCGGCTCAAGCGCCTTGGCGGCGACCGCGCGGGCGCGCCCTTCTGCGGCTTTCAGCTCGCCCTGTGCGCCCGCAAGTGCGGCGACTACACTGCGGCGGCGGAATACCTCGCCGACGCAGAAGTCGAAGCCCGCGAAATCGACCACAAACGCTGGCTTGCCCAAGTCCTAATCGAACGCGGCCGTCTCCTTGCCGCCGGAGAATGGAGCGGCCGCGACCCCGCCGAAGCCCGCCGGGCTTACGAAGCGGCCATCGAATGCAGCCGGACCATCGATTACAAAGACACTGCCGCCCACGCATACGAGGCCCTCGCCGATCTTCACGAAGAGTCTGGCGACCCCGCCGCAGCCCTCAAGGCCCTGCGCGAGGCGAACACACACCGGCTCGCTTTCCACGAGGCCGAGGCGGAACGCAAGCTCGCCTCCCTCCGCGCCCTTCATGAGGTCGAGGCCGCCCGCGAGGAGACCGCGCGCGAGCGCGCCCGCAGCGAGCGGCTCGAACGGCTCCTCGAAGACAAAAACGCCTTCCTCAGCATCGCGGCGCACGACCTAAAGAATCCCCTCAGCGCGCTTATCACCCTCGTGCGGTCGATGGAAGAGGAGCGCGCCGTGCCGGAAGACATCACCACCGGCCTGCGCGAGATCGGGAGCAGCGTCTCCCACATGTTCGCCATCGTCAGCAACCTGCTCGACCTCAGCCGCTATGAGAGCGAGGACCTCGCACCGCAACTCTCCGAGTGCGATCTATCCTCCGTCCTCTACTTCGCCGCCGAGGCGCTCATGCCCGCCGCCCGTGCAAAAAATATCGAGCTTTCCTTTTCATTCCCCGCGGACGAAATTCCCTTCCGCGCGGATGCCACCATGCTGCGCCAGATCGTCGATAACCTTGTCTCCAACGCGCTGAAGTTCTCTCCGCCGGACACCACCGTGGAGGTGAGCCTTTCGCGCCGCGACGACCGCTGGCGCTTCGCCGTGCGCGACGACGGCCCCGGCATCGAGCTGCCCGAGCAGAAGAAACTCTTCAAACGCTTTGGCCGCACGGCCAACCGTCCCACCGGCGGCGAGCACAGCACTGGCCTCGGCCTCGCTATCGTCAAGCGCCTCGCCGACATGCACGGCGCCTTTGCCGGGGTGCGCAGCGCACCCGGCGGAGGCAGCGTGTTCCACATCGACTTTCCGGCGTAGCCGCCCATGGACACAGCGGCCTTCCTCCTCTCCGTCACCCTCCTGCACCTCGCCGCCTCGCTCTCCCCCGGCCCGGACAGCCTGCTCACCGTGCGCAACAGCCTGCGCGGCGGACCCGCCGACGGCTTTGCCACGCTCGGCGGCATTCTCCTCGGTGTCACCCTGCAGATCACACTCGCCCTCGCGGGCCTCACCTTTCTCTTCAACCACCTGCCGGGCGCGCGAACCGTGCTCGCCGTCGCCGGAGCGGGATTCCTTGCCTACCTCGGCATCCGGTCCCTGCGCACGGGCGCGGCACCCGCGGCGGACGGCATCCCCGCGGTTCCGCGGCGACCGCGAAAGGCCCTCGCCGAAGGCTTTGCCACCAACCTTCTCAATCCGAAGGCCGTCGCCTACTTCATCAGTCTCTTCTCCCTCACACTCACGCCCGCCGTGCCGCTGCGTCTGCGCCTCACCGCCGCCCTCCTCATGATCGCCGCCCAAGCCGCCGGGTTCGCCGCCCTCGTCCTTCTCACACGTGCGCTCCGGCAACGCCTCACACGCCTCATGCGGCCGCTCGAAACCCTCTCCGGCATCTTCTTCCTCGTCTTCGCCGCCGCATGGCTCCTCCACGCCCTGCGCCTGTAAACCGCTCACGCCCGGGCCGCGCGCCAGACGGCGAGAGCACCGCGCACGAGGGCGGGAAAGGCGTCGAGGGGAATCTGATTGGGGCCGTCGGAGATGGCGTTATCCGGATCGGGGTGCGTCTCAACGAAGAGCCCGTCTGCCCCGGCGGCAAGGGCGGCGCGCGCGAGGGCGGGCACATGGGTGCGGTCTCCCGAGGTGGTCCCGCCGCCGGCGCCGGGCTGCTGGACGCTGTGGGTGGCGTCAAAGACGACAGGGTGCCCGAAGGCGCGCATGACGGCGAACCCGCGCATATCGACGACGAGGTTCTGATAGCCGAAGGTCGTGCCGCGCTCCGTCTGCCAAATCTCCGCCGCACCCGCGCCTTCCAGCTTGCGCACGACAAACTCCATCTCGAAGGGCGAAAGAAATTGCCCCTTCTTCACGTTGACGATCCGCCCTGTCTCCGCCGCGGCGAGCAGGAGATCCGTCTGGCGGCATAGAAATGCGGGGATCTGGAGAACATCGCACACCGCGCCCGCCTTCGCGGCCTGGGCGGGAGAATGGATGTCGGTTAGGACGGGAAAGCCGAACCTCTCTTTGACACGCGCGAAGAGGTCGAGCCCCGCCTCGAGGCCGGGACCGCGCGGGCTTTTCAGCGAGGTGCGGTTGGCCTTGTCGAAAGAGCCCTTGAAGACGCAGTTCAGGCCGGGCTCGGCGTCGCGCAGGCGGGCAAGCGCATCCGCCGCGCGCATCGTCACGCTCTCGCTCTCGAGCGAGCAGGGACCGGCGATCAGGAGCAGTCTGTCGGAGTCGAAAAGTGCCATGGTCCGGTAAGCCATGGCGTAGGCGCGGCGCGGAGACAAGCCCTGCGGTGGAGACGGTGCGGATGGACGGTGAATGTGACCCGGCGCCGCTTTGCCTTTACGTGCGAAGACGTTTCCGGCTAGATGCCGGACAATCACCCGCACAACCGCTCCGAAAACATGACCGACCGCGACAAAGTCCTCGCCTCCGTGCGCAAAGCCCTCGCGCCCCTGCCCTCACGCGCCGATTACCCGGAGTGGGCACCCGAACTGCCGGTGGCCCGCCACGCCCGCGGTATCACCGACATCGAAGCGATCTTCCGCCAACGCCTCGAAGCCGTCCACGGAGTCTTTCTCGACGGTTTCGACGCCATACCGGCCTTCCTGCGCGGGCACGGCGCGGATACCGGCGTCGTCGACCCGGTACTGGTGCCCCGGCTCGGGAGCGCCCTCGACGGCTTCACGGTGGAGACCGCTTTCGACCGCGCCCGCCCCGACGACTTCGCCTTCGGCATCACGCGGGCGGCCGGCGCCATCGCCGAGAGCGGCACCATTGTTCTCAAAGACGCGGTCGTCCCTTCCCGCCTCGCCGCGCTCGCCCCTTGGGTCCATATCGCCGTCGTGGAGCGCGCGACGCTCCTCAGCACCATTCCCGAAGCCGTCGCCGCCTTCGACGACGATCCCTCCATCATCTTCGTCACCGGCCCAAGCAAAACCGCCGACATCGAGGGCATCCTCATCGAAGGCGTCCACGGCCCCGGTGTACAGGCCTGCTGCCTGGTGTAGTGTAAGAAGCGGCTCCGGACGTGCGCGCGGTGCGCTCAAGCCGAGCAAAATGTCTTCTGTCCCGGGCCTCAGAGCGAAGCGAGGAGGCGATGCAATTCGGCTTTGCGGCCTTCGGTTTCGGCGAGCTGTTTGCGGGCGCCTTCGACAACGGCGGGTGGCGCGTTGTTTACGAAGCCGGAGTTTTCGAGCTTCTTGCGGCCGACAAGGATGACCTTTTCCAGCTTGTCCAGTTCCTTCGTAAGACGCTCTTTTTCCGCGGCGACATCGATGGACGACGCGAGGTCGAGGTAGAGCGTGCCCAGCGCGGTAACGGCGGCGGGCATGCCCTCCGGCGCAGTATCGGCCCAGTCGATACTTCCCGCCGGAATGAGGCTGAGGAGGGTCTCGTGGTGCGGCACGAGGACGGCGCGGTCCGCCGGTTCGGCGAGGCCGACGAAGCGCACGTCGCGGCGGCTGGCGACGTTGTATTCACTTTTGAGGGCGCGGGCGCGTGCAATGACGTCCTTCACGCGCGAGACCTCCTCCGCCGCCGCGCCGCCGGCCTCGATTCCGCGCTCTTTGAGGGCCGTGGCCAGCTCTTCCGCGGCCGGGATACGGGTGTCCTGTAAGAATCGTTCGCCTTTGCCCAGGTAGCCGAGACCGCTCCAAAGCTCCTCCGTGATGAAAGGGATAATCGGCTCGGCGAGGAGGAGCGTCTGGCGGATGATGAGGTCGAGGACGGCGAGGGTGGCGGCCTGTCCCTCGCCGCCGCGCAGCTTGGTCTTCGAGGCCTCGATGTACCAGTCGCAATAGTCGCTCCAGAAAAATTCGTAGAGTTCTTTCGGGTACGGATGCATCTCGAACCGCGCGAAGGCACCCTCGACCGCCGCCGTCGTCTCGACGAGGCGCGAGAGGATCCACTTGTCGTAGCTGTCGAGCCGGTCCGGATCGATACGCGCGAGGATGGCTCCGAGGCTGCCGTTGTCGCCTGGCGGGCCGCTCATCTGGCGGAAGCGACAGGCGTTCCACAGCTTGTTGCAGAAGTTGCGGCCGATCTCGACGCGATCCTCGCTGAAGAGGATGTCCTGCCCGCTCGGGGCAATGTTGACGATGCCGAAACGCAGCCCGTCGGCCCCAAATTTGGCAATGAGGTCGAGCGGGTCGGGCGAGTTGCCGAGGCTTTTCGACATCTTGCGCCGCTTGTCGTCCCGGATGAGCCCCGTCATGAAGACATCCCGGAACGGCAGGCGCGCCGCGATTTCTTCGTCGGTGAGGTCCTTCTTCGCCTCACCCATAAACTCGAGGCCCGCCATGACCATGCGCGCGACCCAGAGAAAGATGATGTCGAAGCCCGTCACGAGGGTGTTCGTGGGGTAGAAATACGCCAGATCGCGCGCCTGTTCGCCGTCCGGCTGCGGCCACCCGAAGTTGGCGAAGGGCCAGAGCCATGAGGAGGCCCATGTGTCGAGGACGTCGGCGTCCTGCTCCCAGTTGTCGGGGTCGGCGGGGCCGTCGACGGAGACATGGACGTGCTCCGGGTTGGTGTAGTCGCGCTCGGCGGGCGGCAGGCCCTTGCGGTACCACACGGGGATGCGGTGGCCCCACCAGAGCTGGCGGCTGATGCACCAGTCGATGTTGTCGCGCTCCATCGTCTCGAGCCAATGGAGATACGTCTTGGCCCAACGCTCGGGATGGAAGCGCAGGAGCCCGGCCTTCACGGCCTGCTTTGCCTCCGTCACCTTAGGGTAGCGCAGCCACCATTGCTCGGTGAGGCGGGGCTCCACCGGAACATCCGCGCGCTCGGAGAAGCCGACGTTGTTTTCGTAGGGCTCGGTGCCGACGAGCAGGCCCATGTCCTCGAGCTTCTTCGTCGCCGCCTTGCGCGCGGCAAAGCGCTCCATTCCGTCGAAGTCCGGTCCGGCGTGGGCGTTGAGGGTGCCGTCCGGGTTGAAGACGTCGACAATGGGCAACTTGTGCCGCTGTCCGATCACAAAGTCGAGGGCGTCGTGTGCGGGCGTGATCTTGAGGCAACCCGTGCCGAAGTCCATCTGTACAGCCTCGTCGGCGATGACGGGGATCTCCGCCTCGGGGAAAGGGCGGCGCACGTGCTTTCCAACGAGATGCATGTAGCGCTTGTCATCCGGATGCACGGCCACGGCGACGTCGCCCATAAGTGTCTCGGGCCGTGTCGTGGAGATCTCCACGTAGGTCCCGGGCGCGTCCACGACCTCGTAGCGCATCTTGTAGAGGAGGCCCTTCTGCGGCTTCATGATGACCTCCTCGTTGCTGAGAGCGGTCTGGCTGACGGGGCACCAGTTGCTCATGCGCAGGCCGCGGTAGACGTAGCCACGCCGGTACAACTCAACGAAGGCCGTGAGAACGGCGCGCGAATAGCCTTCGTCCAGCGTGAAACTTGTGCGGTCCCAGTCGCAGGAGGCGCCAAGCTTGCGCAACTGGTTGAGGATGATGCCGCCGTGTTCCTCCTTCCACTCCCAGACGGCCTCGACAAACTTTTCCCGACCAAGGTCGCGCCGGTGCCTGCCCTGTTCGCGCAGCTTGCGCTCGACGCGCGTCTGCGTGGCGATGCCGGCGTGGTCAGTGCCCGGAAACCACAACGCCTCCTTGCCCTCGAGGCGCGCGCGGCGCGTGAAGATGTCCTGCAGGGTGTTGTTGAGGATGTGCCCCATGTGCAGCATGCCCGTCACATTGGGCGGCGGGATCATGATGCAGTGCGGCTCGCGGTCCGGGTTCGCACGGGCGGCGAACGCCCGGCCCTCCAGCCACGCTTCATACCATTTCGTTTCGACCGTGGAGGGGTCGTAGGCTTTTGCAATTTCGGCCATGGATCTTTCTGCGCAGGGCGGCGCGCGGGGGTGCCCCGGCATCCGCAAAACCCCAAGTGATCGAACGCCCCTCCCGCCAAGTCAAAAGGAAAACGCGGCTCTTGCCATTCGTCACACGCCTCCCAAGGCTTTCCACGTGACTTCCGTTCCCAAACCGGACAAGTTCCGCGCCCGCCTCCTGCGCCAGTCGGAAAAAGCGGGGCTCGCCTCGCTCGGCAACAAACCCGCCGACAACCTCCGCCGCTACCGGGGGTTCCTCGATCACGGCAACAAGGTGCTCGCCCGCTACCACCGCCGCGGCGGCAGCGGGCGGCGGGTCGCCCTCTCCCGTTCGATTCTCTTCGATGTCCTCATCAGGCGCCTTTACGAGCTGGCCCTTCTGCACTGGCGGCGCGAATCCGGCAAGGATCCGTTTCACTGCGCGGTCCTCGCCCTCGGCGGCTACGGGCGCGAGGAATTGTGCCCGTTCAGTGACATCGACATCATGTTCCTCTACCCCCCGCGCGGATCACGGAGCAAAGACCTCGCCGCCTTCCAGCGCAGCCTCTCGGACACAATCCTCTACATGCTCTGGGACCTCGGCCTGAAGGTTGGCCACAGCACACGCACCCTCCAGGAGGCCATGGGCGAGGCCATGGCGGACATCCAGACGAAGAACGCCCTCCTCGAATCGCGCCGCGTCTGCGGCAGCGAAACGCTCGCCGCCCGCTTCGACCGCGAATACAACCGCTTCATCGACCGCGACAACGCCCGCGCCTACATCGAGCAGCGCCTCAAGGACCAACACGCCCGCCGCGAACGCTTCGGCAACACCGTCTTCCTCCAGGAGCCCGACCTCAAGAACGGCATCGGCGGTCTGCGCGATTTTCAGAATATTCTCTGGATGGCGCGGCTAAAAATGAACACGCGCGACCTCGCAACACTGGTTAAAAAAGGAATTTTGAGTAAAAACGAACAGCGTTCACTCATCGACGCCCACGAATTCCTCCTCCGCACCCGCAACGAACTCCACGCCCAGAGCAAACGGCCCACCGACCTCCTCAACCTCGAAAAACAACCCCGTGTGGCGTGGGGCCTCGGCTACCGCCAGCGCGACATCTTCCGCCGCGTCGAGGTGTTCATGCGCGACTACTACCGCCATGCCCGCTTCGTCGACCGCCTTTCGAACTACATTGAGGAACGCCTCGCCCTCGAGGCGAACGGACGGGTGACCTTCCGGGCCGTCCTCGAGTCGCGCCGCCGCCCCAACGAGGTGGACGGCTTCATCATCGCGCGGGGCGAGATCTCCGCCGCCTCCGAGCGGGTTTTCCGGCAGGATCCCATGCGGTTGCTCCGCGTCTTCCGGCATGCGCAGCAGTTCAAGGTGAGCATCCACTTCGAGCTTATCCGCCTGATCGAGAAGCACCTCGGGCTCATTGACGACGCCCTCGTGCAATCCGAGGAAGCCGCCCGCTGCTTCCGTTCCATCCTCCAGAGCCGGGGCGAGGTCTACCCCGCCCTCAAGCAGATGAACCGCACCGGCGTTCTCTCCCGTGTGGTCCCGGAGTGGGAAGATCTCCACTGCCTTGTCCAGCACGAATACTACCACCGCTACACCGCCGACGAACATACCCTCGAAACCATCCGCCAGCTCGACGATATTTTCTCCGGTGAAGAGCCCGCCCTCACGACAAAATACCGCGAGGCCGTCGAGGAAACGCAGCTCCCCGCCCTCCTCTACCTCGTCCTCCTCCTGCACGATATCGGCAAAGGACACGCCATCCAGAACCATGCCGAAACCGGCGCGGAGATTGCCGAAACAGTCCTTGACCGCCTCAAGGTTCCCGTCGAGCTGCGCCCGCGCGTCGTGCGCCTTATCCGCCGCCATTTGGAAATGGCACGATTCTGGCAACACTTCGACATCGATGACCCGCGCACGACACAGGCGTTCGCAGAATTGGTCGGAGACCCCGAAAGCCTCCGCTACCTCTATGTGCTCACGTTTTGCGACGCGCGCGGGACATCCGTCAGTCTCTGGAACAGTTACAAGGATGCTCTTCACACTCACCTGTACGCGGCCACTCGCAGCCACATGGGCGAGCAGCCCGCGGACATGCCCCGTCTCGAAATGATCTCAAAGGAATCCATTCTCGGCAAAGTCCCCGAACTCTCGAAAGAAGAAGTCGAAGCCCACTTCAACCTCCTTCCCGAGCGTTACTTCATCCACAACAACGTGGAGGAAATCGTGCTCCACCTGCGCATGGTGCATGAGTTGCTCGAAACCATCGCCGGGGCCGACTCCCTCGGCTCCCTCTCGCCCGTCGTGGAGTGGCAGGACGACGTCAACCTCGGGCTCTCCGCCGTCCATGTCGTCACATGGGACCGTGCCGGTCTTTTCTACAAGCTGGCGGGGGCGTTCAGCGTAGCCGGGCTGAGCATCGTCAGCTCCAAGGCCCTCACGCGCGCCGACCACATAACCATCGACACCTTCTACGTGAGCGAACCCGACGGCGGCATCGTGCGCAACAACAAGGCCCGCGAACTCTTCCGCAGCCACCTCGAAGACGCCCTCCTGCACAACCGCGACCTCCTCAATGAAATCGAGGAGCAGGCCGCGCGCCACCGCAAGCCGAGCTTCCTCCGCAGTGAGGAGCGCCTCCAGGCGCAGCTGCAACCAAGCGTGGAAGTCTACCACGAGCTTTCCCTGCGCCGCACCATCATCGAAGTTCAGGCAACCGACAGTATCGGCCTCCTCTACCGCCTCGCCCGCGCCATCTATGACCACGGGTTCGACATCACCTTCGCCCGCATCTCCACCGAGAAAAATGTTGCCGTCGACACCTTCTACATAGAGCCGGTCGACAAAAACCAAGGCGATGCCGACAGTCTGGTATCTCTGCGCGAGACCCTCTCGGGAATCGTCTCCGCGAGCACTTCCGTGCCGGAAGCCGTCAGTTAGCCGCTATAAACGGATCCGGTAGGCCCCGTCCACATCCTCGACCGCGCCCACGCTCACACCGAGATCACGCAGGAGCCCGTCCTTCAGGTTGTAAATCCAACCGTGCACCGTAAGGGCCCGCTCCTCCGCCCACGCCCGCTGCACCACCGAAGTGTGCGCGAGGTTGCCCACCTGCTCAATCACATTGAGTTCGCACAGGCGGTCGCACCGCGCGTCCCCGTCCGCCAACCGCTCCAGCTCCTCCGCGTGGCGGCTCCGCGTGTCGCGCACATAGTGCAGCCAGTTGTCGACCAGTCCCTGCGAACCGTCGCCCATCGCCGCGCGCACACCCCCGCACCCGTAGTGGCCGCACACAATGACGTGCTCCACCCGCAGGTCCTCCACCGCATAGTGCAGGACGGAGAGAAAATTCATGTCCGAATGCACGCATAGGTTCGCCACGTTGCGGTGCACAAACATCTTGCCCGGCGGCAGGCCGACGATCTGGTTGGCGGGCACACGGCTGTCCGAGCAACCGATCCACAGGTATTTCGGACGCTGCGACGCGCTCAGACGCTCGAAGAACTCCGGATCCGTCTTGCGCATACGCTCGGCCCACCGCCGGTTGTTCTCGAAAAGCTCGGGTAAGAACCTCATCAGCACAAAGCCAAACCGGTTTCGCCGCAGGCTCCAAGCCAAAGAAACCGCCCGCCTCCGCATTCGATAGGGCAGGTCCCCCGGGATACGAATTGACTCTACATTAGCGGAAAAAAGCGCTTGGGGTAGAAAATGACCGAAATCATCCGCAATCCGGTTCTTCCCGGGTTTCATCCCGATCCGTGTATTGTCCGCGTAGGCTCTGTCTATTACATCGCGACCTCTACCTTCGAGTGGTGGCCGGGCGTGCGAATCCATGCCTCCGCCGACCTCGTCCGCTGGAAGCACTGTTCCTACGCCATAACGCGCCGCAGCCAGATCGACATGCGCGGCATCCCTTGTTCCGGCGGGGTCTGGGCCCCTGCGCTGAGCCATGACGGCGAGCGCTTTCATCTCGTCTACTCCAATGTGTATCACTTCGCCAAGCCCCATAAAGACGTCGAGAATTTTCTCGTCACGGCGGAGAAGATCGAAGGTCCGTGGTCGGACCCCGTGCGCCTCAACGGTGTGGGATTTGATCCGTCGCTCTTTCACGACACCGACGGACGGAAGTATCTCCTGCAGCAACTGTGGGACCCGCGGCCCGGAAAAAACCCCTTCGCCGGAATCACCCTGCAGGAGTACGATCCGGACACCCGCTCCCTCGTCGGCGAACGAAAGCTCATCTTCCGGGGCACGAAGCTTCGCTGCACCGAAGGCCCGCACCTCTACCGTATCAACGGATGGTACTACCTCGTCGCGGCCGAAGGCGGGACGAGCTGGAACCACGCTGTCACGGTGGCCCGCTCGCGCGAAATCGGCGGCCCCTACGAGGTCTGCCCGCACAATCCCGTGCTCACCGCGAAAGGATGTCCCGCGAGTCCCCTTCATAAAACGGGACACGGCTCGCTTGTGCAAACGAAGGACGGAGCATGGTGGATGGCCCATCTATGTGCCCGGCCTCTCGAAGACGGATTCTGTGTGCTCGGGCGCGAAACCGCACTCCAGCCGATGGAATGGACCGAAGACGGGTGGCCGCGGATCCCGGAGACGGGTCCGTTACCCGGTCTCCACTGGAGCGTATGCGGCAAACCCGCAGCCGGGGCGGACACGCCTACGAAGAATCCTGCATGGGCGGGCTTCCAAGACCCGCTCGCGAACGGCCCTCTCGGCCCGGAGTGGAATACACAGCGCGAACCGGCCGACGGCAGCTGGCTGGGTTGGGCCGCGGAAGGCGGACTCGTTCTGCGCGGCCGCCAGTCGCTCTCCTGCCGCCGCCGGCAGAGCCTCGTTGCCTGTCGTCTCCGCCACTTTCACGTTCGCGCCACGGTGCGGATGGAATTCGATCCGCAAAACTTCATGCACTCGGCGGGGCTCGCCTTTTTCTACAACACCGAGGGATACCTCTACCTGCGCCTCAGCCGCGACGACAACGGCAACGCCGCCTGGCAAATCATCCAGTGCCGCCAAACCGAAGTCACCCACCTGCTGGAAAACGAAGTCGCCGCCGCAGGTAGTCCCGTCTGGATACAAGGCGAAATCCGTGACGGCCGGGTGCGCTTCCACCAGTCCGCCGACGGCAGCAAATGGTCGGCTGTGGGGGGCGGGATCGACGCCCGTTTTCTCTCCGACGAGGGTGCCCTCATCTACGGTTTCACGGGCTGCTATATCGCGCTCGCCGCCGAGGACCTGAGCGGCGGCGGCCGATCCGTGGTCTTCCGCGACTTTACCTACATGCCGGATCCTGCCTGACCTGCCGCAGCGCCAACCGGCAACGACCCGCGTGCTCATCGACACGAGGCCGCCATACGGTTCGCCTACGGCTGCATCCGGCCTTCCGCAAACCGCTCATTCGCGGCATAAGCCTCAATCTCCAACGGTGCCCGGTGGTAACCGAATTCCCGCACCTCGGTCAAGTAGCGTCGCACAAACGCCTCAAACGACCCCTCCCGTTCGACCTGCATGACATGGACGAATTCATGGGCCATCTTCTCCACTGACCGCGCGTAATCAGGAACACTCAAAACCGCGTAACCGAAAACCTGCGCATTCCCGCGGATGCCATCGCCCACGAGCCCGAGCCGCTGTCCCGTCTCCCTCAACTCCGGGTCATGCCATGGAAACGGAATTTCGTCCACGATTTGAATGCGAATCCGTTCCGGATGGCACACACCCACGGCCCGCGCCACGGCTTCCATCTTCGCGTCGAGCGCGTCGCCGCGCACCAAAGCGGCCCGGTCAATCTCCGCCGACCACGCCGCGAATCGTTCCGCAAAACGCGCGTAAACCGCCGCATCACCACGATTTTCAGATGCCAAAGCCACTAAACGGATTCCTCGCCATTCTCCGCCGCGTAACGCCCGGCATAATCCTCCATCGCCGCGCGGATGACGCGGTGCGCCTGGCGGGGGCCATAAAGGTCTTTGACGATGTCCGGCGCGGGCGCGTTGTAAGGTGTTTTGTAGGTCGAGAAATAGTGCTGGATGCGGGCCACAAGATCGGATGGAAGTCCCTTCAGGTTGGTCGCCTTGCCCCAGATGGCGTCGTTGTCGAGAACGGCGATGATCTTGTCGTCCGCCTTGCCGCCGTCGATCATGCAAAACCCGCCGAGCACCTTGGCCGAGACAACGATCTCCGCCCGGTTGATGGGCAGTTCCGAAATCACGCAGATGTCGAGCGGATCGCCGTCGCCCTCCCGCGCGTCCTCCTCGAACTTCGCCACACCGTCGCCGCAGTAGGTCCGCGGCACAAACCCGTAGGCACAGGGAGGCAACGACGACCCCGACTGCGGACGGTCGATGCGCAAATAGCCCGTCACCTTGTCGATCTCATATTTCATCGAGTCAAAGGGAGTGATCTCGATATACGCGTTCACCACCTTGGGCGCATCTTCGCCCGGCTCCAGTCCGTGCCACGGATGCGGTCTCCAGCGATAGGACTTCATGTCGGGGCATCATTCCGCTCGCCCGGAAGGCGTCAACCATTCATCATGCGCCCTGCCCCCCGCATCCGCCAACCATATCCTTCGACCGGAGAAGGCCTGCGATTGACACCAACCACCGGCTCACTACGTAAGTAACTCTCATCCTATCTCTTCCGCAATGCACGCCAACCCGTCCAAAGCCCTCCATCCCCTGAGCGACATCGCCGCCGCGCCGCCCGATCCCATCCTCGGGCTCTCCGACGCGTTTAAAGCCGACACCAACCCGGATAAGGTAAACCTCAGCGTCGGCGTCTTTCAGGACGAGACGGGCAAGAGCCCCGTCCTCGAATGCGTGAAGCGCGCGGAGGAGCGCCTCCTCGCAAACGAATCGACCAAGAGCTACATGCCGATCTCCGGGGATCCCGCCTACGGGCGGCATGTCGCGCGCCTTGTCTTTGGCGAAGAAACCGCCGACTCCGGGCGCGTCGCAACCATACACGCGCCGGGCGGCACGGGGGCACTTCGCGTCGCGGGCGATTTTGTCCGCCATCTCCTCGGGCCGCGGCGCGTCTGGCTGAGCGACCCCACATGGCCGAACCATCCGGGTATCTTCCGCGCCGCCCACCTTGAGACCGAAGTCTATCCGTATTTCGACGCCGCCGCCAACGCCGTCGCCTTTGAAGCCATGCGGGAGAAACTCGACCACCTTCCGGAGGGTGATGTCGTCGTCCTGCACGGCTGCTGCCACAACCCCTCGGGCGCGGATCTCACGCCGGAGCAATGGCGCGCCCTCGCGGACACCCTGCGCGCCCGCTCCCTCCTGCCCCTCGTCGACTTCGCCTACCAAGGGTTCGGCGACGGCCTCGACCCCGACGCGGCGAGTGTGCGCGCCCTCGTCGAAGCCGGGCTGGATATCCTTGTGAGCAGCTCGTTTTCGAAGAATTTCGGGCTCTACCGCGAGCGCGTCGGCGCCCTTAGCGTCGTGACAGAATCTCCCGACGCCACCGCCCGCGTGCTTAGTCAGCTCAAGGCCGTCATCCGCACGAACTACTCCAATCCGCCCGCCCACGGCGGCAGCATCGTCACGGCTATCCTCGACGATCCGGAGCTGACGGAACTCTGGAAGGAGGAACTCTCCGCCATGCAGTCCCGCATCGCGGGAACGCGGAAAGCTTTTGTCGAAGGCCTAAAGGACGCCGGCGCCGTCCGCGACTTCAGCTTCCTCGAAAGGCAGAAGGGCATGTTCTCCTTTTCCGGGCTCGACCGCGGACAAGTGGATCGCCTGCGCGAAGAGCACAGCATCTACATCGTAGGCAGCGGCCGCATCAACGTTGCCGGCATCACACCGGCAAACCTCGAATACCTCTGCAAAGCAATTGTGTCGGTGTTATAGCGGGGTCTCATTACAGGCCCCGTGCGGAACACCAAGCCAGCGAATTTCGACCTGCGGCGGCACGAGCTACTCCGGTTTCGGTGCCTCCACGCCTCCGGCGCCGCGCCCCCGTCCCGCCACTGCAAGATGGCTGTGCCTCAGCACGTCGACAGAACGCGCCCCGGGCGGCTTATCCAGGTGCGAGAACGCCGCCGCGCCCGCTCCTTCCCGCAGCCACGCCTCCGTCCCCAACGCCTTCCCCCGCGTGAAGAACCGCGCCCGCAGGCGCAGCAGTTCGTGCGCCTCCAGCTCGCCGCCGGCCGCCGCCGCTTCCGCCAACGCCACCGGGTCGACCCGACCGCCCGTCCCGTCGCGCTTCGACGCCGCCCCCTTCCCCAGCATGAGTAGCCGATAGCGCGCCAGCGCACCGTCATCTCCGCCCTCACCCGGAAAGCAGCCTGCAAGGGCGCGCCGCAGATCCGCGTCCGCGCCGCACAGCGCCGCTGCATACCCGCTCCAGCGGTAGTCCTCAGGCAGCTCCGCCAAGCCCGCCCGCACCGGATTCAGGTCGATATACGCCGCGACCAAGCCCACCAGCCACGGCACGTCCTGCACCAGCACGCTCGTGAAGCGCTCCGCCCACAGCGTCCCCACCGTGTCGTAGGTCTTGTTGAACCACATCGTATAGCGCTGACGCAGCGTGCGCATGAACTCCGATACGTTCCCCATGCGCGCGCGCAACCGCTCCCGCAGCCGATCCGCCGCCTCCGGCGGGTCGTGCGCCAGCGCGTGCGACAGCCCCGACGCGTCCAGCCCGCACCACATCGCCTTCGC